>JASFOJ010000004.1:0-65348 GCA_050116575.1 Gammaproteobacteria bacterium | reverse complement strand
GTGACTTGTTGTCTGACAGAAAATTCGTCGCGCATTTGCGTTGACAGCGCAACAAATCCAATGACCATCGCAATCGCGATGCCAATCACTGAAACAAGGCGTAACATAGTTGATTCGTCCTTTTATCCTTTATACGTTGTATTACAGTTATACATTACGATTTTCTTATCCAAAACCACCCGATAATGACCGCGGCCATAGCCACGTTGATGATTACGACAGCCGCCCATTTCAACACCCGGCGCAGCGGCCACTTCGATGGCGGATTTGCTTTAAGGTGTTTATAGTAAGCGCGCACCACCTGTTTTTGCAGTTCGCCGTCGATGGGAAATGGGCGTCCACGGCGAATCGCGGCGGCTATATCCTGTAGTTCTTCCGGTGTATGGCCAACCTCGATGTCACCGATAACCCTTGTTTCGGAAAGTATCAGCGAACGCGCCGCTTCGTAATCGGTTTCCGGTTGAAACTCGCATTGCTTGCAGCGGCTGAAAGCCGAGTTCTTAAACGCGCCGCACCGAACACAAACAGAGCCGCTTTTTCGCCTGGGCATTAAACGGGACAACCTGGTTGATGGCGCCATCTATAATTGACGTCCGCGTTGCTTATATGGGTTGACGTTATGTACATTTATTGTTGCTCGGTCCGCGGTTTAAAGTCTGTGTGTCATGAGTCATTTAACATTAAATATGCCAGGGTTATTCAATTCTAAACATAGATCAACGGCGCCAAACTTTCCCGCTAGCGCCTGTCAAAATAGTAAATTAAGACGTTATTGAGGTAGCGGAAGAACAGCCCCATATTGCATCGCTGGCTGCATAAACCTTGCCGTTCCAGTGGTGATAAAATCGTGACAATTTGGTGATGAACGCTGGACCTGCCGCGACTATGCTGATTAGTAATGTAAAATCAATCGCTTATTAATCAACCATGGGAACGAAGTAATGATGATTCAGAATTTTAAAACCCGATACGCCCCGGCGCTGCTGTTTCTGGCGGTTGTTGCGGGGGGTGGCTATGTCATGTATACATCGATGAACACGTCGGTTGCGGCCAGCGGCCAGGCTGACGAAAGTCCAGCACGTGAACTAGGTAACAAGACAATCTCGGGCAGCAAGGGAAAAATGGTAATGAACGATAAAAGCTACACAAAACCCTCTGATGAGGAACTGAAAAAGCGGCTGACGCCCCTGCAATATGAAGTCACTCAGGAAGAGGGTACGGAAAGGGCGTTCCAGAATAAATACTGGGACAACAAGAAGGCTGGCATCTACGTTGATATCGTATCGGGTGAACCGTTGTTCAGTTCCCTGGATAAATTCGATTCCGGCACAGGCTGGCCCAGCTTTACCCGGCCTATTGCCAGCGACGCTGTCACAGAGAAGCAGGATCGCAAGCTGTTTATGGTACGCACCGAAGTGAGAAGTCGGGTGGCGGATTCGCACCTGGGTCACGTATTTGATGACGGGCCGGCTCCCACCGGCAAACGCTTTTGCATCAATTCCGCGGCATTGCGGTTTATTCCGGTGGAAGATCTGGAAAAGGAAAACTACGGGCAGTTTGCCAGGCTGTTTCAGAAATGAAAAACTTCAACGCAAAGATGCTGAGCCGCAAAGGGGCAGGAACTTTTTAACCATTAATGATTCACTATTGTCTTTCAGACGAAGGCGGTTTCCTTTGCGAGATGAAAGTAATACAGGTCTTCTCTGCGCCTTCGCGACTTTGCGTTTAATAATAAGGTAGTCATTCCGGCTACACATCAGGATGCGCGATCCATAAAGTCATTTTCCACCATGAATGGATTGCGCGCGGTTTCGCGCTCGCATTTGGATTCATGGTAAAAGCGTTTGGTTTTGTTCTGATTGAAATCCGCCAGAAAAACGGGAAGGGTTGCTTCGCCGGCTCCCAGGAACACGCTGTCCGCATAACGTTGCGCACGTTCTGCATCGACCGGTGAGTGAGCCAGCTTGGGACCGGTAAACACTACGTGGCTGCCGTTGTTTCTGTATTGCAGGGCCAGGGCGCAGGCCCGATCGCTGTTATAGCGGTTAACAAAGAACACCGCAATATGAGCGTGCCTCTCGTGCTTTACCGTTCCGGTTCGTTCATCCGCCACCGCCACTTCGCCGTGTTTCCCGGCCTGGCCGGCCATTTTTGGCAGTCCCACCGGCGGCAGGACGCGGCATTGGGCATATTGGCTTAGGGGGCTTTGCCGGTCGTCGTCTTTGGGTACGATAAATGCCACTTTCATTTTCAGTTCTCCCGGTTGATTGCAATGAGTTTCTCTAGTCTTGTTAAAAAGACTAGTCGGGAGATGTGATGAAGCCCGGTCACAAAACGGCAAAGCCGGGGATGAATTGTGATCAATTATAGCGGGATAATTGCTGGAGATTTTAAAAGTGTAACAAGCCCCGGTTGCAATCACCGGGGCTTCAGGCGGGTGGAACTTTGGCGCGATGATGGTAGGTACCGCACGCGCGGCGTTCTGTTGATTTATTGGTTTTTTGCCACGTTATCAACTACCAGGATCGAGCTCAGGTATTTTACCAAATCGGCGATCTCCTGTTGGCTTAACTGGCTTTCCCACGATGGCATCACCTCTGAGCGGCCCATGGCTTTACCGCCCAGGCGAATGATCATGGTTTTATATTCGTCATTTTTATCACTGCGGGTCAAATCTGCCGGCGGTGGATTAAATAACTTCGCGGCCCGGCCTTTCCCGTCAGCCTTGAGGCCGTGGCACAGTATACAATTGGTTTTATAAACCACTTCCCCGCGCTTGATGGGGTCAGTGACGATACGCAGATAGGTAATTACGTCACTGATTTGTTCCTCCGACAACTCATCTCCCCAGGGTGGCATAAACGGCGAAAGTCCCTTTGCAGTACCACCGTTGCGGATAACGGATTCATAGTGAGCACTATTAATGCGGCGAATTTTCAGTTGCATATCAGGATATAATTTTTTGGCGCGAGACTGTCCGTCGCCTTTTTCGCCATGACATAGTACGCAGTAATTTTTGAAAACAATACCGCCGCGAACGGTGGGCTTGTCCAATGCGGCACGTACCGACTTACGGTTGTCGCTGGCCACAGTCGCGGTGGCAATACATAAACACAGTAGCAGCGCCACGCAAGCTGGAAGTTTGCGTTGTCTTGTCTGTTGTTTTGCCATTTTATTTTTTAACCGTTACTTCAAGATACATTTGTGGATGAATAGCGCATTCGACTTCAACGGTGCCGGGTTTGTCAAAAGTCACCGGCTTAAATTGCCCTTTGGGAAAAGAACCCAGGTCAAAAGTCTTTAAATCTGACAGTGAAAAAACATTGTGAAAAAAGGGATCCTGATTCATGAAACGAATGGTATCTCCCACTTTAATCGTCAGTTTTTCAACTTTTTTGCTATCTATCACAAAAGACTTGTTATGTTGACCGACTACCAGAGTGTCCGCTAACGTCATCTGACTGAACATCCCAAGGGAAAGCGCGGTTACAACAAGAAGGTAAAAGTGTTTCCACATAAATATGTTCTCCTTCCTTTATTGTGGTAAACGTGGGACGGCCACGTTGAGTGGTTTGGTGGATAACGATTTCATAAACGTCACTAACTGCTGTTTTTCTTTTTCGGACAAATCCAGGGGCTTCATGTTAGGAGACAGATGCGTTTTGACAACACCGCCTTTTACGTAGTGGTTAATGACTTCTTTAAGGGTTTTATATTCGCCATTGTGCATATAAGGGGCGGTATATTCCACATTGCGCAACGTTGGAGTTTTAAAGGCCCCTTTGAGAATTTTGATTTTGCGCAGTGAATAGCGGCCCTCATCAGAAGAGTCATTAAGTCCGATATTATGAAAACCATCATCAGTAAAGTTATAACCGTTATGACATTTTACGCAGCGCGCTTTACCGATGAATAATTTGAATCCTTTTTTGGCGTCTTTGCTAATGGCCGACTCGTCACCTTTGGCCCACTGGTCGAACGGTGAATCCCCGGCGATAATTGTGCGTTCAAAACTGGCTATTGCTTTGCGAATTGTGTCGGTGGTTATACCATTATCCGGGTACGCTTCACTGAACAATTTGACATAACCTGCTACCCCGGCCAGTTCTTTTACCAGTTCGTCAGGATTCTGATTCATTTCAACTGACGCACCAATAGGACCCATCGCTTGTTGCTCGAGCGTGCGAAATCGGCCATCCCACATTTGAACTTTGTTAAAAGCGGCATTGATAATAGTCGGCGTGGCCCGTTTTAATTGCTTTTGTCCGTCCCCAATGGCTTTAGGCAAGCCATCAGACCATCCCAATCCCGGATTGTGGCAGGTCGCGCAACTAATCCAGTTGGAGCCCGACAGGCGAGGATCAAAAAACAGCATTTTGCCTAATTTTATTCTAGTAGGGGTTAGTTTGTTGTCTTCCGGTGTAGGTACTTTCTCGGGAAGTATAAAATCTTCCTTTTGGGGGTTCTCCAGCGAAGCAAATGTATTTGACACATTCGCCACTGCAACCAAAAATATCAACCAGATAAGTACGGCGCTTTTGTGAAAAATGTGGGTGAAGGTCGTATTACTCATGACAGTGACTCCCGTTACGGTGATTATGTACTACAAAACAAACCGGTCTACGGTCTGGTTGAGATCCTGCGCGGCATCGCGCAATGATCCGGATAATTCGTGGAGGGCATTCGATTGCTGTCCGGCGCCGGAAGATACGTCGTAGAGCGATGTAACCGAGTTGGTAATACGCATAACGGCTTGTTCCTGCGACTTCATCAACGCAACGATTTCACGCATGAACTCGCGCATTTGTTCGGCACGTTCGCTGCTGTTGTTTACTTCGGTTGCGAGCTCCGTCAAATGTTCGATTTTTGTTTTGGCATCCTTGACGCTACTTTCCAGCGAGTTTACCGTCTCGGCTACGGACGTCGAAACTCCCTCGATTAGCGAAGTAATTTCGCCTGTGGCATCTTCGGTACGTTTAGCGAGCTCGCGTACTTCGTCGGCAACGACGGCAAAACCGCGCCCATGTTCGCCGGCCCGGGCAGCTTCGATTGCCGCGTTTAGCGCCAGTAGATTGGTTTGGGATGATATGGTGTGGATAGTGTCCGTGATAGAAGTAATTTCTTCTGCTACGCGGGACAAGTCACGCGTTGCGTGCGCCGTTTGTTCCATGTGTTGCTGAAACTGATGGAATTCGCTGACTGTATCCATAATCTCGTTGGCAACTTGCCGGGAGGAATCGGAAGTGAGCTGCGCACTCGCTGATGCTTCATCCAGTTGACCGGAAACCTGATCGGTTACGGATTTCACCAACTGGGTATCCTCATGGATGTTACTGACACTGGTTTGTAGTTCCTGTGACACGTTATTGATGTTTTGAGCCGTGTGCTCGATGTGTTGGGATTCCTGATCCAGTGCCGACGCGTTATCGTGAATCCTGGAAATCATTTCGTGTAAATTTGACACCGTTTTTGACATGGCCAAAACCGTGCGGCCAATTTCATCCCGACTTCCCTCATTACTGTTGTTATCGTTGATAGTCAGTCGCAGGTTTCCCTGTGAGACGGCTGTCATGGTTTTTTCAATTTCTTTTAATGGCTTGGTCATTAAACGTGCTGCGAATACGCTGCCCAAAATGCCGAGAACAACCCCCGTCGCGATTAACCATATCATGATGTTAATAAAGTGGTTACTTCGCCGGGTTGTGGCATTTTGAATACGTTCCAAAAGCTCGCGTTCGTTATTAACCAGTTGCTGCGATAATTCATCAATGCGGGCTGAATCGGTTAACACGCTCTTGGACTTGCGCATGGCAAGCTCATCGTTGTTTTTCTTGGCGGCCTTGATAACGGCCAACTGAACGGGCCGTATTCGTTGTATTAACCGGGTCAGCTCCTGGACTTCCGGGCTTTCACGCAATTTGTCCGCCAGGATCTGGGTGTGTTCATCCAATAACGATAATGCCCGTATGGCGCTAATGGATTCCTGACGGATTTCCCGGGGGTCACTGACCGCAATAACACTGGCCAGTGCACGACTCAACTCTACAATAGCAACGCGGGCGTTATTGGCCACATTCACCCGTGACTGGGAGTTGTGCACAATGGACTCCATGGATCGGTTTAGATTGACGATGGTATATGCGGAAAAAAGGCCAATGGCGAGCAATAACGTGATATAGAGGCAAGCGAATAATAAAATCTTCTTTTGCCAGCTGACGTGCAGCAATATTTGTTCGAGTTTGTGTACCATCGCCCACTAGTGGAAATCGAATGTTGATTTATCTTTATTTCATGCTACTACAGCGTTTTTAACGACTGTTCGAGCAAAAACTTTAACCTGAAAGCCCGATACTAGGTATCGGCATTTCCGTAGTTTCCTGTTGCGATGAAATATTCACACGCTGTGTGTATGTACTTGATTTAAGGTATGATTCGATCAGAGGTGAAAAACTATTAATAGTGCAGGTATATACAAGAAAATGATATGTCGGCGTACCGGCTTTTTTCAGAAAAATACGTAGTAAATAATATACTTGGTAGAACGGCTAGCCCGATAACCGGAACGGATATTGTGGCGTGAAAACCCCGTAAGTAATTAACGGAAACAATGCGTTGTGCGTTCGGTGCCCGGCAATGAGCAGGAACAGGGGATGTAAACCCGACGGCATATAGGGGTACACTGCAAATAAATTATAGCCGATAGCAGAAGTCTGTTGTCCGGTAATTTCTGATGCGATTGCGGTTCTAATACCATTAGTCATCCACTTTTATATTACAGTCTCCGTAATTGCATGTTTCCACTTTTATGCCTTTATTGTTATTAACCGCGGAAGTGGTCTGCCCATTATCGAAGCCGCTGATTACCGACAGCAGGCAATTGGTGCCGCCGCTTTCCCGGCAGGTGTTGATAGCCTGTGCTTTGGCGTCATGGCGTGACGACTCACCGCACGAGGCGCCAAATGCTTTTTTACCTTCGCCGGCATCGTTACTGGCGGCATAGGCCGCCCAGCCACCGCCCCAGCATTTGGTTACCAGGCGGCAGGAGCTGTTGTAGTTATTTGTTCGTTCATTTCCGGGATTCCATAATAAAGGATTGTCAACGACTTCCGGTACGCCGGCTATGTAGTCTCCGGTTCCGCCACAATCTACCAGCGCGGTATAGTAAGTTTTGTTCTTCAGTGCCGCGTCACAGCGATTGTATGTTGTCTGTTGGTGAATTTTTACCGCATCTTCTTCATGGGGTATCTGATTGAAAATAACATTAATATCGTCATTACGTACAATGAGCTTGCGCGAGCGGCTGACAGCTTCTGATTCTTCGCGGTGTTCGAAGACATTGGTGTTCGAATCATCGGTACGGTCAAAGCGGGTGATAATTTGCTTGCGTTTGGTTTTGCCATTAATTAAACCATCTGTATAAAAATGCAGGGTCTCGTTGACTACCCATTGGAGAGATTTGGGGCCAACCCGGGTAATAGTCGTGCTGTCCGTACAAACATAGTGATCGGATTGGTTGGTGACCGGTGGGTAGCACGCATAGGGCTTGCCGTTTTCGCACCACTGTCCTTCAAGCGAGGCGGTCACGCCCAAAGCCGGTAATAGTGACAAAGGAACCAGGTAGCTGATCCAAACAATCTTTCTTTTCATAACATGTTCTTCACAATCTGCTCACGTTTGCTGCCGCATGAATTGTATGATTAATTTGCGGTCAATCGTGCAAGGGCATCGGTTATCGACAGGGAGTTAATAATTAGCGCGAATCATAGCGGTATTTGCGGATGCCTTCAATGGGTCGCTGGTGTGTCTGACGAGCCGCTATTTAGGGTACTAATTTGACAAACGTTGTTTTACGGGTAAGGTAAAGCATATGACATTCTCAATATTGGTACGGTAGAAAAATGATGGACCAGCTTCCTGTGTTGCACCGGTTAACGGCATTGTTGCCGTTGAAACAACGCCAGGACGGTTTAGCGGCACCGGTGAAACGTATCCATCAAAATATATTGCAGTCCCTGGCGTTGCGTGGGTGTGTGCCGGAACGGGACGAACTGGCTTGTTTGCATGAGGGCGTAGATATACAGGGCGCCGTGCATACATTGGCAGAGAACGATTTGATTGTGCAAGATGGGACAACCGGGAAGATTACCGGCGCCTATCCCATGACCACAGAAAAAACACCTCATGAAGTAACATTGAATAACCACCGGTTGTTTGCCATGTGCGCACTGGACGCCGTATCTATTGCGCCGGTATTTAATTCCGAGGTTGTGATCCGGTCGGTTTGCCATCTTTCGGGCGCACCCATTTTAATTCATCAACGACGAAAGGAAGTTTGTGCCGTCGAGCCCGTTTCGGAACCGGCGATTGGTATTCGCTGGCAACAGACGAACGGCTGTGCGGCGCACAGTCTATGCACCGAAATGGTGTTTTTTAAAGACGGTGCCACGGCGCGACAATGGCAAGATGGTAACGTTGACTCTAGGTCTGTTTTAACATTGGCAGAAGCCATTACCGTGGGAACCGCGTTTTTCAGGCACTTGCTGGATTAATATTGACAGGTCTAATCCTCGTTGTATCAATGGTCTATAGCGCCAGCTTAATTTTCCATGGTGTGCGCTGGTACCGGATTTTGTGGCCTTTGCTATTCAAGTTGCATGGCCTGAACGTCGATAACTGCGTTACCAATAACAGGTGCTGACGCCTATGAAACCGTTAACAAGCCCATCTACGCTATTTCTTATTACTATTTGTGTTGTTGTTAGTCTCGGCATTACTGCTTGCAAGACGATGGATACGCGGTTGAATGATATCGCCGGTCAGTTATCGGCCGCTTCAAACACGCTCACCGGTCAGGATTTTTATCGCGGTGTTTTGGATGCCCTGAGTGTCGGTGTAAAGCGAGCAGTGAACACGCTAGGCCGGAGCGGTGGCTACTATGATGATATGAAAGTACGGATACCGGTGTCGGACCAATTGGAAAAAGTGGCATCCACGCTGCGCCGGTTGGGACAGGACCAATACGTTGATCAGTTCGTCAGGACAATGAATGAAGCGGCGGAACAAGCGGCACCGCAGGCGAAAACAATTTTCATAAACGCCATCAAGCAGATGAAAATCGATGATGCGAAACGAATTGTCAACGGGCCGGATAATGCCGCCACGGAATATTTTCGGGATAAAACCTATGGGTCGCTGCAAGACGCTTTCTTACCCGTGGTTAAACGTGCAACCAGCCAGGTGAATCTCACGGCTTCGTATAAACGCATGACAGACAAAATAGGATTTCTTGGTCAGTACCTGGATGCCGATACCCTGGATCTGGATGCGTATATAACACGTAAAGCGCTGGATGGTTTATTTATTAAACTGGCGGAAGAAGAAGGGAAAATCCGACATGATCCGGTGGCCAGAACAACCGAGATATTGAAAAAGGTATTCGGCTAACGGTGTTTTTAGAAAGCTGGCGAACCGTTTTGCGGCTTGCGTTAAGTTGTCGGCGTTAATAGGGGACCAGCTCTCCGGTAATACTGTCAATCCTGCTGCTGTAGTCGGGCCCAATCGCGCATGCGGTATAGGTCGGCGTTCCGTGAAACTCCGTGCGTCCGCTGTCCCGGATCAAATGGGCCTGCAATCCCAGATCCCGGCATTTGCGATGATAGTCCAGCAGTTCCTGTTCCGAATTGACCCTCAAACAGACTTTGGCTGCACCCTTGTCCAGCCAGTTTTGTTCGGTATCCGATAATGTAATTGACAAGTGTTGATTGTCGCCCTGCGCTGGACGATATAACCGCTGAACCAGAAACGCCATAGCGGCGTGGGACCCCTGAGCGATTTCCTTGCCACGGCGCATTTTAAGGTCTTTGCGAATAAGAATCACTTGTTTGATTTTGTCCACCTATCGCTGTCCTGTTCCGAAATTATTGTTACATAATTCACAAATCTTACTATAACGTGATCGTCCAATGGATTAAAGCGCAGTATAAAAAGGTTTTATAAAGGCTGCTTTACCATTGTTGCACTGCGGTTTACGGGCTTACCAATACTAAAAGTTTCCGGCGTTCAGACGATAAATTGTCGTGGACTATTCCGTTTAATTATTTTGATTCAGAGAGGATTGAAATGATTAATCCATTCAAACCCCGGTTACGCGCCTCCGGCGTTCATCTCCTGATAAGTGTTTCCATATTCCTGGTATTTTTCTACCTGGTTTTTCACTGGTGGTACCCGGAACCGTATCTAACCGCCGACGGCGGCTGGTTCATCGTGGGCATGATCGTGCTGGTTGACGTCATGCTGGGACCGATCCTGACGTTTGTGGTATTTAAACCCGGTAAAAAAGGCCTGGCCCTGGATCTCAGTCTCATCACCGCCGTTCAGCTATGTGCCTTGGTATATGGCATTACGGTCATTTACACCGAGCGCCCGCAATTCGTGGCCTTTTCCGTCGACCGATTTGTGTTGGTTTCACCCAATGACGTGGAACAGAATAAATTTCGCTTTAAGGAGCTACTGGCGCATAAGGACCCCGGACCGTTGCCGGTTTACGCCAAACTGCCCACGGATCCTATAGAAAAAACGCGGCTCATGAAAGAAGTGATGGCGGGCAAGCCAGATCTGGAATTCCGCGCCGAGTATTACGAGCCCATGGACAATCATCTAGATGAAATGGTGGCCAGAAGCAAACCCATCGATGATTTCCGGCAGATATCCAAAGCGTATCAACAAAAAATCGATGCGTTTATTGAGGAAAACTGCGGGTCTGTCGAAAATTGTGCTTACTTTCCCATTGTCGGCAAAGAAAAAAGCATGATGCTGGTTATGCGACGCAGTGACGGCCGGGTGTTGGGCGGGATTGATATCGATCCCTGGACCAGCGTAAACAAAATCCGCCAGGCGACGAAGTCTGTAAAAAAACAAAAGAACAGCTGAGGGCTGTGTCGCAGGATGCAGAAAAATAACCCATGGGGTTCCCACGCGGAGCGTGGGAACCAGTGACATATCTACTCCTTGTTCCCACGCTCTGCGTGGGAACGACGTTGGTTCTAACTTTAGGTCGTTGAAATTGGCGGTACCATGCCGTTGTGAAAGATGTAAGCCACGGCGTAAGCAATGGGCGCAATAATCACAAACAGCGCCACCGCGTAAAGGATGGCCAGCCGGCCCATGCCTTTTAATTTGCTGAAGTCGGTAATGACGCCGATCGCCACAAACGTCAGCATGAACATCATTTTTCGCATAGGGCTTTGCACGATGCCGGCTCCGGACTTGGCTTCATTCATCAGGTCCGGCGCCCAGCTGGCTATCGCGATATAGGTGAACCAAGCGATGAAGTAACCCAGTACAAATTTGGGGAAACGGAACCAGATTTCCGAGGCGCCAACCGCGGTTTGTCCCGGCGTTCGTTCCACTTTGTAAACCCATATCATTGCCAGTACAAATGCCCACACCCCGATAAATACATCGATCCAGATCTTGGTGAGAATGGCGGCACTCAGTATATAGTCCTCTGTCCACAGTTCACCGGTATTTTTGAAGTTCTGGGCCACCATCATTTCATCCAGCATGGCGCCGGCGGCGGCATCGGCGCCGTCGGTTTTCACGGTCATCCCCATGGCGGCGCCGTTGACGATGGGTTGATCCGGGGCAACCGCGGTATAAAAAGAGGGAAGGGCCACCAACTCGATCATGGCGAATATGACGATGAGCATGGAAACCGCGATGGGTAAGATTGGCTTGGCGCGTATGGCCCCCGCGGTGGCGATGGCGGCTGATACACCGCAAATGGAAATGCCGGATGATAAAACCGCCGACGCGTCACGTTTCAGTTTAAACACTTTACGCGAAAGGGAATAGACAATCGGCCAAAACAGCAGGTAGGCAACAAAGGTTGCGGCGGCACCCGCCAATGCCATGTCCAGGATGAGATTGATCCCCGTATCGCTGGCGCCGGACTGGATTTTTAAAGAACTGTCGATCCACATCTTGCCCAGCTTGACCCCGAGGTAAACGATGGCGGTTTTAATAAACCATTCGGGTTTGGCCGCTTCTTTGAGAAAACCGGCAAATCCTTTGAACAAGTTACCAATTAGCAGGCCGACAACCAGGGCGAGCATATAGGAAAAACCGCCGCCCAGTTGCAACCCCCACGACATTGGAATGGCGTGTTTGGCTTTGTCGACGGCCATAGCCGCGGTGGCACTGTCCGGCACCTGGCCAGCTTTGACATCCACGCCCAGTTCGTTCAATGCCGTGTTAATTTCCTTGGTGCATTTGTTAACCTTGGTGGTGCAATAGATATCGTTGCCATAGATTTCCGGTTGTAGAACCGATTGGCTGGTTTGCAGGGCTTTAAAGTGCGCTTCATGACCGATGATCCAGCAAGCCCAGGTGATAAAGAAGATTGCAGCGAAACCTAACAAGAACTTTTTGACGTTAAGTTTCTGGAAATAGGCGCCAATACCGGTCAATACCGCAAACACAGCAAAAGTAACCAGTAACGACACAAACGGGTGCATGCCTTCGTAGGCTTTGCCGGCACCGCCGTGGGCCGTCGACAGAACTTTGCTCCAGGACGGACTGTCAAGCAAACTGGTGAATTCCCAGGTTTTGGTTTTTGCCATCCAGCCGACGAGGTCGAGTCCTATAACGCTCATCAGGCCAGCGACAAACAAGATCAAGCCCAACCATACTGCCCACCAGTCTTCGGTGGATAACATACCATCATACCATTTGCGATTTACCGCACTCATTTTCGACACTCCCCTGTATTTGTTAAATGATGGAAAGGTAAAACGTTGTGGATTCGGCTATACCACGACAATGACCTGCCGATTAAAATAGTGAGTATGGTATTGTCGAAGCCAGGTCGGTATCGTCGCAAAGTCAAAGCCCATAAAAATTTTCACTTTGGTACCTTGCGTAAATTCACCGGAATGGCGCAGGGCGTTGATAAGATTATTGTCCAGCGCCTCAAACGTTTTACCGCTTGCCTTGTATAAATCGTTACTCACGACCCATTCGTTACCGTCGTGAATAAGCGTCAGCTCAACATCTGCCCGCATTTTGTGGGTCCCCCTTTGTAGCGGTCAGGTTGTCGGCAGTCAGGAAAGGATAAAGGTGTTGACCAGAAATCCCAGGATGACCAATCCCACCAGCGCCAGGCCGATGCTGTATAAAACCAGTTTGGTTTCCCAGGGTTCCCAGGGCTCCGGTTCACCTCGCAATTCTTCCACAGAGGTTAGCCGGGCTTCGTCGATGGTTTGTTCAGGTGAGGCGGAGTAAGTGGACGTATTTGCCATGATGTTTCCTCCATTACAGTTATGCTACCAAGTCCCCCAGGTACTTTGATGTACCCCGTTATTCGGTTACAACTATGGCTCTCTACATGAACTGCAACTGCTCTGTTTTTATAATTATTTTATCTTTTTATTCGCTGAACCGATGGTTCCGTTAGTTCAGCACTTGCGCAAGGAGGGCTTGCGTTGGTCACTGATGGACCTTAACAAGGTTATGAGACAATGCCTTAAACATTTGAATAAAGTCAAACGTTATATTAGTAGCTATTAAATTGCTGTATTAGCCAATCATCGGTTAAGGTTGATAAAAAAATTGTAAAAACAAATGGCTACTGTTGTTGAAGCCTCCAATTTAAAGTAACCCTGAGTTTTATTAAAGTTTTTTAGTGCGACTTAACAGAGCTTATAGGAATTTTGAATCTTCTGGTGATTACTGCAGGACCGGTGTTAATTGAGAACAATTGACGGTGTGGTTTGTCCAGAGGGGATTGTATGGGTGGCAAAGAGCACCTGTGTTGAGCGTCCAGGCTGCCACCAGGCAGATGTTTACTAGGCAAGGTAGTTAAAATCTGGCCAGCAGGCCCGTAGCACCCAAAAAGCCGATGAGCATCAGCATCACGCCGACAAAAACAAATTGTTTAATATAAATGTCTTCGGGAACTTCAATGCCGACTTTTTTGTACCAGGTAACGGCCTTTTTTCCGATGGGATTGCGCAGTTTAATCAATATCACCCCCAAAATAATAAACAACAGGCTGACTAGCGTACCGGTTGTGATGTTCATGGGGGGAAGTTACCTTTTCCTTAGTGGCGCATTTGTCTGGTTTGCGTTTACCCTTGATCACATTATTGTCCAATTGAACCCGATTGCTCAAGAAGCAATGGGTAGTGATGCATTAACAACGGCGATAGCCGCTAACGTAATCCGACTGTTGCTGAAAATAAAACGGTGGCTAGAGGAAAAGGTTACGAAAAAGCAAGCTTAACATAATACCGTAACAGAGAATGCCGCCAATATGTGTACCGAGGATAGCGGTTTGCGCAGGTTGCGCTTCATCTATATCTGCATGATCTGCCTGCTCCAGTTTCTGGGCCAGCGCCAGGGAAGAGGCGAGGGAATACGACAACGTTGTGCTAACGCCGATAATGGCCAAAACAATGATCGACGTTGGTGCGTACATGGCGATTGCGGCGAACACCAGGATCGCCAGTTGGGATAGCGTCAGTTGAAAAACCTGTTCATTCATTGCTGCGTTGATAATTGAATGTGTAACCGATGGGTAGACAACTAATGGATTTCTCGCGAAAAGTAAGTATCACTATATCGAATATCCAATCCAGATTATCGGCAGCAGGAATGTAAACTTTATAGTGCGGTGGGTAGACGTTGCTGGTTCAACGACGAAGTCCCTACGGGATTAGGCGTCGCCGTATCGCTCGTTTCCACGCTCAGCATGGGAACGAGGGTGTGGGTCTTTTCAGCAAGTCATGTGTGGTGACACCATGCGGACATTAGCTGCAACCAATCGTTTACAACCGTTTTCCCCAATGCAGTTTTGCGCGCAGCATCGCGTAATAATCGTAGGTTTTAGGGTGGATTAATCGAATCAGGTGTTGTTCACGGGTGATATCGATACGGTCATCGGCCTGCAGTCCCAGGTTGATTTGTCCGTCACAAGTGACCTGTGCCTCCGCCTGGTTGCAGTCTTTGATGACAATTTTAATTTCGCTATCGGCGTAAACTACCAGTGGCCGATATGACATGGAATGGGGACAGATCGGCACCAGCACGAAGGCATGCAAGCTGGGATGCAGGATGGGACCGCCGCCGGACAGGGCGTAGCCCGTGGAACCGGTCGGTGTTGAAACGATAATACCATCTGAGCGTGTGGTATTAATAAAATGATTATCAATATACGTTTCGTATTCCAGCATGCGCGCGCCATTCCATTTGTGGATAACCACGTCATTAAACGCGCTGCTCTGGTTAATAAGTTCCCCCTGGCGATGTATGCGTGTGTGCAACAGACCACGCGGCTCTTCGTGGTACTCGCCGGTAAAAATACGGTCCAGCTTGGGCTCCAGGTCTTCCGGCGAAATATCTGTGAGAAATCCCAGGCGGCCCAGGTTAATGCCCAGCAATGGTACGTCGTGAGTGAACAAGCTGCGGGCGGCATTTAACAAGGTACCGTCACCGCCGATGATGATCGCCAGATCAACGGCTTCTCCCAGCGTTTGACGCTCGAGCACGTCGTAAGGCAAGTCCAGTTCCAGCTCAGCGGTAATCTTGTCAATATAGACTTCCATGTCCCTGGCAGTAAGGTAATTCGTCAACTGGCGGATCGTATCGACGACGCGGTCATCGCCGTGTTTGCCAATAATGCCGATTTTTTTAAACGGTGTATCCATATTTATTACGATTGCCTATTTTTGTTGTCATTCCCTGGTGTCGTATCTTGCCCGGTATTGTTATGTCATTGGGATAAATCGGCCACTATTTGCCAGCCGAGGCCGCGCCATGATCTGCATGCCGTGAATGATGCAAAAAGAATGTCAAGTTCATCGACAGAAACGATCGCCGAATAGAAATTTGAATACTCCACTACTGCGCCGGGATTGCCCCGTTCCTCCGTTGAATTCGATATTCCATGTTGCTTTGGGTTCCGCCTGATTCGCGCTACGCCGACTTTATTGGGGGCAGTGCGCGAATAACCACCACATGTTTAATGAAACGGCTTGTCGTGGCGCCCGTAGACGCCTGATAAGTCACATAATCTCAATGATTTAGGCACCAATAACCTACTATAGCCTTGTTGGCACCCATTTGTCATGTGTGCGCTTCAAGGTTTAAAAACACAAATTTGCACCCATACTAAGCGGTAAGACAACGGTTTGGCACTCTTTTTGATACAGTGCTAAAGTATACTAAGCTGTTGTTATCCCTATAAAATTGGTTTGGCCCGTGGTGTCCGGTATTTGGCGATAAACCTCAATGCCAAATAATATAGGCACTTTAAACGGCTGTAGACAGGTTTCTCTATAAGAGAAAGTCACCAATGAATGTAAGGACTCTTCAGCAGGTGGCAGCGTCAGGAGTCTTCAACGAACGAGAACAAACACGATTTCGATGAGTAGAGAATAGAGCGAACAATCAATCCAGGGCTATTACAACGTGAATGAAACAGTATTAAATGAACGCGCCCAGCACTTGTTAAAAACACTGGTGCAATATTACATCCGCGAAGGACAACCGGTGGGGTCAACAACCCTGTTACGGGAATCCAAGCTGGAACTGAGTTCCGCCACCGTTCGCAACGTGATAGCCGACCTGGAAAGGCTGGGCCTTGTCCGTTCGCCACATACTTCCGCCGGCCGCATACCCACCGTGGATGGTTATCGGATGTTTATTGATAACCTGCTGACCGTCAAGCCCATTGACGAGACTGAGGTTGATCTCATCAAAGTGCAACTGGACACCGAAGGCGATACCAAGATTTTAGTCAAGTCGGCCTCCGATATGCTTTCCACGCTGACGAGAATGGCGGGGATGGTTATGTTGCCGGACCGTCAGCAGGCCCAGGTTCGGCATATTGAATTTTTGCCGTTGTCCGATCGGCGGGTATTGGCCATCATGGTGCTCGATCAGGGAGAGGTCCAGAACCGCATCATCCATACGGAACGTAATTATTCCCAGCCGGAATTGATCCGCATCTCAAACTGCCTCAACGAGGAGTTGGTAGGAAAAGATATCAGCAGGGTGCGGGATTCGCTGGTGCGGCAGATGAAGGAAGCCAAGGAAACCATGGACCGGATTATGTTACATGCCATTGAAATGGCACAGAAGGTTTTCAAGGATGATGCGCCGCAACACGATTTTGTGCTGGCGGGGGAAACCAACCTGATGAAGTATGAAGATATGGCGGATATCACCCGGTTACGGCAACTTTTTGAAGCCTTTGACGAGAAGCGCGGAATTCTGCAATTGATGGATCAGTCGTTAAAGGCACCCGGGATACAGATTTTCATCGGTAACGAGTCAGGGTACGAAGCCCTGGATGAATGCAGCGTCGTTACCGCCACCTATTCCGATGGTGACAAGGTCCTGGGCGCGCTGGGTGTCATCGGGCCCACGCGCATGGCCTATGACCGGGTTATTCCCATCGTGGATGTTACTGCCAAAATTCTCGGCGCGGTGATGAAAGAACGCAGCTAAGCGCTTATCGCCTTAGTCGTTGCAATTTCGTGGTTGAAACTTACAATAGCGCCCCAATATGATTAAAAACCGCAAGGTTTTTCAATTTAAGCACTAACTTTCAACAGCTTACGAGTAACAATGGGCAGTAGGTTACCCGTAACAGTGAGTTACCAGTAAATTACGATTACGCTCGGACGCCCCCGGTCCCGATTGACGGACAGCATAACAGCGGGCTGACAAGCGCGGTTTATTGTTCGTTGAGTGCTTGAATCATTGAATCACGAGTTATCACCGATAGCGTCAATGTATTGGTTTTTTGCAGCAACATAAACATATACACCCAACGCTGGGTTACTGACTTGAAAACAAATAGACGGACCTTGCTACGGAGATCTTGAATGGTAAGCGACGACAACGCAGTTTCGAACCAAAATCAAAAGAAAGCGGCGCAGGCA
Organism: Gammaproteobacteria bacterium; assembly: GCA_050116575.1. Taxonomy (GTDB): domain Bacteria; phylum Pseudomonadota; class Gammaproteobacteria; order SZUA-152; family SZUA-152; genus JAKEGK01. The sequence goes on along the minus strand of JASFOJ010000004.1, from coordinate 47,403 downwards.
TCATCAGATGCAGACGGCACCGAAAAGGAAGCGGGAGCCACGGCGGATAGCGGTGGCGAACATGCATTATCCGAAGTCACGGACGACCTGGAGCAATTAAAGGAAAAACTGCAAAAAGCAGAAGAAAAGGCGGCAAATCATTGGGACGAACTGTTGCGCGCCAAGGCGGAACTGGAAAATACCCGTCGCCGCGTGGAGCGCGATGTAGCCAACGCCCATAAGTTTGGGCTGGAAAAATTCGTCACGGATCTGTTACCCGTCATCGACAGCCTGGAAATGGGCATCAGCGCCGCAAAGGAATCCAGCGCCGATACGGAAAAACTCCTCGAAGGTAGTGAGTTAACACTGAAAATGCTTAGTGACTGCGTGCAGAAATACGGCGTCGAAGCGGTAAACCCCGTGGGTGAACCCTTCAATCCGGAATTTCACCAGGCCATGTCGGCTCAGGAAAGCAATGAACACGGACCGGATATCGTCACGCATGTGATGCAAAAAGGCTACACGCTGAACGGGCGTCTGGTGCGGCCGGCCATGGTGATGGTGTCCAAGGGCCCCGGCAAGGGAGACCAAGGAACCAAAGGCGGGGCCGCCGGTGAAACGAAAACGGACGAAAAGACCCAATCGGGCAAAGAAGGCGAAAATAGCTAGCAAATTGGCTTGAAAACGCCATGAGCGACCTTATTTACGGCATAGAAATTAACGAATTACCGCAAAAACAATTTGTTGGTAATGAAAATATACGTGGAGACCAGGAACAATGGGAAAAATTATCGGAATTGACTTAGGTACGACAAACTCCTGTGTCGCGGTAATGGAGGGCGGCAAACCCCGGGTCATCGAGAACGCGGAAGGTGATCGCACTACACCATCGGTTGTTGCCTTTACCAAAGATGGCGAAATCCTGGTGGGAGCATCCGCCAAACGCCAGGCAGTGACCAACCCGGAAAACACGCTGCATGCCATCAAACGATTGATCGGGCGCCGGTTTAAGGACAAGGAAGTCCAGAAAGATATCGACCTGGTCCCTTACAAAATTATTGAGGCGGATAACGGCGATGCCTGGGTCGAGGTATCTGGTAAGAAAATGGCCGCTCCCGAAGTGTCGGCACGTGTGCTGATGAAAATGAAAAAGACAGCCGAAGAATACCTGGGTGAGCCGGTAACCGACGCTGTCATTACCGTACCGGCGTATTTTAATGACTCCCAGCGCCAGGCCACCAAAGACGCCGGTAAAATTGCCGGGCTGAATGTAAAACGGATTATTAACGAACCCACTGCTGCGGCGCTGGCGTTCGGTCTGGATAAAAAACAGGGCGACCGCAAGGTAGCGGTTTATGACCTGGGTGGTGGTACTTTTGATATCTCCATTATAGAAATCGCCGACATCGAAGGCGAGCACCAGATCGAAGTGCTGTCGACCAACGGGGATACGTTCCTGGGTGGTGAAGACTTTGACCAGCGCTTGATTGACTACCTGGTGGATCAATTTAAGAAAGAGCAGGGCATCGACTTGCGCAACGATCCGCTGGCGCTGCAACGCCTGAAAGAAGCTGCGGAAAAAGCCAAGATCGAGTTATCCTCTTCGCAACAGACCGATGTAAATCTGCCTTACATCACGGCCGATGCGTCCGGACCCAAGCACTTAAACATCAAATTGACCCGAGCCAAACTGGAATCGCTGGTGGAAGACCTGATTGCGCGCACCATGGAACCGTGCAAAGTTGCCATCAAGGACGCCGGCTTAAATTCCAGTGAAATCAGCGATGTGATTCTGGTAGGTGGTCAAACCCGGATGCCGAAAGTGCAGGAAGCGGTAAAAGAATTTTTTGGTAAAGAACCGCGTAAAGACGTTAACCCTGACGAAGCGGTGGCCGTTGGTGCATCCATCCAGGGCGGTGTCCTTGGCGGTGATGTTAAAGACGTTCTGTTACTGGATGTTACGCCCCTGTCGTTGGGTATCGAAACGCTGGGCGGTGTAATGACCAAGCTCATCGATAAGAATACGACCATTCCCACCAAGGCCCAACAGGTGTTCTCTACCGCCGATGACAATCAAACCGCGGTCACGGTACACGTGTTGCAGGGTGAACGGGAAATGGCGTCCGCCAACAAATCTCTGGGTCGGTTCGACCTGTCGGATATACCACCGGCGCCACGAGGCATACCGCAAATCGAAGTGACCTTCGATATTGATGCCAATGGAATCATGAATGTTTCGGCAAAAGACAAGGCTACTGGCAAGGAACAATCCATTGTTATTAAGGCATCCAGCGGATTGTCGGATGAGGAAATCGACAAGATGGTGAAAGACGCCGAAGCACACGCCGAGGAAGATAAGAAGTTCCACGAGTTAATCGCCGCACGTAATCAGGCTGACAACCTGATTCATGCCACCCGCAAGTCCATGACCGATCTGGGTGACAAAGTCAGCGAGGAAGAAAAGAAATCCATCGAGTCGGCCATTAAAGAGCTGGAAGAAGTCATGAAAAGCGACGACAAGGATGCCATCGAAGCCAAAACCAAAGTATTGGTGGAAGCATCCGGTAAAATCGCCGAACGCGCTTACCAGCAACAGGCCGGCCAGGGCCAGGGACCGGCTGGCGGCGGCGAAGGCGGCCATGGCGCGGAAGGTGGCGGCGAATCCGGCGCCAGCGAAGACGTCGTCGACGCCGAGTTTGAAGAAGTAAAAGACGACAAATAAAATAAACGAGTAAAGTTTCTGTTGAAGAATAACAAATACGCAAAGCGTCGTCTTTTTCGGCCTTTGCGTTTTGTTGTTTATTAACAGCTATGGAATCCGTAATGTCAAAACGTGATTATTATGAAGTTCTGGGCGTGGCCAAAAATGCCAGTGATGCGGAACTGAAAAAGGCTTTTAAACGCCTGGCGATGAAACACCATCCGGACCGCAATCCCGACGACACAGAAGCCGAAAACAAATTCAAAGAAGCCAAAGAAGCTTACGACGTATTATCCGACGCGCAAAAGCGGGCTGCCTATGACCAGTTTGGCCACGAAGGTGTCGCTGCCGGCGGTGGCGGCTTCGGAGGATTCGGGGCCGGTGGCGCCAGTTTCAGTGACATATTCGGTGATGTGTTTGGTGATATTTTTGGCGGCGGATTCGCCGGCGGCGGTGGATCGCGGGCACGCCGTGGTGCGGATTTACGTTACAACCTGGAATTGTCCCTGGAAGAGGCTGTTCAGGGCACGTCGGTCAAAATACGCGTACCAACATCCGTGGAATGTACGGAATGCGACGGCAGCGGGGCCCGCAAAGGCTCATCCCCAACGACCTGTACTACCTGTAACGGTATCGGTCAGGTGCGTATGCAGCAGGGATTTTTTTCCTTGCAGCAAACCTGTCCCAAGTGCCGGGGTACCGGCCAGATTATTGAAGATCCCTGTCCGGCGTGTCACGGCCAGGGCCGCGTACAGGAGCAAAAAACCCTGTCTGTCAAGGTACCCCCCGGCGTGGACAACGGCGACCGGATTCGTCTCAGCGGCGAAGGCGAGGCCGGCGATCAAGGCGCGCCGGCGGGCGACCTGTACGTACAGATTTCCGTAAAGCCCCATCCCATTTTCGAACGTGACGAAAGCGATTTATTTTGCGAAGTACCCATTGGGTTTGTGATCGCTACCTTGGGCGGCGAATTGGAAGTACCCACCCTGGAAGGACGTGTTAAACTCAAAATCCCCGCTGAAACTCAATCCGGGAAGCTGTTCAGGTTACGCGGCAAAGGTGTAAAATCAGTACGAGGTGGTCCGCCCGGTGATCTGATTTGCCGCGTGATGGTGGAAACCCCGGTCAAACTCAACAGCAAACAAAAGGAATTGCTGCGCGAATTTGACAAGACTCTTAACCACGACAAACAGCGGCCCAAAGAGACTTCCTGGCTCGATGGTGTGAAGAAATTTTTCGACGACCTCAAGCCCTGAGAAGGATACGTGTTCCCGCAAGTAAGGAAGCAGATTGAAACTAAGCATACGAAAAATACTAAATCGCCTTAATGTCAAAAACGGGCCCGACACCAACCGGTCACGGCGTAAGTTATTAGGTGGCCTGTTGGCTGGCGGTGGCCTGGCCATGACCAGTCAATCCGGCAGCCGGGCAGCCGAAGGTTCAAGTGGTGAGCCTGAATTACGGTTCCCCGGTGACCCCGTTGATAACAAGGTCGTCTATCAATTCAATAAAGCGGATGAGCACTACCACAACGCGGTATTGTTTTCGGTGGGCGCCATGTTGCGTAAATACGGCGACAATATTCATATTGTCGTGGTGGGCATTGGCCCCGGTATTCATATCCTGGCAAAAAAACCCGAACGACCGGTGAGTAACGAGGTCAGGGAGCGGGTAGCCAGTTTGCTGCAATATGGGGTGGAGTTTCATGCCTGCGGTAACACCATGAAGTCTCTGGGATGGACGAAAAAGGATATTCTTGATTCGGCAAAAATGGTGGACGTGGGCGCCGCGGATCTCATGGAGTTACAAAAGCAAGGCTACTCATATATCAGCTGGTGAGTTCCTGATATAACGGGAGCGACGTCACGGAGGCCAGGCTATAGTGGCTATTCACGCTGCCGCAAACCAAAACCACAATATCATTGTTTTACTGTTCTTTGTCATCGCAGTAAGCAACAGCCATCACCGGCAGCGTTCAGTTGCCGGCAAGCGATAAAAATTCGAAACATGATTGGGGAATCACCATGACCAACATTGCTGTAACGGGTGCTGCCGGCCGGATGGGCAAGGCGCTGATCGAAGCCTGTCATCTGGCGGAAGATGCAACGCTCACTGCCGCTATTGAACGTGCCGGTAGCAGTGCTATCGGTCGTGATGCCGGGGAACTGGCCGGTGTAGGCACCAACGGGGTTAAAGTCGTGGATGATATGACGTCAGTCATCGACCAGTTCGACGTTCTGATTGACTTTACGACACCCGAGTCCACACTGGCAAATGTCAGCCTTTGCCAAGGCGCCGGTAAGCGCATCGTTATCGGCACCACGGGATTGTCAGATGCTGATAAAAATACTATCAGCAATGCCGCAGAGCAAACGGCCATTGTGTTTGCACCTAATATGAGTGTCGGGGTGAATCTTTGTTTTAAGCTGCTCGACATCGCTGCCCGTGTTATGAATGAAGATATTGATATAGAAATTATTGAAGCCCATCACCGCCACAAAGTGGACGCGCCGTCAGGAACGGCATTAGCCATGGGGGAAGTGGTTGCTGCTGCACTGGGGCGGGATCTCAAGGAATGCGCAGTTTATGGCCGGGAGGGGCGAACCGGGGAACGGGATCGCAATACCATCGGATTTGAAACCATCCGGGCGGGCGATATCGTGGGCGAACACACTGTTATGTTTGCCGGTATTGGTGAACGGGTGGAAATTACCCATAAAGCATCCAGCCGCATGACCTTCGCCAAAGGTGCGGTCAGGGCCGCCAAATGGACAATGGCGCGCGACAAAGGATTATTCGATATGCAGGATGTCTTGGGATTGCGGACAATGTAAAAGGAGAGGAAACCACTATGTATATGGCATTGAAGTGGTATTGAACATCGTGCGCGCATCTCAGTACTCTCCCATGGACAACGTGGGGCTGAACGCAGTAAAATGGCATATCACCAACGCAATTTTTATAAGCGGGAGAGGCGATTATCGTCTCTCCCGCTTTGTATGTACGTGTGATGCAAAACGGGAGGTTTTGATTGAAAAAGCCGGCCATATTAGCCCTTGAAGACGGCACCGTATTTCAAGGTGAATCTATCGGTTACGATGGTGCAACAGTTGGAGAAGTTGTGTTCAACACCGCACTCTCCGGTTATCAGGAGATCCTGACCGATCCTTCCTATTGCCGGCAGATTGTAACGTTGACTTATCCGCACATCGGAAATGTCGGTACGACGGCTGAAGACGAAGAATCGGCCAAAGTCTGGGCCAGCGGCCTGGTGATTCGTGATCTGCCCAGGCTGGCCAGTAACTGGCGCAGCCAGGAACCCCTGCAAGACTACCTGGTCCGCAATCAAGTCGTCGCCATCGCCGATATCGACACGCGCCAGTTAACGCGGATTTTGCGGGAAAAAGGTGCACAAGCCGGCTGTATCATGGCAGGTAATATCGATGAACAGGCTGCAATTGGCCAGGCGAAAGATTTTCCCGGCTTAAGCGGTATGGACCTGGCCAGGGAAGTGAGCACCCAATCGGCTTATTCCTGGCAGGAAGGCACCTGGCAACTGGGCAGCGGCTGCAAATCCCCGGATCAAAACAAACGCCAATATAAGGTAGTCGCCTATGACTACGGGGTTAAACGCAATATCTTGCGCATGTTGGCGGACCGCCACTGTGACATTACCGTTGTCCCCGCACAGACGCCCGTGGATGAGGTACTGGCCATGCAGCCGGACGGCGTGTTTCTCTCCAACGGACCCGGTGATCCCGAGCCATGTGATTACGCGTTAACCGCTATTAAATCCCTGCTGGAAAAAGATATACCGCTGTTCGGTATTTGCCTGGGCCACCAGTTACTGGGGCTTGCCAGTGGCGCGCGTACCAAAAAAATGAAGTTCGGCCATCACGGCGCCAATCACCCGGTGAAAGATCTCAATACCAACGTGGTTATGATCACGAGCCAAAACCACGGCTTCGCCGTTGATGAGGCGTCGTTGCCCGATAACATTACCGCTACGCATCGGTCCTTGTTCGATGGCACGTTGCAGGGCATTGAGCACAAAAACAAGCCGGCATTTAGCTTTCAAGGTCACCCGGAAGCCAGCCCCGGCCCGCATGACGTGGCGCCGTTATTCGACCGTTTTATCGCCTTGATGCAACAACGAAAATGAGCCACAAAGGCGGAATGTCTGGTAAAAAACAAATGCCGGATGATTCACTGGAACATCGGCGTATTGCGATAGATCGCTAAAGCTCTATTCCTATGAACGTAATCAAACACGAACCCGAACATTATATATAAACATGCCAAAGCGTACTGACATTAACAGCATATTAATTATTGGCGCAGGGCCTATCGTTATCGGCCAGGCCTGTGAGTTCGATTACTCCGGCGCCCAGGCCTGTAAAGCCCTTAAGGAAGAAGGCTTTCGCACCATTTTGGTTAACTCCAATCCGGCCACCATCATGACCGATCCGGAGTTGGCGGATTCTACCTACATTGAACCCATAGACTGGGAAGTGGTGGCCCGGATTATCGAAAAAGAGCGCCCCGATGCATTGCTGCCCACCATGGGGGGACAAACCGCCCTGAACTGCGCCCTGGATCTGGCCCGCGAAGGCGTATTGGAAAAATATGATGTGGAAATGATCGGCGCATCCCGCGACGCCATCGACAAGGCGGAAGACCGCGACCGATTCCGCAACGCCATGAAAAACATTGGCCTGGATACGCCGCACTCGGATGTGGCTCACAGTCTGGAGGAGGCCTACAAGGTCCAGGAGTCCGTCGGTTTTCCCACGATCATTCGGCCATCGTTTACCCTGGGCGGCAGCGGCGGGGGCATTGCCTATAACCGGGAGGAATTTGAAGAGATCTGCCAGCGTGGTCTGGATTTATCGCCCACCCATGAATTGTTGATTGAAGAATCGGTGTTGGGCTGGAAAGAATATGAAATGGAAGTGGTACGCGACCACAAGGACAATTGCATCATTATCTGTTCCATAGAAAACTTTGATGCCATGGGTGTTCATACCGGCGATTCCATTACTGTGGCACCGGCCCAGACGTTGACTGACAAGGAATATCAAATCATGCGAGACGCCTCATTGGCGGTGTTGCGTGAAATCGGGGTAGATACAGGCGGGTCCAATGTGCAATTTGCCATTAACCCGGAAAATGGCCGCATGATCATCATCGAAATGAATCCCCGGGTGTCGCGCTCATCTGCGCTCGCTTCCAAGGCAACGGGTTTTCCCATTGCCAAAGTCGCAGCCAAATTGGCGGTCGGCTATACCCTCGATGAACTGCAAAACGAAATCACCGGTGGTGCAACGCCGGCCTCGTTCGAGCCCAGCATTGATTACGTCGTGACGAAGATACCAAGGTTTACCTTTGAGAAATTTGCCGACGCCGAACCGGTATTGAGTACCCAGATGAAATCCGTCGGCGAAGTGATGGCGATAGGCCGCACCTTTCAGGAATCCCTGCAAAAAGCCCTGCGCGGCCTGGAAACAGGTATTGATGGTTTAGATGAAATCCTGGACGAGGACGAAGACGACATCAGGGATCGGTTGCAGCATGAACTGCGCACGCCGGGTCCAGACCGTATTCGTTATGTGGCGGACGCGTTTCGTCAGGGCGTGCCACGGGAAGAAATATTTGAATATACCCACATTGACCCCTGGTTCCTGATCCAGATTGAAGAGTTAGTGGCACTGGAAAAAGGGGTCAAGGGCCGGGAACTGAAATCCTTTAACGCGGATGAAATTTTTCAACTCAAGCGCAAGGGATTTTCCGATGCCAGGCTGGCGGCGTTGCTGGAAGTTTCCGAAAAAGCCTTCCGTGCCACGCGCCATGAACTGGGCATCCGGCCGGTGTATAAGCGGGTTGATACCTGTGCGGCCGAATTTGCCACCAGTACCGCATACATGTATTCCACTTACGAAAAACAATGCGAAGCCGATCCCAGTGACCGGGAGAAAATTATGGTGCTGGGTGGTGGACCGAATCGCATCGGTCAGGGAATCGAATTTGACTATTGTTGTGTGCACGCCGCGTTTGCCATGGCCGAGGATGGTTATGAGACCATCATGGTGAACTGCAACCCTGAAACCGTATCCACCGACTATGACACGTCTGATCGCCTGTACTTTGAGCCGCTGACCCTGGAAGATGTTCTGGAACTGGTGGAACTGGAAAAACCCAAAGGCATTATTGTGCAATATGGCGGTCAAACGCCGCTGAAACTGGCGCGTGACCTGGAAGCCGCGGGCGCGCCCATCATTGGTACCTCACCGGATTCCATCGACCTGGCGGAAGACCGCGAGCGGTTTCAGAAAATGCTGCAGAAACTGAACTTACTGCAACCGCCCAACTGTACCGCCACGACCATGGAACAAGCCGTGGAACTGGGCAACCAGCTGGGATACCCGCTAGTGGTCAGACCGTCATATGTGCTGGGCGGGCGCGCCATGGAAATTGTCTATAAGGAATCGGAATTGCGCCGTTACATGGACACCGCTGTCAGCGTGTCCAATGACTCGCCGGTGTTACTGGACCGGTTTCTTGATGATGCCATCGAAGTGGACGTGGACGCCGTCAGTGACGGTAATAAGGTGTTAACCGGCGGCATTATGGAACACATTGAGCGGGCCGGCGTGCACTCGGGGGATTCGGCCTGTTCGTTACCGCCATACAGTTTGCCGGAACATATCCAGAAGGAATTGCGTGTTCAGGCGCAAAAAATGGCGCGTGAATTAAACGTGGTTGGATTAATGAATGCCCAGTTCGCAGTGAAAGGCGATGAAATTTATATTATAGAGGTGAATCCCCGGGCGTCGCGAACGGTGCCGTTTGTATCCAAAGCGACGGGGGTCCCGTTGGCCAAAGTTGCTGCCCGCTGTATGGCGGGTAAGAGCCTGGATGAACAGGGTATTACCACCGAAGTTGTGCCCCATTATTTTTCCGTAAAGGAAGCCGTATTTCCCTTCAACAAGTTTCCGTTCTGTGATCCGATACTGGGGCCGGAAATGAAATCCACCGGTGAAGTCATGGGTGTTGGCAAAACCTTTCCGCAAGCCTTTGCCAAAGCACAATTGGGCGCGGGGGTTGTATTTCCCAAATCCGGACGTACCTTTATCAGTGTCCGCGACGCGGACAAGCAGTCGGCCATTGAAGTGGCGAAACAGGTGCTGGAACTGGGCTTTGATATTGTAGCGACCTCCGGTACCGCAAAAGTCCTGCAGAAGGCGGGAGTGGCATGCACCCCCGTTTACAAGGTGGGAGAAGGACGGCCCCACATTGTTGATATGATCAAAAATAATGAAATACACTTTATCATAAATACCACGGAAGGCAGGAAAGCCATCGCTGATTCCCGGACCATACGCAGCAATGCGTTACAACAAAAAGTGATGTATGCAACCACCATAGCCGGTGCGCGGGCAACCTGCCTTGCGATGTTGCAGGAGAATCCTTCTTTGATCAGTCGTCTTCAGGATTTGCATCAGGAGTTGAAATCATGACAAAAAAGGTACCCATTACCGCACGCGGCGCGGAACAACTGCGCGCTGAACTGGAGGAACTGAAAAAAGTTTCCCGTCCCAGGGTAATAGAAGCAATTGCCGAAGCGCGCGCGCATGGAGACCTCAAGGAAAACGCTGAGTATCATGCCGCCCGTGAGCAGCAAAGTTTTATTGAAGGGCGCATTGCAGACATTAACGGCAAGCTGGGCAATGCGCAGATCATTGACGTTACCAAGCTGGAACCAACGGGCAAAGTGGTGTTCGGGGCAACGGTTGACCTCGTGGACGAAGACAGCGGTGACGAGATTACCTATCAAATTGTTGGTGAAGATGAGGCCGATATCAAAAAAGGGCTGGTATCGATCACGTCGCCGATCGCACGCGCCCTGATTGGCAAGGAAGAGGGTGACGTTGCCGTCGTGGACGCCCCGGGTGGCAAGAAAAACTATGAAATCGTCGAGGTTAAGTACATCTAAGCAGTTTTAGCCGGCTTCGCATCACTCGATGTTGACGGTTATTCGGCTGTGCAAGTGCCGGTGACTCGGACATCAAGCAGGTCAATCATTAAATACCAGGCACACGGTAGTACACACGAGGGAGAGCATCGATGCAGTTTTTTCTGGCGGGTGAACGTGTCCTGCTAACGCTTTGGGTCGGTGGACTCTGGGCCATTGGTTACATCGTGGCGCCCACGCTGTTTGTTATGCTGGATGACCGGCAATTGGCTGGCTCTCTCGCCGGGCAAATGTTTCACATCATCAGCTACATTGGCTTAATCGCCGGGGCATTGCTGTCTGCAAGTGTACTAAAACGCACCGGCATGCATTGGCGCGTATGGGTTCTTATAACGATGCTGGTGTTGGTTGCGACCGGTGAATATATTTTGCAGCCTATGATGGTATCTTTGAAACTTCAGGGGCTGGTTGAAGGCAGCGCGCAGATGAAGCAATTCGGTATGTTGCATGGCATCGCCTCAATCCTGTATTTGATTGAAAGCCTGGCAGGGCTGGTACTGGTAATATTCGGATTGGATAAACGCAAAGGCGCTGTCGTACAGAGCACGCAACAACTATAAATTATTTTACTTGTTGGGAAGTTGCAATACCGGTTGTTTGGCGGGGCGATAAAAAATGGCAACATGGCCAATCGTATTTATCAACTCGGCGTGCACTTTCTCGCAAATTGTGCCAACCATGGCTTGTTGTTGGTCATGACTGGAGGCATTTAGACGAACCTTGATGAGTTCGTGGTGCTCAATGCTGTTGTCAATCTCAGTAATGACTCCCTCGGTCACGCCGGCGGCGCCGATAATAACCACCGGTTTGAGTGAATGAGCACGGCCCTTGAGGAATTTTTTCTGTTTATTGGAAAGTGGCATATTAATTACAAAGTTGTCGTTATCAAGTTGTCGTTGAATGATGAAAGAATCTGAACAAAACCGTAAACCGGGGTTGCAGGTTGCGCCCAGTCCGTTTAACGCAGTCAAACTGGAGCTGGCGGTCATTATTGTTTTAGGCTCGGTATTCTGGCTGATCGTGGATTCTATCACAAGCAATGACGTTGCCCAGATCGGATTATTGCTGCTGTTCGGACTCATTTCCGCGGTGTGGTTGGTGGTGCGTACCCGCTATTTGGCGCGGCATGTCAGCGAAAACTAACCCGAAACTAACTCAAAACTAACTCAAAACTAACCCGATAGCTTGTTTCGTATTGTCCCTGTATGGCTTCCAAAAAGCGTTCCTCCCGCAGTAAAACCAGCCGGCAATGGCTCAAGGATCATTTCGATGATATTTACGTGAAACGAGCCCAGAAACAGGGGTATCGCTCACGGGCAGTCTATAAGTTACTGGAAATTCAGGAAAAAGATAATATTTTACGGCGCGGCATCACGGTGGTGGACCTGGGGGCGGCGCCGGGTGGCTGGTCTCAGGTGGCAGCCGAGATCGTCGGCCCGTCGGGATCGGTCATAGCGATGGATATCCTGCCGATGGATGCCATCGCTAACGTGCAGTTTATTCAGGGCGATTTCACGGAACCTACCATTTATGACGAGCTCTTAGAGGTAATAGGGGACCGGAGTGTGGCGCTTGTAATGTGTGATATGGCCCCCAATATAAGTGGTATAAAAGCCGTGGATCAGCCGCGGGCAATGTACATGGCGGAATTGGCGCTGGATCTGGCTCAAAATGTGCTTTGTGATAATGGCGATTTCCTGGTAAAGGTCTTCCAGGGGGCTGGATTTGATAGTTATTTCAAAAGCTTACGAGAGCAGTTCAACAAGGTCATTACACGTAAACCCAAAGCCTCCAAATCCAACTCCCGCGAGGTGTATTTATTGGCTCGAGGTTATCTAAAATAAAATACAGGGACCAGCAACATAAATCCCTCAAAAATCGGCGGGGTAACATTGTTGTGTTTCGAGGTAAGATAAGGTAGAAACAGTTATATAACAAGTTGAGGCTAGAATATTGAACGACTTAGCGAAAAATCTCCTTCTCTGGATTGTTATAGCCATCGTCCTGGTGTCGGTGTTTAACAATTTCAGTCCACCGCGTGCGCCTTCAAAGGACATCAGCTACTCAGAATTCGTCAATAAGGTAAGAGACGGTGAAGTAGCCACTGTGATGATTCAGGGGCGTAGTATTCACGGCAGAACGGTTAGCAATGAGAACTTCAAGACCTACAGTCCGGGAGATCCCAAGCTGATTGATGATTTATTAAACAGCAACGTGCAAATTAAAGCCCAACCCCCCGAGCAGGACAATGTGTTGATGCAGGTGTTTATATCCTGGTTCCCCATGTTGCTGCTTATTGCCGTGTGGATCTTTTTTATGCGCCAGATGCAGGGCGGTGGTGCCGGCCGTGGCGCCATGTCGTTCGGCAAATCCAAGGCGCGCATGTTGGGCGAAGATCAGGTGAAGGTGACCTTTGCCGATGTGGCGGGCGTGGAAGAGGCCAAGGATGAAGTCGCTGAGTTGGTCGAATTTTTACGGGACCCGGGCAAGTTCCAGAAACTCGGGGGTAAAATTCCCCGGGGTGTATTGATGGTGGGTTCGCCGGGAACCGGTAAAACCCTGTTGGCCAAAGCCATCGCAGGCGAGGCCAAGGTGCCGTTTTTTACCATTTCCGGTTCCGACTTTGTAGAAATGTTCGTGGGTGTGGGGGCATCCCGGGTCCGCGATATGTTTGAGCAGGCTAAAAAGCATGCCCCCTGCATTATCTTCATCGACGAGATCGACGCCGTCGGCCGCCATCGCGGCGCCGGTTTGGGCGGCGGTCATGACGAGCGCGAACAAACATTGAACCAGTTGCTGGTGGAGATGGACGGTTTTGAAGGCAATGAAGGCGTTATTGTCATCGCGGCGACTAACCGTCCTGATGTACTTGACCCGGCCCTGTTGCGTCCCGGCCGTTTCGACCGCCAGGTAGTGGTACCGTTGCCTGATGTACGCGGACGCGAACATATTCTGCGGGTTCACATGCGCAAGGTGCCCATTGCCGATGACGTTAGGCCCAATATTATCGCACGGGGTACGCCGGGATTTTCCGGTGCCGATCTGGCAAACCTGGTTAACGAAGCGGCCTTGTTCGCGGCGCGGGAAAACCAGCGTCTGGTGAACATGGCGCATTTCGAGAAAGCCAAGGACAAGATCATGATGGGCGCGGAACGCAAGTCCATGGTGATGAGCGAAGACGAGAAAAAACTCACTGCCTATCATGAAGCCGGCCATGCCATCGTGGGGTTAAACGTGCCGTCGCACGACCCGGTGTATAAAGTAACGATTATTCCCCGTGGCCGGGCATTGGGTGTGACCATGTTTTTACCGGAAGAAGACCGTTACAGTTACAGTAAACAGCGGCTGGAAAGCCAGATTTCCAGTATGTTTGGCGGTCGAATTGCCGAAGAAATCATTTTTGGTAAAGACAGCGTTACCACCGGTGCCAGCAATGATATCCAGCGTGCCACTGAGATTTCCCGTAATATGGTAACCAAGTGGGGGCTGTCGGAAAAACTGGGTCCTTTGACTTATGGTGAAGACGAAGGTGAAGTGTTTCTTGGCCATTCCGTTACCCAGCACACCAATATTTCCGGTGCCACCGCGAAGCTGATCGATGAAGAAATCCGCAGTATCATCGACAGAAACTATGAGCGCGCGGAACAGATACTTCAAAAGGATATCGATAAACTGCACATGATGGCGCAAGCGCTGATCAAGTACGAGACCATTGATACGGATCAGATCCAGGACATCATGAATGGCAAACCACCGCGGCCACCGGAAGGGTGGAATGAACCGCCGCCGGCAGGTCCCGCCAGTCGTGAAGAAGAGGATAAAAAAGACGCCAAGAGCCGCAAAGACAAGCCCGATGGTGCCATCGGTGGCCCGGCCGGTGAGCATTAACGGCTAAACCACCCGAGCGCAGACCGGCAAACGCACATCAGCGTTTATCAGGTTTTACGGCAGATGACGAAGGTACTACGATGCGGCAGCAAAGACCTTGATCTTACCGGTTCCTGCATCATGGGAATTTTAAATGTGACCCCCGATTCTTTTTCAGACGGGGGTCAGTTTTTTGTGGAAGAAAAAGTTGTAGAAGAAAAAGTCGTTACCGATAAGGATCCCGCCGGGAAACTGTCGGTTAACGTGTCGGTTGATAAAGTGCTGCACCAGGCCGGGGTGATGGTGCAAGCCGGCGCCAAAATCCTTGATATTGGTGGCGAGTCCACCCGCCCCGGAGCGCAGGCTGTTAGTCTGGATGAAGAGCGCGAGCGTGTGCTGCCTGTGGTCGCTGCGATTAAACAACAATATCCGCACGCGATCATATCGGTCGATACCAGCAAACCGGAACTGATGGCGGAGGCCCTCGACGCCGGCTGTGATATGGTCAACGACGTCAACGCGCTGCAGGCGCCGGGCGCCATTGAGGTTTTGGCAAATAGTAACGCTGCGATATGCTTGATGCATATGCAGGGCGAGCCGCGTACCATGCAGTACAATCCCCACTATAATGATGTTGTCCAGGATGTTTTCACATTTCTGCAACAACGGGTTATGGCGTGTCTGGATGCGGGGATTACCCGGGATCGACTGGTGATCGATCCTGGTTTCGGGTTCGGCAAAAAGCTGGAACACAATCTATTGCTGATGAAACATCTGGCGAAATTTAAGGAACTGGGTACGGCGTTATTGGTGGGCGTTTCGCGCAAATCCATGATCGGGGCTCTGTTGGACAAGCCGGTGGAGAACCGTTTGATTGGTAGTGTGGCCCTGGCGACCTTGGCGGTTGATAAAGGAGCGGATATTGTTCGTGTTCACGATGTGGATCCGACCATGGACGTTATCAAGATTATTAATGCTGTTGAATCAGTATAAAACAGGTAGCTGTCAATGAACAGAAAATATTTTGGAACGGATGGGATACGCGGCCGGGTAGGGGAAGGTGTTATCACGCCGACATTTGTCATGAAGCTCGGGTGGGCGGTGGGCCGTGTGTTAGGAAAGCGCAGCCATAACAACGGACGTTCCAAGGTGCTAATCGGCAAGGACACAAGGATTTCCGGTTATATGTTTGAATCGGCCCTGGAAGCGGGTTTGTCGGCCGCCGGTGTCGATATTTTTTTACTGGGGCCCATGCCAACACCGGGCATTGCCTACCTGACTCGCACCTTACACGCCCAGGCCGGTATCGTGATCAGTGCTTCTCATAACCCCTTTGCTGACAATGGCATAAAATTCTTTTCTGCCGAAGGCACGAAGTTATCCGACGATATTGAACTGGCCATCGAAGCGGAACTGGACAAGGAATTCACCTGTGTTGATTCCGCCGAGTTGGGTAAAGCCGAACGGGTGGACGACGCGGCCGGCCGTTATATTGAATTCTGTAAAAGCACGGTACCACTGGGTATCAGTTTGAAGGGACTTAAGATCGTGCTCGATTGCGCTCACGGTGCAACTTACCAAGTGGCTCCCTGTGTGTTCGAAGAACTGGGCGCTGCGGTAACCACCATTGGCACCGCGCCCAACGGTTTGAATATCAATGACGGCTTTGGCAGTACCGAGCCGGAGGCGCTGCAAAAAGCGGTTGTGGAGCAGGGGGCGGACCTGGGAATCGCGCTGGACGGTGACGGTGATCGTGTTCTAATGATAGATCACGAGGGCGAATTGGTCGACGGCGACGAACTACTATATATAATTGCCAATTCCCGTCTGAACGATGAGGCTCTAAACGGTGGGGTGGTGGGCACCGTGATGAGCAATCTCGGCCTGGAAATCGCGCTTGGCGACGCCGGTATCGACTTTAAGAGGGCGAAAGTGGGTGATCGGTACGTGATGGAACTGTTACAACAGGATGGTTGGTGCGTCGGCGGCGAAGGATCGGGCCATATTATCTGCCTGGACAGAACCACCACCGGGGATGGCATCGTGTCGGCGTTGCAGGTGTTGTATGCCATGCACAAGGCCGAAAAATCGCTCAAGGACATCAAATCCGGCATGAAGAAGTTTCCTCAACAGCTGATAAATGTCCGGGTCACTACAAAGGTGGATATTAACGGGTCGGCGACGATCCAGTCCGCCGTCAGCGATGCCGAACAGCAGCTGGGGCAGCGCGGCCGTGTATTGCTGCGGCCCTCCGGTACCGAGCCGCTGGTCCGGGTCATGGTGGAAGGCGAGGATGAAGACGAGGTTCAACAGGTAGCCAGCCGCCTGGCGCAGGTGGTCGAGCAGGAGTTCACCGCGGCTTGAGCCCGCCCCGTGGCTTTACGGTCTTTCCCAACTGCAGATTTTACCAAACAATAAGCCAACTATCCGCCCACATTGATTTTTTCGGCGCCAGCGGTTAAGCTTCGTGGCCGTTTTTCAAGAATTTGAGGATAAATCATGCGCCAACCACTCGTGGCAGGTAACTGGAAAATGAATGGTTCCCTCCAGCAAAACAAGGACCTGCTGGAAGGTATTCTCGGCGGCGTCGACGACGTTAAAAAAGCGCAGATTGCCGTATGCTCACCTTATGTTTATATACCACAAGTGGCGGATTTACTTAGAAATACTTCCATTAGCTATGGAGCACAAAATGTCAGTGAATTTGATGCGGGCGCCTATACCGGTGAAGTCTCGGCGTCCATGCTGAAAGAATTTGGCTGCCACTACGCCATTGTGGGCCACTCGGAACGCCGGTCGATTTATCAGGAATCCAGCCAGCAGGTCGCGGACAAATTTCTGGCGGCGCAAAAATCCAGCATTAAACCGGTCCTGTGCGTGGGGGAACTGCTCGAGGAGCGTGAAGCCGGCAAAACAGAAAACGTCGTGGCCGAGCAACTGGACACGGTTATCGCTGCGGCTGGCATCGACGCGCTAAAAGACGCGGTAATAGCCTATGAACCTGTCTGGGCAATCGGCACCGGTAAAACTGCCACGCCTGAACAGGCCCAGCAGGTGCACGCTTTTATCCGCAAACGCCTGGCGGACCAGAATGCCGCGGTCGCCGAAGCGGTGCAAATCCTTTATGGCGGCAGTGTAAAACCGGATAACGCCAAGGAGCTGTTCAGTCAGCCGGACATTGATGGCGGACTCATTGGCGGGGCATCCCTGGACGCCAAGGGCTTTTTATCCATCTGTTGCGCAGCCAATTGACAGGCGTGGCCGGGACACCCGGACACATCATCATTTTTTAATCTTCGAACGATGAATTTACTTAAGGTACCGTTGTTATGTTTATGACAGTTTTAACCGTTATCCATATATTGGCCGCCATCGGCATTATAGGAACGGTTTTGATCCAGCACGGCAAAGGTGCTGATGCTGGTGCCGCTTTTGGCGCCGGGGCATCGGGTGGGGCGTCGGGCTCGGTATTTGGAGCCCAGGGGTCCAGTAACTTTCTTTCGCGTAGCACGGCAGTGTTGGCGACCGTGTTTTTTCTGACCAGTTTGTCACTGGCTTATTTGCACAAGAGCCCGGAAGCACCGACCAGTGTCATGGATAGCGCTCAGCAGCAGCAAACAGAACAGGCGCCGGCATCTGACGAAATACCACCGCCACCACCGGGGGAGCCGGCATCTTCCAAGACGCAAAGCGGGCAAACATCGGATGTACCTGCGACTCCCAAGACCGAATCGTCAGCGCCACCCAGCCAGAAGCAGAGTTCGTCTGACAAGCCGCAAGACGTACCGTCAGCGCCACAACAATGACAGCCGTCTTGACCCAGGATCCAGCGGTGCAACTACAAACAATATGTGGTGTTTGGACCGACGCATCGTTCGTAGCTGCTAATACAGTGTTTAATGAATTACTAATAGACATGCCGATGTGGTGGAATTGGTAGACACGCTGTCTTGAGGGGGCAGTGGCGCAAGCCGTGCCGGTTCGACTCCGGCCATCGGCACCATTCAAATCCGGGGTTTCAGTACTTCGGTATTTAAAACAACTCTATATCTAATCAGCTTATCAGCGATGTGGTTAGCATTGGACCCATTGGCGTAACAGGTGACGGGATTCAGTCAGCCCTCATAACTCGCAACAACGGTTTTGATTATAATTCTGTAGTATAGTGCCTGTAACGCACTGGCCGGTGTTGTAATAGCCGACGTTGGTGCAGTCTTGATAAATAAACGATAAGGTATTACGTATATAGATAGTAATTAGATATAGATAGCGCATGTAACTTATATTTCATTTAATAATTATAACTAGTATCCAGTCCAATATCCTCACTACTCGTGCCGAGAATTCAACCCCAAAAAGGGCATTGTTTCGGTGGCACGCTGCCGTTTTAACATCGCTTACAGTATTAATAATATTGTTGTTTTCCCCGCGGCTTTTCGGGAACGAGAACGCTGGAACCGCTGTCTAAAAAGAGTAATTAATTCTGATAGTTATTGTATTTTTATGGTTTCGCGCGTCTTGACAACCGTCTGACTAGTAGCCTAGACTCGTCAACTGCTTAACGCTTAGCAGTAGTTAGACCCCAAAAACTGACGCGCAAAACACACTGGGCATTGCCAATTGTTTTGCATCAGGTTACTTTTGCTAATCGTTTATGTATAACCTGGTCGCTTAAAAGTCTATCAGAGGGGAAGCGGACGGAAACGTTAAAGGAGTGACCAAGGTAGACAACGGCAATTGCCAACCAACGGGATGAATGGAAAGTATTAAAATATACCGGCAATTGCGAAGCGAGATAGTTGTGCCCGGTTACAATTAACACTTGCTCAATACATAAATAAAAAATGTGAGCTTGTATTCGGTATCGATCGTATGAACAATACGGCAAGCCGCTTAACGTATAACACGAGAGAATACTAATTACACAATTGGGAGGGTGGCGCGTTAACGCGGATCTGCGTTTGCGTTTTTCACGTCATTCAAAACGGCTTCATTAAAGTAACCATAGACGAATAACAATAATTATAGCGGGATGGGGTCATAGCCTTTATTATGCTTGAAAATTACTTACCAATTCTTATTTTCCTCGGATTCGGAATCGCATTTGGTGTTGTCCCGATAGCACTAAGTTATGTCATTGCGCCTAAAAAACCCTACGGGGAGAAACTGTCTCCTTACGAGTGTGGATTCGAGGCATTCGAAGATTCACGTATGAAGTTTGATGTGCGCTTTTACCTCGTTGCTATTCTGTTCATTATTTTTGACCTTGAAATTGCGTTCCTGTTTCCGTGGGCGGTCGTCCTGGATGAGATCGGCTGGTTCGGATATACGGCAATGGCGGTATTCCTTGGCATACTGGTTATCGGTTTTATTTACGAGTGGAAAAAAGGAGCCTTGGAATGGGAATAGAAGGCGTCTTGGAAAAAGGTTTTGTCACAACGTCCGCCGATAAAGTTATTAACTGGGCTCGAACCGGTTCTCTGTGGCCGATGACATTCGGGCTGGCCTGCTGTGCCGTGGAAATGATGCATGCAGGCGCGGCGCGTTACGACCTGGACCGCTTTGGCATTGTTTTTCGCCCCAGTCCGCGGCAGTCTGATCTGATGATTGTTGCCGGCACATTGGTAAACAAGATGGCGCCGGCGCTGCGCAAAGTCTACGATCAAATGTCCGAGCCTCGCTGGGTAATATCCATGGGTTCATGCGCCAACGGCGGCGGTTACTACCATTACTCCTATTCAGTGGTCAGAGGCTGCGATCGAATCGTCCCGGTTGATGTTTATGTACCCGGTTGCCCGCCAACGGCAGAAGCCCTGCTCTACGGTATTATCCAACTTCAGAAAAAAATAAGGCGGACCAATACCATCGCCCGGTAACCGTCATATCAGAAGCGATCATCGAGAAACGGATTATGAGTAACGAAAGTACAATGTCACTGGCGGAACGCCTGAAAAAGCGCTTTACCAATGCGACCGCCGTCAAGGAAGCGTTTGGCGAAACAACTATGGAAATCCCCGCCCAGGATATCATTTCCGTGTGCCGTGCGTTGCATGACGAAGCCGAATTTGGGTTTACGGAACTGATTGACCTTTGTGGTATTGATTACCTTTCTTTTGGCGACGTTGAATGGGAAACCACGCAAGCAACAGGGCACGGATTCAGCCGTGGCGTGACCCGTATGCTGGATGGAACGCCGCCACCGGGAAAAACCGGACCCAATGCAACGACCCGCCGTTTCGCCGTTGTCTACCACCTGCTGTCCATCGGCAACAACGAACGTTTGCGAATAAAAGCCTATTTACCCAATGATAAACCGGTTATCGACACCGTGGTAAATGTCTGGTCATCCGCCAATTGGTACGAACGTGAAGCATTTGACCTTTACGGGATTTTATTCAAGGCGCATCCAGACCTGCGCCGGATACTGACTGACTATGGATTTATCGGGCATCCGTTCCGCAAGGATTTTCCATTAATCGGCCATGTGGAAATGCGCTACGACAATGATAAGCAACGGGTCGTCTACGAACCGGTCAGTATTGAACCGCGCACATTGGTTCCCAAAGTTAAACGTAGTGACCATCGATATCTCGATGTGGAAACCGAGGGAGAAGCGTAGTGGCGGAAATACGTAACTACACTATTAATTTTGGGCCGCAGCATCCGTCTGCACACGGCGTACTGCGCTTGGTGTTGGAGCTTGACGGTGAAACGGTGGAACGGGCGGACCCTCATATCGGCCTGTTACATCGGGCAACGGAAAAACTGGCCGAATCCAAACCCTATAACCAAAGCATTCCCTATATGGACCGCCTTGACTACGTGTCCATGATGAGCAATGAGCATGGCTACGTGCTGGCGCTGGAAAAACTGCTGGGTATCGAACCACCAATTCGGGCGCAATACATCCGAGTCATGTTCGATGAGATTACCCGGATACTGAATCATTTAATGTGGTTGGGCGCACACGCGCTGGATATTGGTGCCATGACCGTATTCCTTTATGCGTTTCGGGAACGGGAAGATTTGTTTGACGCCTATGAAGCGGTATCCGGCGCGCGTATGCACGCTGCCTATTACCGGCCGGGCGGCGTATACCGTGACCTGCCCGGTGATATGCCGAAATACAAACCATCCAAATGGCATACGCAAGCGGAAGTGGAAAAACTTAACACTAACCGCCAGGGCTCCTTGCTTGATTTTATTGAAGACTTTGCTGACCGTTTCCCCGGTTGCGTAGACGATTATGAAACGTTGCTCACTGACAACCGCATCTGGAAACAGCGTACAGTAGGTATTGGAGTAGTAACACCCGAACGCGCATTGCAAATGGGTTTTACCGGCCCGATGCTGCGCGGTTCCGGCGTGGAATGGGATCTGCGTAAAAAGCAGCCTTACGAAGTGTACGATCAACTGGATTTCGATATTCCAGTGGGCGTCAATGGTGATTGTTACGATCGCTACCTGGTGCGCATCGAAGAAATGCGCCAGTCGCAACGCATTGTCAAGCAATGCATTAAATGGTTGCGGGAAAATCCCGGACCGGTGATTCTGGAAGACCATAAACTGGTACCGCCGTCACGGGAACACATGAAAGGGGATATGGAATCACTGATCCATCATTTTAAACTCTTTACCGAAGGTTATACCTTGCCGGAAGGAGAAGTTTACACCGCCGTTGAACATCCCAAAGGTGAATTTGGCATCTACCTGGTATCCGACGGCGCCAATAAACCCTACCGGCTGAAAATACGGGCGCCAGGATATGCGCACCTGTCCGGGTTGGACGAAATGGCCAGGGGACACATGCTGGCCGATGTGGTCGCTATTATAGGTACACAAGATATCGTGTTTGGGGAAGTTGATCGATAATGACAATTGACGTAGCAGAAAAAACATCAAATTCAACGACAGCGGAGCAACAGGAAGTCATGCCGGAGAAACTGATTTCCAAAGAGTCCTATAGTGCCATTGATAAGTGGATTGCCAAGTATCCGCCGGAAAATAAACAGGCGGCGGTCATACCAGCATTGCATATTATCCAGGAAGCCAACGACGGCTACCTCACCACGCCGCTAATGGACGAACTGGCGGCATATCTCGAAATGCCTCAAATCTCGGTATACGAAGTGGCCAGCTTTTATTCCATGTATGCCCATAAACCGGTTGGCAAACACAAAATCAGCATCTGTACCAATATTTCCTGCATGTTGCGCGGCAGCGAAACCATCGTCAAACACCTGGAAGATAAATTTGGCATCAAGCTTGGCGAGACAACGAAGGACGGGAAATTTACCATCAAGGAAGTTGAATGCCTGGGTGCCTGCGTGGGCGCACCCATGTGCCTGATCGGTCGCGACTATCATGAAAATTTAACACCGGAAAAAATTGATGCCATCCTGGAGCAACTGGACTAATTCCCATGGCTAACGAAGTTTGTTTTAGTACATTACACCTGGATCAACCCTGGATGCTTTCCACGTACGAAAGCGCGGGCGGCTATAAGGTCTGGAAAAAAATTTTAAAGGAAAAGACTTCGCCGGAAGAAATTATCAGCGAGCTGAAAACCTCCGCTTTGCGCGGGCGTGGCGGCGCCGGTTTTCCTACGGGATTAAAGTGGAGCTTCATGCCGCGCAATACACCGGGTCAAAAGTACATCGTCTGCAACTCCGATGAAGGTGAACCGGGAACCTGTAAGGACCGTGATATTCTGCGTTATAACCCACACGCATTGATTGAAGGGATGGCCATTGCCGGATACACCATCGGTGCCACCGTCGGCTACAACTATATGCGTGGTGAGTTTTACGAACCCTTCGACCGTTTTGAAGCGGCGCTCGAAGAAGCCTACGCCGCGGGATTACTGGGTAAAAATATACTAGGTTCCGGTACGGATTTTGATTTGCACTCGCACATTGGCGCGGGTGCCTATATATGCGGTGAAGAAACCGCGTTGCTGGAATCACTGGAAGGTAAAAAAGGTCAGCCGCGATTCAAGCCGCCATTTCCCGCCAGTTTTGGTTTGTTCGGGCGACCAACCACCATTAATAACACCGAAACGCTGGCGTCCGTACCGTATATTCTGTCCAAGGGCGGGCAGTGGTTTGCTGATCTTGGTAAACCCAACAACGGTGGTTCGAAAATATTCTGTGTTACCGGGCACGTGAATAAGCCGGGCAATTACGAAGTGCCGATGGGCACACCGTTTGCCGAGTTATTGGAGATGGCCGGTGGTGTTCTCAACGGTAAAAAATTGAAGGCGGTGATTCCCGGCGGTTCATCCACCCCGGTATTACCAGCCGATGCCGCCATGGCCATGGATATGGACTATGACTCCATCGCCAAAGCCGGCTCCATGTTGGGTGCCGGATCGGTCATTGTAATAGACGAAACCACGTGCATGGTCAACGCCCTGGCTCGATTGGCTTACTTTTATTACGAAGAGTCGTGCGGTCAGTGTACGCCGTGCCGGGAAGGTACCGGCTGGTTGTCGCGGGTGGTTCATCGCATTGAAGAAGGCAAGGGTCGTCAGGAGGATCTGGACTTGCTGGTGGATGTGGCCAACAAGATTGGCGGACGCACCATTTGTGGTTTGGGGGACGCGGCCGCCATGCCGGTAACAAGTTTCCTGCAACATTTCCGCGACGAATTCCAGTATCACATCGATCACAAACGCTGCATGGTGGGCGGACAGTGATATCACCGGTTGATGGTAATTGATGATTGAACTTTATTGCAGGGATAAGACGTAACAATGGTACACATTGAAATAGATGGCAAAAAAATTGAAGCGCGTGACGGCTCAATGGTCATAGAAGCCGCTGATGACGCGGGTATCTATATTCCGCGCTTTTGTTATCACAAGAAGTTATCCATTGCCGCCAATTGCCGTATGTGTCTGGTCGAAGTCGAAAAAGCCGCCAAGCCATTGCCCGCGTGCGCGACCCCGGTCACCGACGGCATGAAGATTTTTACCAAGTCCCCCAAGGCCATCGATGCCCAAAAGGGTGTTATGGAATTTTTGTTGATTAATCATCCCCTGGATTGTCCCATCTGCGACCAGGGTGGCGAGTGTGAATTACAGGACATTGCCATGGGCTACGGCAATGACGTGTCAAAATACGCTGAGAAAAAACGAGTAGTGCAGGACAAGGACCTTGGTCCGTTGATTTCCACCGATATGACCCGTTGCATTCATTGTACCCGCTGCGTGCGCTTTGGCGAGGAGATTGCCGGTATCCGCGAACTGGGTGCCACCGGACGGGGGGAACACACCAAAATCGGTACTTATATTGTTCGCAACGTGACATCGGAAATGTCCGGTAACGTGATCGACCTTTGTCCCGTGGGCGCATTGACCTCCAAACCTTTCCGTTTCTCCGCGCGTGCCTGGGAGCTCATAGAACGTGACTCCGTTGCGCCGCACGATTGTATGGGTTCCAATCTGCAAGTACACATCCGCAATGGCCGGCAAGTGGTGAGGGTGGTGCCGAAAGAAAACGAGGCCATCAATGAAACCTGGATCTCCGACCGCGACCGGTTCAGTTATGAAGCATTGAACAGCGAAGAGCGGTTAACGACGCCACTGGCCAAGGTTGACGGAGAATGGAAAGAAGTGGATTGGGAAACGGCCTTGCAAATGACAGTGTCCGGTCTCAATCGCGTGATTGCCGAGTCAGGCGCCGATAACGTGGGAGCGCTGGCGTCGCCCACTTCAACCGTGGAAGAACTTTATCTACTACAAAAATTAATGCGCCAATTACGTGTTAACAATATTGATCACCGGTTGCGACAAACGGATTTCAGTCACGCTGACGAAGATCCGATATTTCCCTGGCTGGGTCAGTCAATTCAGGATCTTGAGAACAATGATGCCGTATTATTGGTGGGTTCCAATATTCGCAAGGATCAGCCTATCGCCGCGCATCGCTTGCGCAAAGGTAGTCACGCCGGCCTGCAGTTGATGCATGTGAATTCCGTAGATTATGAATTTTATATTCCGGTTGCGGCAAAATCTGTCGTAACGCCAATGAATTTTGCCCGTGAACTCACCGCCATTGCGAAGGCCTTGTTGAAAATAACAGGCACGAAAGCACCGAGTGGTTTTCAACAACTGGCCAAGGAAGTCAAAGTCAGCGATACGCATCAACAAATAGCGCAAATACTGCATCAGGGCAAAGCCTCATCCGTTATTCTGGGGCCGCAGGCGATTAATCATCCCAAGGCATCGACACTGCGCATGCTCTCGAACCTGATAGCGACAACCAGTCAAAGCCGCATTGGTTATCTGCCGGAAGCGGGTAATACTGCCGGGGCGTGGATTGCGGGCGCTGTACCGCATCGAGTAACAGGCGGGGGCTCTCCCGATCAAGCCGGTCTTAATACACATCAGATGCTAACCGATGGATTAAAAGGCTACGTGTTGTTGAATGTTGAACCCGATATCGAAGCAGCCTATCCGGCACAGGCTCGCCAAACGCTGCTCAACTCGGAGTTTACGGTAGCGCTGAGTAATTTTGGTAGTCCCAATATCAAGGAATATGCCGACGTTATTTTACCGATCGCGCCGTTTACCGAAACATCCGGTACTTTTATCAATGCCGAGGGTTGCTGGCAGAGTTTTAGTGGTGTTGTACCGCCATTGGGCGATGCACGGCCGGCGTGGAAAGTATTGCGGGTTCTGGGTAACTTATTTGATTGTGAAGGTTTTGAGTTTGTGTCATCCGAAGATGTACTCACCGAGATCAAAGATAAAGCCGGAAGTATCATTGCTGACAATAAACTCGAATGGCAGGCACCCGAGAACATCGGAAACAAGAACGCGGATGCCATTGTGCGGATTAGCGAAATGCAAATGTATACCTGGGACGGCTTACAGCGTCGTGCGCCGGCATTACAATCGACGTTTGATGCAGATGTTGCGGCGATCCGGATCAATAATAAACTGGCAAAAAAAATCGGGGTCAGCGACGGTGCCAAGGCTGTGGCGGCACAAAACGGCGCGCGGGTTACGCTGCCGGTGATTGTCGATGACCATATTGCCGATGACAGTGTGCTGATACACAGTGGTATTAAGGAGAGTGTTGATTTGCAGGCTGATTTTATACCTGTAACAATTACGCCTGCGTCATAGTGCGCGTGGGGTTTAAATCGGTTTATTAATCATTATTGTTTAATACGATCGCTTGCTACAAACGTAAAACGACAACAAGTTAATAAAATAACAATTGGCAGAATAACAATAGTACGACAGGGACTTTGGAATTGATGATTGATTTTATTGAGCAATCACTGAGCTGGTTACCGGAAAATATAGTGCCGCTGGTCATTATCAATTTAAAGATAATGGCGATTGTTGTTCCGTTAATGCTGGCGGTGGCTTATTTGACGCTGGCCGAGCGAAAGGTGATTGGCTATATTCAGGTACGCATTGGGCCAAATCGCGTGGGCCCGCGTGGCTTATTGCAGCCCATTGCCGATGGCCTGAAGTTGTTGATGAAGGAAACCATCCTGCCCTCCAACGCTAATCGCTTTTTGTTTCTTTTGGGTCCGGTATTGGCGTTTGCGCCCGCGCTGGCCGCCTGGGCCGTAATACCCTTTGACGATGGCATGGTACTGGCGGATATCAACGCCGGCTTGCTGTATATACTGGCTATGACATCGATGGGTGTTTACGGCGTTATTATCGCGGGCTGGGCATCCAACTCCAAATACGCCTTTCTGGGAGCGCTGCGGTCCGCGGCCCAAATCGTTTCTTATGAAATCGCCATGGGTTTTGCCATTGTCGGTGTGCTGTTGGCCGGGGGCAGTCTGAATCTCAGCGCGATCGTGAACGCCCAGTCCGGTAGTTTCATACACTGGTTCTGGTTGCCGTTGTTACCGCTGTTTTTTATATATTTTATCTCCGGTGTCGCGGAAACCAATCGTGCGCCGTTTGACGTGGCTGAAGGTGAATCGGAAATTGTTGCCGGTTTCCACGTTGAATATTCGGCGATGACGTTTTCAGTATTTTTTCTGGCGGAATATGCCAACATGATTCTTATCGCCATGTTGGCTGCGCTGCTGTTTATGGGAGGATGGCTGTCACCGTTCCAGGGTATTCCGGGGCTGGAAACGTTATTCTCCTGGGTGCCCGGTATTATCTGGTTGCTGGTTAAGACGGGCTTTTTCTGCTTTTTGTATTTGTGGTTCCGCGCGACGTTTCCACGCTATCGCTATGATCAGATTATGCGGCTCGGGTGGAAAGTGTTTATTCCCATTACCATTGTTTGGTTAATGGTCGTCGGTGGCATGGTTGTGGGTGGTGTCCCACCGTGGTTCGATTAATGTGTTCGAGAGAGCCAGGAGGATAAAGACATGAAAGTGGTTACCGATTATCTGAAAAGCTTGGTATTGATCGAACTGTTTAAGGGTTTGACGCTGACAGGGAAGTTTCTGTTTCGCAAAAAAATCACTGTCCAGTACCCTGAAGAAAAGACGCCAATATCGCCGCGATTCCGCGGGCTACATGCGTTACGCCGTTATCCCAACGGGGAAGAACGATGTATCGCGTGCAAGTTATGCGAGGCGGTGTGTCCCGCACTGGCTATCACTATTGAATCGGAAAAACGCGCGGACGGCACGCGGCGCACCAAACGTTATGATATTGATTTAACCAAATGCATATTTTGTGGGTATTGCGAGGAATCCTGTCCGGTGGACTCTATCGTCGAAACCCACATCTTTGAATACCACGGCGAAGAGCGTGGCGACCTGTATATGACCAAGGATAAGTTGCTGGCCGTGGGTGATCGATACGAAAAGGAAATTGCTGCTGCCAAAGCTACCGACGCCCCCTACCGTTAACAATTTGTCGGGAGCGGCATGATCAATCGCGAATTATGCAAGGTATTTTAACTTACATAGCGGGCACTGTTAAAAAACGAGTTCATTGATGGAAATAATGATAAATCATGGGATCTGAAACAATAATTTTTTATATATTTGCCGGAATACTGATATTTGCTGCCGGCATGGTAATCACCTCCCGTAATCCCGTCTATTCCGCATTGTTTCTGGTATTGGCGTTTTTTACCAGTGCTGCTATTTGGGTGTTACTGGAAGCGGAATTTCTGGCCTTAACGCTGGTGCTGGTTTATGTCGGCGCCGTTATGGTGTTGTTTTTGTTTGTGGTTATGATGCTGGATATTAACCTTTCTGTTCTCAGAGAAGGGTTTGCCCGTTATCTGCCCGTGGGTATTCTTGTTGCGGTATTGTTCATTATTCAATTGGTGATGGTTGTTGGCCCGAAACAATTTGGGTTGGATCGTGTCGCCAGCCCGGTGGCACAAGCGGCGGATTATAGCAATACGGAGGCACTGGGACGGATTCTTTATACAGAGTATTTGTATCCTTTCGAAATTGCATCGGTAATCTTGTTGGTGGCGATCATTGCCGCCATTGCTCTGACGTTGCGCAAACGTCCGCTGAAGGACCTCATGCCGCCGGAACAGCAGGTTGCCGTTCAGCGCAAGGACCGGGTGCGAATTGTTAAAATGGAATCGGAGAAAAAACAACATTAGGTCTGTACGGAACTTAAGCCTTTGTTCATGCCGTAGCGGATCCAGGTTACCTGTAGTAACAAAACAATTATTCAGTTCAAACTTATCCAGTATTTGGATAATTTAAAGAAAAGGGAAGGTTAGGGGACTCATGTTATCACTCTCGCATTTTCTGATTCTCGGTGCGATACTGTTTTGTATCAGCGTCGCGGGAATTTTCCTTAATCGTAAGAATGTCCTCATATTATTGATGGCGATCGAGCTTATGCTGCTCGCCGTGAATATG
Source organism: Gammaproteobacteria bacterium (assembly GCA_050116575.1). Lineage (GTDB taxonomy): Bacteria > Pseudomonadota > Gammaproteobacteria > SZUA-152 > SZUA-152 > JAKEGK01. Next base: position 17,998 of record JASFOJ010000004.1, on the reverse strand, counting down.
AATTTTGTTGCCTTCTCCCATTTTCTTGGTGACATGGCCGGACAGGTATTTGTTTTTTTTATCCTTACTGTCGCGGCGGCGGAAGCCGCCATCGGGCTGGCTATTCTTGTAGTGCTGTTTCGTAACCGCAGGACCATTAACGTAGAAGACCTGGATTCACTCAAGGGATAATAAGGAAATAAAACGTGACTGATTCTATGGAACAAATCTATCTGGCCATCGTGCTGTCTCCACTGTTTGGCGCGGTCATCGCCGGGTTGTTCGGCCGGCAAATCGGCCGTGCGGGCGCCCATTGGATCACCAATATCAGCGTTGCCATTTCATTCGTATTGTCAATTGTGGTGTTCAACCATCATGTTATTGAGGGCGCTGAAAACTTTAATGGTTCGATATATACCTGGTTGATCAGTGATGGTGTCAAGTTCGAAGTGGGCTTTTTGATCGACCATCTAACCGCAATGATGTTGCTGGTGGTGACTTTTGTGTCGTTGATGGTGCACATTTATACTATCGGTTATATGCACGATGATCCGGGTTATCAGCGCTTTTTCAGTTATATTTCATTGTTCACGTTTTCCATGTTGATGTTGGTCATGTCCAACAATTTCATGCAACTGTTTTTCGGTTGGGAAGCCGTGGGGTTGGTGTCATACCTGTTGATCGGATTCTGGTACACACGGGAGTCGGCGATTTATGCCAACCTGAAAGCGTTTTTGGTAAACCGCGTTGGCGACTTTGGGTTCGTATTGGGCATTGCTGCTGTCCTTATGTATTTCAACAGTATGGACTATGCCGAGGTGTTCAAGGCGGCGCCGGCCATGGCCAATATAACCATGCAGGTCTTTCCAGGCACAGACTGGTCGGTGATGACCGTGATTTGTATTTTGTTGTTCATCGGTGCGATGGGCAAATCAGCGCAAGTACCATTGCACGTGTGGTTGCCCGATTCCATGGAAGGCCCGACACCTATTTCGGCGTTGATCCACGCCGCCACCATGGTAACGGCGGGTATTTTCATGGTGGCCCGGATGTCGCCGTTATTCGAGTTGTCAGAAACCGCGTTAAGCGTTGTATTGGTCATCGGCGCTATTACCGCGTTGTTTATGGGGTTCCTGGGTATCGTTGCCAACGATATCAAGCGCGTGATCGCCTATTCCACGTTGTCACAATTGGGTTACATGACGGTAGCGCTGGGGGCGTCGGCTTATGCGGCCGGTATTTTCCACTTAATGACCCATGCGGCGTTCAAGGCATTGTTGTTCCTGGCGGCCGGTTCGGTGATTATCGCGTTGCACCATGAACAGGATATTCGAAAAATGGGCGGATTGCGTAAATATATGCCCATCACCTATGGCTGTATGTTGATTGGTTCCCTGGCATTAATAGGTTTTCCGGGATTTTCGGGTTTTTTCTCCAAGGATTCCATTATTGAGGCCGTTGGTGCTTCACAAATCACCGGATCGGGATTTGCGTACGTCTGTGTGCTGCTGGGTGTGTTTGTTACCGCATTTTATTCATTCCGGATGTTTTTCCTGGTCTTTCATACCAAAGAGCGAATGGACGAGCATACGCGATCCCATGTGCATGAATCTCCGCTGGTGGTGACCGTACCACTTATTTTACTGGCAGTTCCATCGGTGATCGCAGGTTACTGGATCGAGCCCATCGTGTTTGGTGATTATTTTGGTAACGCTATCCATGTGGCTCCACAACACGCTGCACTGGCAGAAGAAGCAGAGCAATTTTCCATGGGGCATTTCATTGGTCATGGCTTAATGTCCGCCCCGTTTTGGCTGGCGATGTTGGGGCTGGGCTCAGCGTGGTACTTTTATGAAAAACGGCCGGATATTCCCGAGACAATTTGTACGAAAGTCAGCTGGCTATACAACCTGTTGGTGAGGAAATACGGCTTTGACGAATTTAACGACTGGTTTTTTGCCGGTGGCGCCAGGGGCGTAGGGCGCTTATTCTGGAATATTGGCGACGTCAAGCTGATCGATGGCGCCATGGTCAATGGATCTGCCAGGGGCGTGGCATGGGTATCGTCCAAGATCCGTCATATCCAAACCGGTTATTTATATCACTACGCATTTACCATGATTATCGGGCTGGTGGCATTCGTCTGGTACTTCGTGTGGTTAGTGAAGTGACATCAAAACTCTGATAACAAGCAAGAAGAAATAAAAAGAAGGACAACAATTAATGTTTGCAGATTCACCCTTGCTCAGCCTGGTTATATGGACACCGATTATTGGCGGTGTTTTGGTATTGTTGGCCGGTAAGGAAGAGCATGCAAATACAGCGCGCTGGCTGGCACTGTTTTTCTCGGTCTTGACGTTCTTGCTGGCCATACCGCTTTATACCGGATTTGACGTCACCACGTACCAGATGCAGTTCGTGGAATTGTCGCCCTGGATAGAAACGTTCAATGTTAACTACCATCTGGGGGTCGACGGTATTTCGATGCCCCTTGTGTTATTGACGGCATTTACCACGGTGCTGGTGGTTATCGCCGGCTGGGAGGTTATCCAGTACAAGGTGGCGCAATACATGGCGGCATTCCTGTTCATGAATGGCATGATGATCGGGGTGTTTTGCTCTCTTGATGCTATTTTGTTTTATGTTTTCTGGGAAGCCATGCTGATACCGATGTTTTTGATTATCGGCATTTGGGGCGGGCCGCGCCGGGTATATGCCACGATCAAGTTTTTTCTGTATACCTTTTTAGGCTCGGTGTTTATGCTGGTGGCGTTGATTTATATGTTTACCCAGGGCAACAGCTTCGCCATCCTGGATCTGCACAACCTGAAACTGGGGCTTACGGAGCAAATTTATATATTCCTGGCATTTTTAATCGCCTTCGCGGTCAAGGTTCCCATGTGGCCGGTACATACATGGTTGCCGGATGCACACGTAGAAGCGCCTACCGGGGGTTCGGTGGTGCTGGCCGCCATCATGCTGAAGATGGGAACCTATGGTTTCGTACGCTTTAGCCTGCCCGTCACACCTGATGCATCCAGTGAACTGGATTGGCTAATGATACTATTGTCGCTTATTGCGGTGGTATATATCGCGTTCGTGGCATTGGTGCAAAAAGACATGAAGAAGCTTATAGCCTATTCGTCAATTTCGCATATGGGATTTGTGACATTGGGTTTCTTTATCGTCTATACGATTGTGGACAATACCGGCAGCACTTCCGGTGCGGCGATGGGCATAGAAGGCGGGCTGGTGCAAATGATTTCTCATGGATTTGTATCAGGCGCCATGTTCCTGTGCGTGGGGGTCATGTATGACCGCCTGCACAGCCGGGAAATTGCGGACTACGGTGGTGTGGTGAATACCATGCCGACATTCGCGGCGTTTATGGTGTTGTTTGCCATGGCCAATGTGGGGTTACCCGGCACTTCAGGTTTTGTGGGCGAATTCATGGTAATCCTGGCGTCGTTCAAGGCCAACTTCTGGATATCGTTTTTTGCCGCGACCACGTTGATATTTGGCGCTGCCTACACGCTTTGGATGGTCAAGCGGGTCATATTTGGTGATGTTGTTAACGAGGGCGTAAAGTCCCTTAAAGACCTCAATAACCGTGAGTTTCTGGTACTGGGATTGCTGGCGATTGCCGTGTTGCTGGTAGGCCTTTGGCCGGCGCCACTGCTGGAGGTGATGTCGGCGACCGTCGATCATCTGGTGAGCCAGATAACGCAAAGCAAAATATAACTCGTTGTACAACAGTGGTATAACGACTGATTAACGAATAATAGTTAGAGAATAGTTATGACGATTGACATGCCTGACTTTGTACCAGCGATACCGGAAATAGTTGTTCTGAGTATGGCGTGTATTATTCTCGTCGCGGATCTGTTTATCAGTGATGAACGGCGGGTGATCACCTACCTGTTAGCGTTGGCGACGCTGGTGGTGGCCGCCATGTTGACCATTAATCTGCACGAGACAGAAACGGTGTACACCTTCAGCGGCACGTTTGTCAAAGATCCCATGGCTGACGTGCTTAAGTTATTTATCTATCTGGTGTCCGCTGTGGTATTTATCTATGCTCGCGGTTACCTGGCAGCCAGGAATCTATTCAAGGGTGAGTTTTACGTGCTGGGCCTGTTCGGCATACTGGGTATGATGATCATGGTGTCGGCACACAATTTTCTGACCATCTATCTTGGACTGGAATTACTGTCGTTGTCGTTATATGCCATGGTTGCGCTGCAGCGGGATTCGGTCACCGCTTCGGAAGCCGCCATGAAATATTTTGTACTGGGCGCCATTGCCTCGGGGCTCCTGTTGTACGGCATGTCATTGCTGTATGGCGTGACCGGTACGCTGGATATCGGCAAATTCGCCGACCATTTGGCGACCATGGACCTGTCAGATAACTCCAAAAATATCGTGCTGGTTCTGGGTATGGTGATGACCATCGCGGGTATGGCCTTTAAGCTGGGTGCAGTGCCGTTTCACATGTGGATACCGGATATCTATCACGGTGCACCCACGGCTGTCACTTTGTATATTGGGTCCGCGCCGAAAATGGCGGCATTCGCGATGATTATGCGGCTGCTGGTTGAGGGTATGGGTGATTTACATGCGCAATGGCAGGATATCCTGATTATTATGGCCATATTGTCCATGGGGGTTGGCAATGTTATCGCCATCGCGCAGGCGAATATCAAACGCATGCTGGCATATTCAACAATTTCCCATGTTGGATTTATTATGCTGGGTATACTGTCGGGAACCAGTACTGGTTACTCCGCAGCCATGTTTTACGCTATTGTGTACGCCATAATGAGTGCCGGTGGATTCGGCATGATTATGTTGTTAAGCCGGGCCGGTTTTGAATCCGATAAGCTGGATGATTTTAAAGGCTTGAACGAGCGCAGCCCGTGGAACGCATTCATGATGTTGATTCTCATGTTTTCCATGGCCGGTGTGCCGCCCACCCTGGGATTTTATGCCAAATTATCGGTGATCCAGGCCGTGGTAAACGTTGACCTGGTCTGGCTGGCGGTGGTGGCCATTATTTTTTCCGTCATCGGCGCCTTTTACTATCTGCGAATTATCAAGTTAATGTACTTCGATAAACCGGAAGAGACCGCGCCTATCAGTTCCACGCCCGATATGCGGCTGATACTAAGTTTGAACAGCCTGGCGATATTGGCATTAGGTATTTATCCGGCCAATCTGATGGCCATTTGTGCTGCGGCTATCACCTAACCCGTTATTGCATACCGTAGTTTCATATATAGTCTGTGCTGGTTTTTCATTAGTTCCGCGACGTTTAATACAGCCAACCGGTTTCACGGACCTTGCTTTTGAGCAACGGCGTAAACCACATATTCCGGTTAATTGCAGCTTCCGAGCATATCCACCCAGCTTTTTAAAACAAACAGCGCATCGTCGTCGACGATTTCCGTGGCCAACGGCGGCATTCGCACCGCTTCATCCAGGGATGCCATACGGGCAGTGATGACGGAATTCGGTGCTGCGAAAGTCCCTGCCGGGTCCAGTATTTTTATTCCGCTGATACCCAGGTCGCCTTCCTGGGGTTCCGTATTGCATACATTCATATCTGGCAACGGTGTTGTAAACCACAAATCTATCGTCACGGGGGTCGGTCCGTCCGGCTGGTGACAATGGACGCAATTGGCATGCAGGTAACTTTTGGCCCGCGTTTCGACGTCTGCTCCGTTATCATCCAATGCAACGAGCCGTCGGTTGCGCAAAGGATCTGCTAGTGGTGACGACAGCAGCTGGACAGCCTGCAAGGTGTCCAGTTGATTGGCGGTTTTACCGGTGGCAGGATAGGTAAAATCCCGGTTCAGCTGAAGCGTTTGTAACCCCAGCGACACATTAGCCACATTAGTGTGGCACTCGAAGCACTGACTGCGTGAGGGGTATAACCAATTCTGGCCGTCGATTGGTTTGGTTTTGCTCCCCGTTAACAGTTGGGCGTCCACCGGATTACTGTCAGCATCGTATTGCCATTCATAACTGTAGCCCCCCCAGTAATCCTGGTGACGCAAGAGCAAGCGGGTTTCGATGGGCTTGCCATTGAGCAGGAAATGTTTTACCAACACGCTGCCCACGGGGAACAGAAAATCTCCCTGGTCCGTAAACTGTATCTGCGTGCCGTCCGGTATGGCAAAATACCGCTGTTTAATCGCGCCATCGGACCACAGAGGTACGTTGACTTCGTAGGGGATGACACCTGTCGCGGGCACCAGCGGACTGGTTGACTCGAAACAGCCGGTATCCGACAGAGTTTCGGGGATGGGCGTGGCCGGTTGTGCCGCAGCCACCGGGGCAAGCCGATAAATATTGTTACCGGTGCCTGAGCCGTTGGGGACCAGTACAAACAGTTCGCCGGTCAGCGATTCACTGAAAGAGTAGATGGTCTGGCCGGCACTAAACAGCGGTTCGGTGGTATACGTGCTGCCATCACCCGTTGTCTTCCACACCTGGCCGCTGTAAGTATCGGCAAATAAGTATGAGCCATGCAAAAACGCCAGTTCAGGATCGTTACCCCGGTAAACGTAGCCGCCGACCACCGATGCGCTGCCGCCATTGTGATTGTATTCAGCAACGGGCAGCGTGTAATTTCCGGCATTGTTACAACTGGAGTTGCTACTGTTATAACATTCACTGCCTTCCATAACCGACCAGCCGTAATTTAAGCCGTTAGCCACGATATCTATTTCTTCCACGCGATTTTGGCCCACATCACCCACCCATAGTTCGTGGGTCAGGCGGTCGAAGCTCCAGCGCCAGGGGTTGCGCAGGCCATAAGCGAAAATTTCCGGGCAATACTGGCTATTACTCACGATATCCGGATCATCACATAACGGATTACCGGCATAAGGATTGTCGGCGGGGATCGCGTAAGGTGTGCCGCTGTCAACGTCAATGCGAAGCATGGAGCCCAACAGTGTCGAGGGATTCTGGCCGTTGCCGTCGGGATCGCCGGCACTGCCGCCATCGCCCAGACCAATGTAAAGGTAGCCGTCATCAGGCCCAAACAGGATGTTACCGCCATTATGGTTGGCGTAAGGTTGCTTTATAGACAGGATGATGTTTTCCTGCCAGGCGTTGTCGACAAAGAAGAAACGGGAAATGATAGACCGCCGGCTCGGGATATCGGTGGAATAATAAAGATAGATTTCGCCGTTGGTGGTGTAATCCGGATGAAACGCCATTCCCAGTAGTCCCTGTTCACCACTGTCAAGCACCTGTGACTGGATATTCAAGAACTCGGTTGCCGTTGTGGTGTTTTCATTGTTGTCGAACACCATAATACGACCGTCCTTGAGAGCCGCGTACCACTGGCTAGTATCGCCGGGCGCCTGGCGAATCGCGACCACCGCACCCATGGCAGGCAGGTTGGGAAAAGCCGGTTCCAGGGTAAGTTCCGGCGACGACAACGGACCTTGTGCCGGTGCAACGCAACTGGTGTTGGGAGGCCGTGCTTCCAATCCCGACTGAAGGCCGGATCCGCTATGGTTATCGCTGCCGCGGGAGCAGGCCATTAAAACCAGAATGATCAGGTAAAAAAGATTCCGTCCTAGCTTGCAGAAAAAAATCATAATAAGCCACCATCAAGATATTGGTATTGCTTCGCCACCAGGAACAGAAGGAAAAGTATTACAGCTGGTTGTTATAATTATGATGGTAGTTTGCGGAAAGCGTACAATACCGATTCTTACGGCGCTGTGATTTTATCCACAATATTAAAAACAATACCATGGGAACGGCTTGATTGACCAGCGGTATTTATCCCGATGCGCTTGCGCAATCCCTTTTCCGGATTAAAAAAACCGGCCTCAGAGGGTGAGGCCGGCTAACTAGATCCAGCACTTGCTACTGGATAGAGTCAGCAGCGGTGAGCTGCTGTTCAAGCGGTGTTGCCCAGAGAAGAGAAAAGACAACACCGGCATCGGGGTTCAATGGTAAACGGCCCATGGGACTGTTCACCGCGATTCCTCTTGGCACTTTTTCAATGACTGCTACGGCGACCGTCATTGAAAAAGGCCGGTCCCAGAGGGTGAGACCGGCTAACTACATCCAGCACTTGCTACTGGATAGAATCAGCAGCGGTGAGCTGCTGTTCAAGCGGTGTTGCCCAGAGAAGAGAAAAGACAACACCGGCATCGGGGTTCAATGGTAATCAGCCAACAGGCCCATTCACCGTCATTCCTCGGTTACCCTTTTCAATATCGGCCCTCCGGGCCAATATTGAAAAGGGCCGGTCTCAGAGGGTGAGACCGGCTAACTACATCCAGCACTTGCTACTGGATAGAGTCAGCAGCGGTGAGCTGCTGTTCAAGCGGTGTTGCCCAGAGAAGGGTAAAGCAACACCGGCATCGGGGTTCGAACAAATTTTTGGTGCCCTTTTAGATTGCAACTCCGGCAGGTAACTAACTGCGGTAAACAAGACCTAAGTCTTGGTCGCCGGAGCTGCAATTTAAAAGAGCCGGCCCCACGGGGTAGGGGCCGGAACATACATCCAGCACTTGCTACTGGATAACATAGCCACAGTGGTGAGAGGTGGCTAAAGAGCCGTGTTGCCTTCGGGGTTGTAGACAACACGGGCATCGGGGTCTGTGGAGTAAGCTTCCGCAAAAATCCGGCGAAAGGTTGCCAGACAATGCGCCAAGGATTTCGGGCAGATAGCATTGCCTCTTTTAGATTGACACTATTGTTGGGTTTGCCATAGTTCATTGGTTACTTGTAATCCTGCAAATGTCAATTTAAAAGAGCCGGCCACCAAACGTGGCCGGCACTGTTAGAGATTACTGGATGAAATTCGCGGCATTGCCCTGGGCATTACCGTTGGCGTCAATCCAGGAATCCAGTATCAAGCCCACATTGGGATCGGCAAGTTTCTGGATATACAAGCCTCCCAGGGGTCCTGACATGTTTTGGTTAAGTGAACCACCGCGATAATTGCCGCCCGTGCCGGGTTGCTTCATCGGGTGATTGTTCGACGCATTAGAGATACCCGTTGCTTGTACAATCCGGTCAAGGTTGTACTTAACAACGTTGTTGACGGTATTAGCATCGAAGTTAGCGGCCGGCGCACCGTTGGGGCAATACTGCCGGTTGGCATTATTGTCCAGCGGGTTGACGGGGCAACCTGTTTCGTCGAACAGGAACAGACCCGTGCCAAGTCCTGCAGCCATGTGAACAAAGTAGGGTGAGTTCAGCTGGTTGCCGGTATTCTGGCCGATATGCTGCTGCAACAAATTGAAGTCAAGATTGGCAAAGTTGTTATTTGCCATATCCTGGAAGAACTGCGCATAACCGGCACCGAAGTTGTTAATACTATCGGTGTTGAGGTGACAGGCGACACAGTATCTTGGACCTTCTTTTGACGCAGTAACTTTACCTCGGATGGAGTGCGGCATCATCACGTTGTGACTCAAAGCAGGGAAAGCGTTGCGTCCCGCGGTATTCGGATTGTTACCGTTGCCATTGCGATCGCTGAATGCGAACACCTGGGATTCGGTATTACCGTCGAAGAAACGGAAGAACGTTTTCTCTGCCGGAGCCATTTGCGTGATCCTGTTTTCGGAACTCACGCCCAGCGTAAACGGTATCGGCGAGATGTAGGTGAAATCCGCGTTAGTTTGGTTAAAGGCGATGCGTTCGCCGGTAATGTTACTTACGCGGAAGTTGGCCGGATTATTGTCAAACGCTCCGCCAAGATGACAACCGATACAGTTGTTGGTCCAGGATGCGTGGCACGATACACAATCCATCGAATCTGTATGACTAAAGCCATTGGTATACAGATTCGGGTTGGTCTGCACCGGACCGGTGCCTGTGGCGACGTCACCATCAGCGCGGCCCATGGCATAAGATGCCTTGGGACTGTAGACCACTTCGTTGTTAAACGGATTGGCCTTGTTGTTGTTGATGATGGTATCGCGCGTTTGCGGCACGTAATGGGACTGCCCGTTAACGCGACTCTTGAGGATAAAGTTGCCATTGGGCTGACGAGTGACATGCCGCAATGGGTTGCCTTTGTTGTCGACCGCGCATTCGGCTTCCACATCATCGTAAGTCAGACAGGATGTCGTTTCAGCGTAGGCCGAAATCGTACCGTGACAGGTCTCGCAGGTAATGGAGACCACCTGATCCTGACGGCTCATAATTTGGCCGCCGGTGGCATCTCCCACGGCACCACCGTGAAGATCGCGACTACCATGACAGTCAATGCAGCCTAGTCCGCGCTCATGGTGGATATCGTCAGGCGTGTCATCACGGCCATCATTGTCATAGTCCTCAAACGCGATATATTGATTCGCGTTACGACCGTTAAACGTATTGTTGTTGACACCCGGGTCGAACAGTCGCGTGTCATCGGCCGTATTGGAAAAGTTCACCGGATTTGCCGGATACTGGAAGTTGTTCACCAGATCCTGGTTTTGGTCCAGACGAATACCCCAGTATTGCATCACCGTACGATTGGAACCCTGGTGACAGCCGGCGCAAGCCATATCCTGAATACCCGTTACAAACTGGTTATTGGGAAGTGTCTTGGCGACGTTTTGGATCAGGTGCATGCGAATGTGTGGACGCTCGGGGGCGGCGATGGCATCCGGATTTGCCGGCTCCTGCGTGTTCACATTGGGGTCGGTACTGCGGCTGCGGCCGTCTGCGCTATAGGCCATATGACAGGCCGTACAACCGGAGGAGCGGAAATCGCCGTAGCGGTTGTTGGCGCCCGCGCTGCCCAGGTGACAGTCACCGCAGGTGAAGGCGATCTGTTCGTGGTACAGCGAGGCCAATGCACTGTTGGCACGGACCTGATTGGTCTTGGTGCCGTTTTCCTCGGCCGCGGTATACAGATCATTGGCCAGGTTGGCGGCGTTGTAGAAATTATTCAATTGTCCGCCCTGAACCAGAGCTATGCCATCAGTGGTTACGCCATTATACTGGCTAATAACCGGAAACTCGTTAACCTTGCTGATTCCACCAATGGAAGCGGTAACAGGGTTAAACTGCGGATTGCTGACATAGCGAAAACCTTCATCCGCGGCAGTATCCTGATACAGCCCCTGGTGTTCCGGAATAGAGTTTTCAATGCCTGCGGCGTACATGGCACCGGACAAGATACCATCTTCTGTCGCGATGACATTGCGGTTTACCCAGTCAGCGTGGCTATCGTGACATCTACCACAACTTTTACCCTCGGAAACCACGCGCAGATCTCCGGGATTGATGAACTGCAGATACTCGAGCGCTGTATAGGTAACGCCATTGACTGTGTAATCGGGGTATTTATCAATACCGGCCAATGTCAGACGATTGAAGTAGGCAACAGGGTCATTGATTAAATTATCGTCTGTTGCCATTGCCGGCGGCGGTGGAACGTGACTGCCTTCCTTACCGGCACCCTGGCCGTTACCACCGTGACACACGGTACAGTTGATATTCGTTGCGCCTGCAAACGGATGTGGGTTGCTTAGACCGGTGCCGGTGTAGTCATTGGCATTGGAACCGTTATGACAGCTCATACAGGTCTCGGCAACCTGGTTTTCCTGATAGGTAACCACGATAGTCGCTGAGGACTGGTTGTTTGCCGCGTCATACGCCGTCACCACGATACGGTTGGTGCCCGGTTGCAGCGAAATATTATTGAAGTACCACGGATTCCGTGTCGGTGTATCGGTTTCCGGCCCGCCGTTATTGGTATATTTAATACGTGTTACGCCAACATTGTCAGACGAGGCGCCAGAGATCGAAACGCGATCGGTAGTTGCGATATACGTACCGTCGTCTTCCGGTGATGTTACGGAAATTTGTGGTGCGATCGTATCGTTGGCGTTATAGGTAACCGTGATCTGGTCGGTCGAGAGATTGTTGGACGTATCCCTGGCGGTAACAGTGATAACGTTAGTACCGGCCTGGAGCTTTAAATTACTGTAGCTCCAATTGGTGGTGCCGTTCGCCGTTCCTGTGCCACCTGAACTATTTGACCATGTTACTTCGGTTACCCCAAGATCATCGGATGCGGTACCTGAAATGGTGATGGTATCGTTATTCGATGTGTAATTGGGATTCGCACTTGGTGAAGTAATCGTGACCTGAGGGCCAGCGTCGGCAAAATCATAGCTTATTGTAATGGTGTCGGAAGCGACGTTATCGTCACTGTCTCTTGCCGTTACGGTGATGATATTAACGCCGCTTTGCAGTTGCAGACCGTCGTAGATCCAGTTGGTGGTTCCAACTACGCTGCCACTGGCGCCTGTGCTGCTTTGCCATGTTATTTCGGAAATACCGTTGTCGTCGGATGCGGTACCAGCAATGCTAATAGTACCGGTGCTCGCCGTGTAAGTGTCATTTACACTGGGAGCAGTGATGTTAATGGTTGGTGAGGTGTCGTTATTCTGACCGCCACCGCCACCACCGCCGCCTCCACATGCTGTAAAAAGCATCATAGCTACGGCGAGAAAGGACGTACGAGAGACAATGTACGTATTCATTTTTCCCCCCAAAAATTTACTTCCAACTATTGTGTATATGGTTTTTATCCACATACCGCCCTGGTTAAATAGCTTGCGATAGTTCCGTAATGATCCCAGTTCTTTCGCAAGTTAACCTGCCTTGCATAATTCCTGTTGCTTGACAGTTTTGCCTTCCATGGCCGTTGACGCTCCTTCAAACGACCACGTTCTCGGCTCTTTTCAGCGTACAGCCAGCTGACCAAGAACCTTATTTTTGCCTTTGCAGGGCTGGCGGCCCTGTTTTTGATATGAATGGCGGGACGCCGATGATTTATTCTCCCTGGTAACCTTAAACATCGAAGTTTTACCAAGTGATTAGCTATGAACTATACCACGGCAGTACCTAAGTACAACTACCTAAGTAAGTATTTGTATAAAGTTCCAGACTGGGAAGTTAAAAAATTTAGGATTAACAATAAATTAATGCAGAAAAAAATTATCAGGCTACGACTGAGCTAAACTGATAATTCAACTACGTAAGTGAATTGATTACGGTTCTTATAATACTATAAAAAACAATAGGATATAATATTTTATTGAAATGGCGCATGAGTTAAATTGCGAATAGGTATATAGATTGATTTGTTATTAATCTTCAGTAATAAAACGCGGAATTGTTCAAAGTCTCAAAAACGAGGAAAAGCGCTGTCTGGGCAGTAAAAACACCTACGTAAAAAGTAAATAGTGTTGCAACTTTCGTAAGTAATCAGGATGATGGTTATCAGGTTTCTTGTCTTAAGTATCAATAATGTTTAACCTGCTGAGAAATAAAAATAATGATCACATTGTTGCCCGACCTCTGGTTGACAAATGGTATCGGATTTGTCCGGCGGACTGATTGTATCCAAGTGCAGATAGCACAAAGCATGGCGATTGATAACGGCGAGTGTGACACAAATCTGGTATGTCACTGCAACAGGCGGGCTCATTCGTTTGTTGCAAATCATTTCAATAATTAACGGCAGAAGCGTTGTAATAGAGAAATCTGATCGCAAGGGTTTAAAAAGATAACCAGTAAAAACAGTAGAAATAACGAGATATAATCGCCGTTATGCATTCCCTGTCCTTAAAATTTCGCATTACCATTTTGGCATTGCTGGTCGCGGTTGTTCCATTGGCCTTGTTCCAGGTCATTAGCGTTAAACGATCGTCGGAGATACTGCTGGACTTTTTGGGTAATGATCTCGAAGGTCAGTCGTTCATTATGGCCAGGGAAATTAACCGTTTTCTGGAACAACGTGTTACCAATGCACGCCTGATTTCTCAGGCAGACGTGTTCAAGAACGGGAAAGCGGACGTTATACGAAAATATCTCAAAGCGGTTACCTCCGGTGGCGAATATATTAATGATATTGATGTGCTGGAAAAAAATGGCAAGATACGCATCAGTTCGAGCAATGAAGGAGAGGAAGGATACGTTGCCTGGGATTTACATTTGGGCATCAAAGACCTGTTTCACAAGGCTGCAAAGGCATCCAACGGAGAGTTGTTTATTACGGAAGCCCATTTGCTGGGCACCGGTCCCGAACTCATCATTTTATCTCCGGTATTTGAACACAACGATAAAGTCATTTCTGTGTTGCTCTTCGAAATTAGCTTGCGTGGCGTGCAGGAAATCGTGGACGAATTCAGAGAGCGCAGCATTGGAGAGACCCACACCTATATTGTCGACAAATTTGGCAATATGGTCATAACTACCAACAGCAATATGCCCACCTTTGAAAGTTTTCCCGATTTGCGTATTCAACCGGCTATGCTTGGCGATATTGCTGTCGGTTCGGTGGTGTATACCAACGCCGATGGGATCGAGGTGATGTCGGGATTTGCCGATATGAAAGAGTTTGGCGCCAACAAGGCGCTCGACTGGAATGTGATTAACGTGACACCCATGCGCCAGGTGATTCAGCCGGTCAGCGAGACACGGAATGTCCTGACGGCGATCGGCATTTTCGTATCGGTAATGGCGGTATTGGTTGCCTACTTTTTTGCACGCAGCATCACGCTGCCGCTGCAGCGTACGGTAGCGCTGGCGGAGGAAATCCGCCGGGGAAATTATTCGCATCGCTTGGAGGAAAATATCGGCGGTGAAATCGGTTCACTAGCCACCGCCATCAATGAAATGGCTGATCGGATCGAGGAACGTACTGCTGAAATTATAACCCGTAATGAAAAACTGACCTCTGAGATCGTTGAGCGGAAAATCGCCCAGGATCGCCTGAAGAAGCTATCACACAAAATAGTGCGGTTGCAGGAGGAAGAGCGGCGGCGTGTATCGCGGGAATTACACGATGGTATCAATCAGCTGTTGGTATCCGTTAAGTATAAAATCGAGAATTTTGACGAAAAATTTACGCAGTCACCCGATGAAGCACTTAAGGATATGAACAAGGCGGTCATATTTTTGGAGGAGGCCATCTCCGAAGTGCGGCGCGTCTCCCATGCCTTGCGCCCCAGCGTTTTAGACGATTTGGGCCTGGCTCCGGCGATCACAAATCTGGCTCGTCAATTTTCAGATAGAAATCAAATAGATATGGACGTTAACGGGGTAGATGAGGAAACATTTGAGCGCCTGCCGGCAGACGTAGAGACTGCTATGTATCGAATTGTGCAAGAGGCCCTACACAATATCGAGAAACATGCTAATGCAACAAAGGTAGTTATAGACGTGACACATACGGATACAAATGTGACAATACGTATAGAAGACAATGGCGACGGGTTTGACCTGCAAAAAGCCATGCGCAAAACCAGGTCCACCCAGAGCATGGGGCTCAGAAATATGCGGGAGCGTATTGAGTTGCTACAGGGGTCGTTTTTTATACATTCTGATGTAGGCAAAGGCACGTTTGTGGAGGTGAAAGCTCCCCTGACGTTAGAGTAGGAAAAAAAGAAGGTGTAGTTATGAGTGAAAACGCAATTAATATCTCGGAAAACAACGAGGCGCAGCCTGAGGATAACAAGATATTAAAAGTTTTGCTGGTTGATGATCACGCAGTTGTTCGCGACGGTATTCGCGCACGCTTTGAAACCCATCCGGATTTCGAAGTTGTGGGTGAAGCAGTCAACGGCCGTGATGCAATCATAAAGACAGGGGAACTCAAACCGGATGTTGTCCTGATGGACATTAGCATGCCGGTCATGAACGGTATGGACGCAGCCCGTCAAATCCGCAATGACTTTCCTGATATCAAGGTAATTATTCTGACCATGCATGAGCATAAGGAATATATCCAGGGCGTTATTCGCTGCGGGGCGCAAGGGTACATTGTAAAAGACGTTTCATCCAATGAGATGATCAATGCCATCAAAACCGTAGTGGGTGGTGAGACGTATTACAGTTCCTGTGTATCGCAAATGATGTACGATGACTTTTCCAAGTCAGAACGTACCAATGCCGATAAACTGGGATTGACCCAACGCCAGCGCACAATATTGGCGTTAGTGGATCAGGGTATGAGCAGTAAAGATATCGCGAATGAACTGAATATCAGTGTACGGACCGTGGAAGCGCACCGCCATAACATTAAAATTAAACTGGATGCGCAAAACGCGGCTGGTGGTACCCCGTTACCGAAATAGTCTTTGTTCGTTAACCTCGAACGTTCGAACTTTTGACAACGGCACAACAATAATAAAAAGCGAACAGGGATGGGGTGTTGTAACGATCGAACCAGCCATTTCGTGTGCTGCCAGTTTTGCCGCTAACTAGCGACTTGGGCAGTTGTTTTAGGGAGAAGAATTTCCGATCGGATGGATGTCGCGGGAGTAACCTCGACGGTATCGTGTGCGCGTGTGTTTTGTCTCAGCAAGCTGAAAGAACGGCGCGGCGTCGAGCAAATCCGTGTTGCGGCAACTTAGTCTGCCGCCTTGGTGCCTTTTGGGAGCTTAAGATTCATTTTTGCCTGTAACTCCGAAAAGCTTCTTACCCAGGGTGCCCATTTTTTAAGTGACTTGGGAAGATTTTTTATTTCTGCTTCGGCGGCCTGACGATTTTTGAAATTGCCGTAAATCAGGTAGTACCACTTCTTACCATCTTTGATTTCCGTGAAATACGCTGTTTGTTTCAACATGGGCTGTCTTTTGGCAAAACTCAGTAGCCAATCCAGTTCATCGCTGCGCGCCAGTTGTAAGGTAAAGTATTTCGGGTCCTGCTCGCTGACCCATTCGTCGTTGAAAATCTCCAGGGAATGACTGTTGGTTCTCTTTTCCAGTTTGGCATTCTTAAGCCGTGTTTGAGCCACCCTGGCATCTGTCAGCCACTTATCAAATTTATCTTCGGGTATCTTATCGGTCACCGCCGGGGGTACTGATGATTGGTCTGACGAGGCGGTATCCGCCGAAACAGTTTTAGAACCGGACTCAGGGGCCGCTTTGGCCGCAGGTTTTTGTTTGACAGTAGTTGATTTGCTTGCTGATGAAGGAGTGCTATGAGGGGTAGCCGGTGAATCCACAATGCCCGACAGTGAACCGCCATAGCCCGGCGAATTCAGGTCGGAGCGGTGACGTTTAATGCGTTCCGCCATACTTTTATAACTTGAGCTATCGTGGGGACTGGTATGAGAGGAGCCGCCATGTTTCGGCGCCGGAACTTTTTTCCAGACGGGAGCCTTGGCAATCTGCGTTTTGCCACCGTGGGACTGACCGGAAATCTTTTCCAGTTCCGCGACAGCCTGGTCCACGCCCTGCAATGCGGCTATTTGTAACCAGAATAACGCTTCTTTTTCGTCGTGTTTGACCCCGAGTCCCTGCCGGTACAACATTCCCAGGTTATACTGGGCAAAGGAGTACCCCCATTCGGCGGATTCCCGGTACCATTTGGCTGCGGTTGTTGGGCTTTTACCCACGCCTAATCCCTGCTCGTAAAACACACCCAGATTATTTTGGGCAATGACATTTTTTTGATCCGCGGCTTTCTGATACCAGTCGAACGCCTTACCGTAGTCCTGTTTTACACCCTTACCGGTATGATACATCCATCCCAGCGTCGACTGGGCCTTGGCATAACCTTTATCAGCCAGCGGTTTCCAGATTTTATAAGCAGCTTTATATTGGCCAAACAAGAAAGCCATCCGTCCACGGGTAAATTCCTTGTCAGGGTCTTTTTTGGGTGCCGGTTTTTTATCAGCGGGTTTATCGGCGAGTTCAAAATCCGCAGTGTACCCCTCGTCATAGTCGGAGGTATCGCTATCGGTAACAGGCTGCGGCTTGGAAGAATGCGCCGCCGCTAAGGACCAGCCGGGCAGGGCCATGATTAGCAAAACTAACAAGAATAGGCTACGGCGTGTTAATTGTGCGGGCATGAATAGTTACGATTAAGAATAATGGCGAAAGTTTCTTTCCATCAATTTAGCATAGCGATAATCCATTATCTCGAATAAATTTACGTTATTCATTATAACTAATAATAAAATTCTATCCAGGAATATTATGTAATTCATTGATTGTAAATGAAATTACGTACCTCAGTAAAAGGAAGATTG
>JASFOJ010000003.1:0-70806 GCA_050116575.1 Gammaproteobacteria bacterium | reverse complement strand
GACCAATAACGCCGGTATCGGTTTCCAGGGCCTGCGGTGTCAGCTTAATTTGCCGGGTTTGCCCATTTCTTTCAATGGTCACATCCAGGGTCTTTTCCGGGCTCTTTCGAATCACCTCGACCCAGTCCAGCCAGTCGTTGATGCTTTTGTTGTCCACGGCAACGATTTTATCGCCTGTTTGCAATCCGTCCCGCTGCGCTGCCGCCCCATCGGTGAGCTTGCCCATAACGGCCGGAATAGGCGGCCGGTATACCTGCATTCCCAATTCTTCCAGCAGCTTCGCCTGCTTGTTCTCGATGCTGATTCCGTCAACCGGCAGCGAGGCTTCATAGCGATTCGAGGAGTCACCTTTTTGCAGTTGCAACCTGATGGTGTTGTCTTCCAGTGCGCCCTGCAACATGGCCATTCGCGCCGTACCCCAGGTCGGGGTTTGTTCACCGTCAACAGCAACGATTTGATCGTTGGCACGAATGCCGGCCTGATAAGCGATGGATTGCGGCTCGACTTCACCGACAACCGGTTTGATACCCGGCACGCCGATCACGTACATCAATGCATAGGCGAATATGGCGAAAATAAAATTAAACACGGGGCCGGCGGCCACTATGGCCATTCGTTTACTAACCGATTGGCGGTTAAACGCCCGGTGTAACTCTTCCTTGGGTACTTCGACCTCGCGTTCATCCAGCATTTTTACATATCCACCAAGGGGGATGGCAGCAACGACGTATTCCGTTTGATCCTGGCCACCGCGGCGCATCCACAACGGTTTGCCAAAACCGATGGAATAACGCAGCACTTTAACGCCACAGCGGCGTGCCACCCAATAGTGTCCGAATTCATGGAATGCGATCAGCACGCCAATAGCAAATACAAATGCCAATATCGATGTTAAAAAGCTGGTCATGAACTGATTGTCCCGGTCGAAAATGACTGTTGACTTATATATTCCCGGCTCACCTTGCGAGCCAGATCATCCGCCGCTAATACGGTTTCCAGATGCTCTACCGGCGTGGACGATATTTCAGACAGCGCGTACTCAATAACGTTCGCAATGTCGGTAAACGCGATTTCGCCGTCGAGAAAGGATTGTACTGCGATTTCATTGGCGGCATTGAGAATGGTTGAGCTTGTTCCGCCGGTGTTCATGGCATCGATGGCCAATCGCAAACAGGGAAACCGGCCAAAATCCGGTTTCTCGAAATCCAGCCGCGCGATATCAAACAGGTTCAGGCTGTCGACGCCTGAATCAAACCGCCTGGGCCAGGCCAGTGCATGTGCAATGGGCGTGCGCATATCGGGGTTACCCAGTTGCGCCAGCACCGAACCGTCGTCATATTCAACCATGGAATGAATAACACTCTGTGGGTGCAGAACAACCTGAATATGATCCGGTGTCGTGGCAAACAACCAACACGCCTCAATGACTTCCAGCCCCTTATTCATCATGGTAGCCGAGTCAATGGATATTTTTTTCCCCATTACCCAATTGGGGTGAGCGCAGGCCTGTTCGGGTGTTACCGAGTGCAATTGTTCCAGCGGCGCGTCACGAAACGGTCCGCCGGACGCCGTGAGTAAAATCCGCCGTACACCAACCGATTCCAGGCCCTGTTCAAAATCCGTGGGCATACACTGGAAAATCGCGTTGTGTTCACTGTCGATTGGCAACAGTTGCGCGCCGCTGTTTTTAACTTCATCCATGAAAATGGACCCGGACATGACCAACGCTTCCTTGTTGGCCAGCAGTACCCGTTTACCTGCGCGCGCAGCCGACAATGTAGGACGCAGTCCGGCGGCGCCGACGATAGCCGCCATGACGTAATCAACCGAAGGGTCTGCGGCGACCTGCTCCAGTCCTTCCAGTCCGGACAGAACTTTTGTCGCTAATCCCTGTTGCCTGATCCGCGACTCCAGTTGCTGGGCGGCGTCGGGGGACATCATGACTGCGAATTGCGGCTCGTAGCGGGCGCATTGCTCGAACAGACGGTCCACCTGGCTATGTGCCGTAAGAGCTACAATGTTAAAACGACCCGCGTGCCGTTCAATGACGTCCAGGGTGTTTACACCGATGGATCCGGTGGAACCGAGTATGGTAATACCTTTTGGTACCGCATTATCCATTGGATGAACCCTGTCGATTAAACATGTTACTTAATACGCTCTGTCACCAGAACAACAACCATAGACAGATAACAAATACCGGAGCGGCAGCGGTAATACTGTCGATACGATCCAGCACACCGCCGTGTCCCGGCAAAATGGAACCGCTGTCTTTTAATCCCGCCTGCCGCTTATACATACTTTCAGAGAGATCCCCTAGCACCGAAAACAGGGCCGTCAGCAAGCTGACTCCCACAAACAACATAACCGGTTCCCAACCGGTATTAACCAGCTCAAACAACCACGCACATAAAAACGCGAAAATGCCAACACAAAACAGGCCGGTAAACACACCTTCCCATGTCTTGCCGGGGCTCACTTGCGGCGCCAGCTTGTTGGTACCCCAACGCCGGCCACCGAAGTAGGCGCCACTGTCGGCCACTGCAATACTTGCCAGCAAAAACAACACCAGTTCGGCACCCTCTATCGAGGTACCGTGTAACGTTGTCAGCGCCAACCAGCACGGCACGATCACCAGGACACCGGCCAGCGCACTGACAACAGGATTCTTGCGAATATTTTCATGCCGGGGGTATAACACAACCAGCATCATCGCAGCCACCCACCACACCAGCCCAATAATAAGCACCGCTATGACACGCGGTAACGAGTCACTGATAAAGATCCAGCTTAACACCAGTAACCCCAGCACAGCCGTCGTGTATAGAGCCCGCGGCACAGACGCGTTAAACGCGGTAAACCCGGCCCACTCCCAGGCTGCGACAAGCGCAAACAAACCAAACAGGACCGCGAAATACGCCTTTGGCAGCCATACCACGCTGACCACCACAACCGGTATTAATACAGCTGCGGTAATAAGGCGCTGCTTAAGCACCTTGTCCCTGCTCCACCTGTTCACTGGTTTGCCCGAATCGCCGTTGCCGGCTGGCAAACGACTCCAGCGCCCGATCAAGGGTTTGTTCGTTGAAATCCGGCCACAATGTATCGGTAAAAAACAATTCGGTGTAAGCCAACTGCCACAACAAAAAGTTACTGATACGTTGTTCGCCACCGGTGCGGATAAACAAATCCGGCTCAGGCAGTTCATACAATGAAAGATAAGAGGCAAACAACTCTTCATCGATATTGTCGACATCCACCACGCCATCTTTGACTTTTCTTGCGATGGCTCGTGCCGCATGGGCAATATCCCAGCGGCCGCCGTAGTTAACCGCCACCACCAGATTCAGACCGGTATTGTCTTTTGTCGTTGCCTCTCCCTCGAGAAGACGCGACTGCAATTTCTCGCTAAACGCACTTCGATCGCCAATAAAGCGCAAGCGTACGTTATTGTCATGGAGACGTTTTACTTCCCGTCCCAACGCAGAATGTAAAAGGTCCATTAACAGTCCCACTTCCTTGGCAGGCCGGCGCCAGTTCTCACTACTGAACGCAAACAGCGTTAAAACATCAACGCCTTTTTTAGCGCAGCTTTCCGCCACACCCCGCACCGCCTCGACACCGACTTTATGACCGGCGAACCGCGGCATTCTGCGGTTTTTCGCCCACCGGCCGTTCCCATCCATAATTATCGCAATGTGGCGTGGAATTTTCTGATGATCAGGTTGTGGTGTTTCAGAGTCTATAGACATTCAATAACTGCCTATAATATCAATAAAGCCAGAAGCATAAATGGTTTGATGAGGGCAAACTGAAGGACAGGACAATCACTTAACTTATTGACAACGCTATGGTTTACAGCGTTTTATAGCCTATTACCCGGTACGCTGGAATTTTTCCACTCATCAAACCTCCATAAGATCCTTCTCTTTGTCTTCGAGAACCTTGTCAATTTGACTGACATATTTGTCGGTCAGCTTTTGTATCTCGTCTTCCGCCTGCCGCATTTCATCATCGGTGATTTCCTTTTCCTTGTTTAAGGACTTGAAATCGCTGTTGGCGTCACGGCGAATGTTTCGCACCGCAACTCGGGCATTTTCCCCTTCCTGGCGCACGATGCGTATCATATCTTTGCGCCGCTCTTCGGTTAATGGCGGTAGCGGAACGCGAATCACTTTACCGGATGTTGCAGGATTCAGACCCAAATTGGACTGAATAATGGCCTTTTCCACCGGACCAACCATGTTTTGTTCCCAGGGCGAAACGGTTAACGTGCGGGGATCGGACACAGTAATAGATGCCACCTGGGTCAGGGGAACGTCGCTGCCATAGTACGAAACGTTAATATGGTCCAGCAGACTGGTGTGTGCCCGGCCGGTACGCAACTTGGTCAGTTCGGACTTCAATGACTCGATACTTTTTTTCATCCGATTTTCGGCGTCTTGCTTGATCTCATCTATCATGCCTGTCCCCTTTCCACAATCGTACCCTCGTCTTCGCCATACACAATTCGCAGCAACGATCCGGGCTTGTTCATATTAAATACACGAACCGGCATATTGTAGTCGCGGCACAACGCAATGGCTGTAGCATCCATCACGTTCAGTTTCTTCATTAACACATCATCGTAGGTTAACCGCGAATAACGAACAGCATCCTTGTCCTTGAACGGATCTGCCGAATACACACCGTCAACCTTGGTCGCTTTCAGAACCACATCGGCGTTGATTTCGATACCGCGCAGACTGGCAGCGGAATCGGTGGTGAAAAACGGGCTGCCGGTTCCCGCCGCAAAAATAGTGACGCGGCCTTTTTCAAGGTGTCGAATGGCGCGCCGGCGGATGTAGTCCTCGGCGACTTCATTAATATGGATTGCCGACATGACCCTCACATAAAGGCCTTGTCGTTCCAGGCCATCCTGAATGGCCAGGGCATTAATGACCGTCGCCAGCATACCCATGTAGTCCGCGGTGGCCCGATCCATACCTTTAGCCGACAGGCTGACGCCGCGGAAGATATTGCCGCCGCCAATGACCAGCGCCACCTCAATGCCGATCCGGGTCATTTCGTTGATGTCCGCGCTTATCCGGTCAATGACGTTAGGATCAATGCCGAATTCTTCATCGCCCATCAGCGCCTCACCGCTGAGTTTTAACAAAATGCGTTTGTAAATCGGTTGCTTATTGTTGTCAGACATCGTCACGCGCCCCGGGCTGTTGTTCGCGGATTTAGTTTCCTTTAACTTGCGCCATCACCTCGTCGGCAAAGTTTTCTTCTTTCTTCTCAACGCCTTCGCCAACTTCCAGACGATGGAAGAGTTCCACGGTCGCGCCGGCGTCTTTCAGAAGCTTCTCCACTGACATATCCGGATCTTTCACAAAGGGCTGTCCCAGCAGGGTAATTTCCTTGAGAAATTTGTTAATCCGGCCGGTGACCATTTTCTCAATGATATCCGCCGGTTTGCCGCTTTCAGCCGCCTGCGCCGAATAAATTTCCTTTTCCTTGTCGATGATATCCTGCGACACATCTTCGGCTGACACGCAAACCGGTTTGCTGGCGGCGATATGCATGGCAATATCCTTGGCCAGTTCAGGGTTACCTTCCCGAAGGCTCGCCACTACCCCGATGCGTGTACCGTGCAGGTACGTCCCAATAGTACCGCTCTCATTGACGACTTTCACGTAGCGGCGCACATTGATATTTTCACCGATTTTGGCAACCAGCGCCTTGCTGGCTTCGGCAATGGTCTCGCCGCTTGCCATTTTCAGATTCAGCAATCCGTCCAGATCATCCGGTAACGCCTTGATGGCAAGATCGGCGACTTCATTGGCAAAGTTCTGGAAATCGTCACCCTTGGTGACGAAGTCCGTTTCGCAGTTGACTTCGACCATGACAGCGGATTTACCGTCATCCGACGTTCTGGTCAGGATGGCTCCCTCTGCGGCTGTACGGCCGGCTTTTTTGTCCGCCTTGGCCAATCCGGCCTTGCGCATGTATTCAATTGCCGCATCGATATCGCCGCCGGTTTCCACCAGGGCTTTCTTACACTCCATCATGCCGGCTTGGGTTCGTTCACGAAGTTCTTTAACAAGGGCTGCTGTAATCGCCATTATTCCGTCCTCAACAAATTTTCGTCAGATATTAAAGATGCCACTTAATCAGGCAGGGGCCGTCTGCTCAACGCTAACCCCGGCAAACAAAAGTCAGTTCAAAAAAGGGGGCAGCGCCCCCTTTATTATATGCAACCTTTGCGACACGGGTACGCTATACACCGGCAAAGGTTACAACGATGTCACTGTTCTGCTTGTGTTTCGCTGGATGCGGAGGAAGCACTTTCCTCGGATGGCGCGGCGCTTTCTGCGTCTGCGCCCGCTTCCGTGCTGGCCGATTCCTCGCCCCCTTCTTCGGCAGCGGCTGCTTTTTTCTTGGGTGCCGCTTTCTTTTTGGAGCTTACTTTTGCCGTTTTCTTCTTCTTGGCGGCTGGCTTGGCTTTGTCCGAAACCACTTCGCCACTTTCATCCAGTTCGACCAGTTCATCGGCAGCACCGGCCATTTCATACGTGCTTGGTGCAGCATCATTGATGGCATCGGCAACAGCGGTTACGTAAAGACGAATGGCGCGCATGGCATCATCATTACCGGGGATCACGTAATCGACACCATCGGGACTATTGTTGGTATCCACGATACCCACCACCGGGATGCCCAGCTTAACCGCTTCGCGAACCGCGATTTTTTCGTGGCCCACATCGATAACAAACATTGCGTCAGGCAGTTTGTTCATGTCCTTAATGCCCCCCAGGCTGCGGTCCAACTTCTCCATTTCCCGGGTTAACATCAGGGCTTCTTTTTTGTTGAGCTTGGCGAAACTTCCGTCGGTCGCCATCGTCTCCAACTCTTTGAGACGCTTAATGGATTGTTTGACGGTATTGAAATTGGTCAGCATGCCGCCCAACCAGCGATGATTGACGAAAGGCATACCGCAACGTTCGGCTTCTTCCTTGACGATGTTGCGCGCGGCGCGCTTGGTTCCTACAAACAGGATATTGCCTTTCTTGGAAGCCGCCTTACCCACGAAATTCAACGCGTCGGTAAAACGGGGAAGGGTTTTTTCGAGATTGATAATATGGATTTTGTCGCGTTCACCGAAAATAAAGGGAGACATTTTCGGATTCCAGAACCGCGACTGGTGGCCGAAATGCACACCGGCCGCCAACATTTCACGCATGGTGACTGCTGTCATTATGTTTACTCCATTGTTGGGTTGAGCCTCCATGGGCCCCATATACCAACCCGGACGGAAATGACCTGCCCGGGCACCCAGTAAATGTGCCGACCCATGTGCGGATTAAGGGAATTTGCTGCTTCGTCAATGACTAAACAGCGGAATTCCGAATATAGTTTACCACTGCGCTGAGATAATGTTTGCTATAGTGGCGCGGGCTTTATACCATACTTAGTTGATTTCAACAATGTGGACTGCTTGGTTATTGCGCTCCAGTCATCGTAAGACCGTGGCCCCATTCAGTAAATTCTATATATTTCAATAACATGAGTATACATATTAAAACCCCGGACGAAATCGAGAAAATGCGCGTCGCTGGTCAGCTGGCGGCGGACGTGCTGCATATGATCGCGCCGTACGTTAAAGCCGGTGTCACCACCGACGAACTCGATCGCCTCTGCCACGATTATATCGTCAACGAACAAGGTGCAATTCCTGCGCCATTGAATTATCACGGTTTTCCCAAATCCATCTGTACATCCATAAATCACCAGGTGTGCCATGGGATTCCCGCCAATAAAAAGCTGAAGGACGGTGATATTTTAAATATCGATATTACTGTCATTAAGGATCAGTTCCACGGTGATACCAGTAAAATGTTTTACGTGGGTGAACCGTCAATCCTTGCCAAGCGGGTCTGCCGCATCAGCCATGAATGCATGAAAATCGGCATCGAAATGGTCAAACCGGGGGTCCGGCTGGGGGATATCGGCCACGCCATCCAGCAACACGCCGAATCCAATAACTGTTCCGTGGTACGGGAATTTTGCGGCCACGGCATCGGCCTGCAGTTTCATGAAGAGCCGCAGGTATTACACTACGGCACGCCGGGCACCAAGGAAATTCTGGAGCCGGGCATGACGTTCACTATCGAACCGATGATTAACGCCGGCAAGCGCCACGTTAAAATGCTGCCCGATGGCTGGACCGTGATTACCAAAGACCGCAGCCTGTCCGCACAATGGGAACATACCATTTTGGTCACAGACGATGGCTTTGAAGTTTTGACCTGCCGCCCGGGGGACGATATCTAATCGTCCAACTACGGCACCTACCTCATCGGGACACCTGCCAAGTGCTAAATAGCGCCACCCATCAAGAATCCACCCGTGACATCGACTGGGCCGATTTCGATAATCGGTTCAAAACAACGGATAATCCCATTCCCCTGTTCCGAAATACCCTGAGTGCGGCCAGGGATATACTCCAGGCGCGCTTTGAACAAAAAGCCCCCGCGGATGTATTGGTGAATCAGCACGCCAAAACCGTTGATCATCTACTGACCCGCGCCTGGTCCCATTTTATCGGGACCGCCGAAGAAAAAATTGCGCTGGTCGCCGTCGGCGGCTACGGCCGCGCTGAACTGCACCCTGGCTCGGACATTGATTTATTGATATTGCTCAAAGGCAACCAGTATCAGCAATATGCCTCTGCCATCCAGGATTTCCTGACCTTCTTATGGGACATCGGTCTTGAAGTGGGTCAAAGCGTGCGTTCCATCAAAGAATGCGTGACGCAAGCCAAACAGGATATCACGGTGGTTACCAACCTTATGGAAGCACGCCTGTTATGCGGTCCGGAGGTGCTTTTTGAACGGCTGCAGAAGAAAACCGGACCTGACGCTATCTGGCCCAGCCGCAAATTTTTCAAGGCCAAACTGGCAGAACAGCTGCAGCGCCACCACCGCTTTGGTGATAGCGCCTACAACCTCGAGCCCAACATTAAGGAAAATCCCGGCGGCCTGCGCGACATCCAGGTCATCGGCTGGGTGGCCAAACGGCATTTTGGCGCCACCACCCTGCACGGGCTGGTCGACCATGATTTTCTCACCGAAAACGAATTGACCCAGTTACTGGAAAGTCAGAATTTTCTATGGCGCATCCGCATCGGTCTGCACCTGCTCACCGGCCGTTGCGAAGACCGCCTGTTATTCGACCATCAACGCAGTCTCGCGCAACAGTTCGGCTACCGGGATGATGAACGTCGCCTGGGCGTCGAGAAATTCATGAAAGACTATTACCGCACCGTGCAGTTGCTGAACCGCCTGAACGAAATGTTGTTGCAACTGTTCGACGAAGAGATTCTCAGCAGCCGCCAGCGCGCCAAAATTAAAAAAATCAACCGGCGTTTCCAATCCCGCAACGGATTTCTTGAAGTCGCCTACCCCAAAGTTTTTGAATACTATCCGTTTGCCTTGCTGGAACTGTTTTTACTCATGGCCCAGCACCGGGAACTGCGCGGCGTGCGCGCGGAAACCATTCGCCTGGTCAGGGACAACTGTTTTCGGATTGATGATGATTTTCGCAATGACGTGCGTTGCCAAAGCCTGTTTATGGAAATCTTCCGCCAGCCGGTGGGACTGACGCATGAGCTAAGGCGCATGAACCGCTACGGTGTACTCGCCGCCTATATTCCGGCGTTCGGCAACATCACCGGCCAAATGCAACATGACCTGTTTCATGTTTACACCGTGGATGAACACACCATGTTTCTGGTGCGCAACCTGCGCCGCTTTACGGTGGAGGAATTCTCCCATGAATTTCCTTTGTGCAGCAAAATCATCCGCAAAATCCCCAAACAGGAGTTATTGTACCTGGCCGCTTTTTTTCATGATATCGCCAAAGGACGGGGCGGTGATCATTCCGAATTGGGCGCCGAAGACGCCATAGCGTTCTGTCAACGCCACGGACTCAGTCAATACGATACCAACATCGTTGCCTGGCTGGTGCGCAATCATCTGATTATGTCGATGACCTCGCAACGCAAGGACATCAGTGATCCGGTAGTCATCACGGACTTTGCCGAGCGCGTCGGCAGCCAGGAAAAACTCAGCTACCTGTACTTGCTCACGGTGGCCGATATCCGGGCCACTAACCCTGCATTATGGAATTCCTGGAAAGACGCGCTGTTAATGGAACTGTATTACGCCACCACCCGGGCGTTTCGCCGCGGGCTGGGTAACCCCATCGAAGTGAGTGAAAAAATTGCGGAAGTCAAACACGAAGCGCTTGCCGCGCTAAAGAAAAACAAGTTGGAGCCGGCTGTTATCCTCGAGTTCTGGCAAAGCCTGGACGACGATTACTTTATGCGCCATTCCACCAACGAAATCGTCTGGCACACCCAGGCCATACTCACCGAAAAACCCGAGAACTACCCGATCATCCTGATCCGCGAGCAAACTCACCGCGGTGGCACCGAACTGTTTGTGTGCGCTCATGACGAACGCTATGTGTTTGCGCTGATTACCGCCGGCATCGAACGGCTGGGGCTCAACATTATTGATGCCCGCATCATGTCATCAAAAAAAGGCTATACGCTGGATACGTTTATCCTGTTGGAAAACAACGGTGACGTCATTACCGACCCTCGCCGCAGGGAGGAAATAGAGGAGAAGTTACATTCGTTGCTGGACAAGCCAACCTATGAAAACCTGCTGGACCAGCAACCCAGCCACATGATGTCGCGCAGGTTGAAACATTTCCCGATACCCACGGAAATAACCTTTAGATCGGATCCTCGCAACCTGTTTACGATTATGGAAGTCGTCACCCGCGACGAACCCGGGCTACTGGCAAAAATCGCCAGGGCGCTGGTGCAGTGCAAAGTTGAAATACTCAATGCAAAAATCACCACATTTGGTGAACGGGCGGAAGATATTTTCTACATTACCAACGACAACAATGAACCCATTCGCACAGTGGACAAACTAAACACGCTGCGCGATACCATTACGGAACTTCTGGAGAGTTAGCCCTGTTATTGCATAAACGCGAAACGATGATTCAAAATCATACGTATCAGTGTGAATTGAACTGACGAGCAACCGCGCGTTTCCAGATTCCAACGATAATGTGCGCGAGGGAGCACGCCCGGGGGATGCAGAAAAATCGGTTGTAACCCAATAGTCCGCGCGGCACCTGGAATGACTTATGCTACTACGGCGTCTACACTATATACGACATATAACGATTCATCGGTTCATTTTATTGCCGCAAACTGTCTACAAAGGTTTACTTTTTACGTGAAACACATCGTTCTCCCGCTCGTAGCCGTATTTATGTTGGCGCTAGCCGGCAATGTCCTGGCGACTGACAAAAACCAGCAAACGATGCCCCAGGATGAAGCCGAACAGCTGTTCAGTTCCCACAAGCAAAGTATTTTTCAAATCCGTGTCATTGAGCTGGCAACCGGCAACAAGGCAACGATCGGCTCGGGCTTTCTCGTAGACAAGCGGGGATATATCGCCACCAACTTTCATGTCGTCTCCAGCTATGTCCATCAACCATCACGCTACCGCCTGGAATACGCCACTGTTGACGGTGACACCGGCCCATTGCATTTGATTAGTATCGATGTGGTGCATGACCTGGCGATTACCAGGGGGGATTTTAAGACAAAAACCCTGCAAGCCCTAAGCCTGGGACACAGCAAAATGGCAAAAGGCACACGTATTTTTTCCCTGGGTAATCCCCACGATTTGGGCTTAAGCGTGGTGGAAGGCACGTATAACGGACTACTGGAAAAATCGCTGTTCGATAAAATCTTTTTCTCCGGCTCCCTTAACCCCGGAATGAGCGGCGGCCCCACCCTCAATCGCCGCGGAGAAGTCGTGGGTATTAACGTATCGACCGCCGGCAACCAGGTCAGTTTTTTGGTGCCGGTGAGTTTTTTAAAAACCCTGGTGGCCCAGTTAGATACCACCAATAAAACACCGCCTGATTTTGAGCAACGCATCGAACAACAACTGTTTGACCAACAGCAATCCTTTTTCAAACAACTGGTCAGCGCGGAATGGAAAACCACAACCCTGGGACCGTTCCGTTTGCCCGGTACCATTGACGACATTTTCAAGTGCTGGGGTGATTCGGACGACGACAAAGAAGCACTGATGGATCATGCTTACAGCAACTGTTTCAGCGAAGACCATATTTATCTGGACCAGCGGTTTACCACCGGGGGACTGGCTTACACGTACGATTTTTATCGCAGCAAGGACCTCGGCAGCCTGCATTTTTACAATCTATACAGTCACGAATTCGGCCATTCGATCCGTGTTAACAGTGCCGGCAAGGACGAAGTGAACAACTATCAATGCCACGTGGATTTTGTCGACTTCACCGAAAAAGACTGGAAAATGTCGCTGTGCACCCGCCAATATAAAAAGTACCCTTCGCTGTACGACATGACGGCGGCAATCGCCCTGGTGAGCGAAAAGGATATCGGGCTTATCGTCCAATTGGCCGCGGCCGGCATTGACCAGGAAACCGCCTATTCATTGATCCGTAAATTCATACAGTATATTTCATGGCAACCGTAATCATTGAAGAAATTAACCGCCTGGGTCACGTAACCAACCGGCACAAATTCGACCACTTGCCGGTAACGGCCGGCCGCGGCTATGACAATGACCTGATCCTGGATGATCCTTACGTTTCTGCTGAGCATATCGTGATCCATGAAGCCGAGGACGGCTGGCGGGTCGAAGATTTAAACAGCGACAACGGCATTAAACTGAAAGCCAGTACCGCACAATCGCGGGACAACCAATTGGTTTCCGGCGACGACGTTGTGCTGGGCCGGACACGGCTGCGACTGTTAGCGCCAGATCACCCCGTTGCACAGACTCATTTATTGCCGGCCCGGGCCACACTGCCCACGATTATTTCACGCCCCATGGTATCAGCAACCACCATTGTGATTGCTCTCGCCGCGTTGCTGATTAATGCCCAACTGGGTACCACCAAAACAACGGGGTTTGAAAAACTGTTTGCCAGTGCCTTGCCGACGTTTATTTTTGCGCTCGCCTGGGCGGGTATATGGGCGTTCGTAGGGCGGGTCATTGTCCATCGTGCATCGTTCTTTCCACATTTTATCGCCGCAATCATGGTATTTACCCTTTCCCTGCTGATCGCCAATGGCGGAGAATATCTCACCTATAATGTCAATAACAACCTGCCAGCCACCATTATTGAACTTGTCGTGGTTGGTTTGTCACTGGCCTTCATGTTTTACATTAACCTGACCAACAGCACCAATCTCAACAAACACACCAGTTTGGCCACCAGCCATGCCGTGGCGTGGTCCATTTTACTGGTGGGATTGTTCATGCAATATGTTAATCAACCTGAATTCATTGCCAGTCCGGATTATCCGGCGCACCTGAAACCTCCCTATATCAAAGTATCAGGCAGCAAGAATCTGGATGAATTTCTAAAGGACAGCGAAGCCTTGTTCACTGACGAGGACAAAGGTTAATCTGGATTTTGTCTGTATAAGGTTACAATGGAACAGACCCTGACCAACAGCCATGAAACGCAGCGTCTTTTACATCTCTGACAGAACCGGTATTACCGCCGAAGTGTTGGGACACGGACTGCTCACCCAGTTCGATAACCAGGCGTTCGACCACACCATGATTCCCTATGTTGACACGCCGGATAAAGCGCGCCAGGCTCTACAAACCATTAATCAGACCGCGCAACGGGACGGTTGCAAGCCACTGGTCTTCAGCACCATGATTAACCGCGAAGAACGCGAGATCATCTCTCAATGTAATGCGTTGTTTATCGACTTCTTTGATACGTTTTTAGATCGCCTCGAACAGGAACTGCATACTCCCGCAGCCACCGCCATCGGCCGGGCTCACGGTGTACGGGAAACCGGTAATTACAAAACACGAATCGATGCCATTAACTTTGCATTGAAAAACGACGACGGCGCCAATCCCGCAAGCTATTCCGACGCGGACATTATCCTGGTCGGGGTATCCCGTTGCGGCAAAACACCCACTTGTCTTTACCTGGCGCTGCAGTACGGGATTATGGCGGCCAATTATCCGCTGACCGCTGACGATTTTGACCGCGGTAAACTTCCTGCAACACTCTCCGAGTTCCGCCAAAAGTTATTCGCGCTTACCATCGAGCCGGCTCGCCTGCATCAGATCCGGCAAGAGCGTATTGCCGACAGCAACTATGCATCTATCAAGCAATGCCAGACCGAGGTGCGCGCCGCGGAAAGCATTTTTCAGGTTGAAAAGCTATCATTTCTCGATACCAGCAACATATCCATTGAAGAAATCGCCACCACCATTTTACACCGCACCGGCGTGTCCCGCCGCTTGCGTTAATCCCTCCCCGGACCTACAGCCACTTTCAAAATAACATAACTTACTGATAATCAATACCTTACAAGATAGGCATTACCTATCAATACAATAATAACATTCGATTTCCTTTATCGATGATCCGTCTCTATATTGTATTTAAACCAAGGAGCAACGGAGTCAAACCAATGAACAAAACAGTTTCATTCGCCATCGTTCACTTCACCGTCGCGTTTACGGTGGGTTACCTCATGACCGGCAGCGTCATGGTAGGCGGCGCCATTGCCCTGATTGAACCCATGATTAACACCGTCGCTTACTACTTTCACGAATTGGTTTGGAAGCGCCGGGAAAATTCACAAATTCACGGCCGCAACACAGTAACGGTTTAAAACAGGAAATTTTGTGTAATCAACTTAAACCTTAAACAGGAGAGATACAAATGTTAGAAAACAGAGAAGGACAGCGTGTACCGCAAGTAACGTTTAAAACCCGTCACAACAACGAATGGAAAGATGTTACTACTGACGAGATATTCAGTGGTAAAACAGTGGTGGTTTTCTCCTTGCCGGGCGCCTTTACACCCACGTGTTCATCGTCCCACGTGCCGCGGTTTAACCAGCTGGCACCGAGTTTTTACGCCAACGACGTGGACTCCATTGTGTGCGTATCGGTTAACGACACATTTGTCATGAACGAATGGAAGAAGGACCAGGACGCCAACAACATCGTCTTTATCCCCGACGGTAACGGCGAGTTTACCGAGGGCATGGGCATGCTGGTTAACAAGGATGATTTGGGCTTTGGCAAACGTTCCTGGCGTTATTCCATGCTGGTCAAGGACGGCGTCATCGAAAAGATGTTTATCGAACCCAGTGTACCGGGTGACCCGTTTGAAGTATCCGATGCGGACACCATGCTCAATTACATTAACCCGCAGGCGGAAAAATCGGCTGACGTTGCCATATTCACCAAGAAAGGTTGCCCTTATTGCGCCAAAGCCAAGGCAATGTTAATTGACCATGGCATTGAGTTCGAGGAAATCGAGGCAAATAATGCCACGACTGAACGCACCTTGCGCGCGGTAACCGGCAAGGAAACCTATCCCCAGGTGTTCGTCAACGGTGAATATATCGGCGACTCGGAAGCCCTGGACAAGTACTTGTCTGATACCCGTAAAGATGCTGCTTAACAGGAGCAGACATCGCTGTCACAAAACAGCGCCTTGACAATGAAGGAAGGGGTGGGCATCCAGCCCACCTTTTCCGCCGGAGTGACGGGCCAGTACTTAATCAAAAATTGTTAAAATAAACGACAAAGGTAAACCATATGACGAAACATTTTGACCTTATTGCTATTGGCGGCGGCAGCGGAGGCCTGGCGGTTGCCGAAAAAGCCGCCCAATACGGCAAAAAGGTGGCCGTCGTTGAAGCGAACAAAATGGGCGGTACCTGTGTTAACAACGGCTGCGTGCCAAAAAAGGTTATGTGGTATGCCGCGAATCTGGCACACGCCGTGGACGACGCATCGGGCTTTGGTATTCCGGCGAGCCGCGAGGCCACCGACTGGGCACAACTGGTGCGTGGCCGGGACAACTATATTGGGAGTATCAACCGATACTGGGAAGGTTACCTGGAAGAAACCGGCATTACTCCGATCCAGGGTTACGCCCGGTTCACCAGTCCCAACACTGTTGAAGTGAACGGCGAAATTTATAGCGCGGACCACATTGTCATCGCAACAGGCGGTGAACCTATAGTACCGCAGGTGCTGGGCGCCGAACTGGGCATAACTTCTGATGGCTTTTTCCAGTTGCGCGAACAACCCAAACGGGTGGCGGTTATTGGCGGCGGTTATATTGGCGTCGAACTCAGCGGTGTTTTACAGGCATTGGGGTCAAACGTCACGTTAATCGCCAAAGGCGAGCGCATCATGGAACGTTTCGATACCATGATCAGTGACACGCTTAACACCGAAATGCAACAGCACGGTATCCGGCTGCAAACCGGTTTTCAGGTTTCCACCTTATCCAATAGCGCCGAAGGCCTCATTGTCTCGTCGACGCAGGGCAACAGTTTCGGCGCGTTTGACAGCGTGATTTGGGCCGTGGGACGCCGCGCCAACACCCAACGCTTGAACCTGGATGCCGCTGGTGTTAATACCCTGCAAAACGGAGTTGTACCCGTGGATGAATACGAGAACACTAACGTACCTGGTATTTACGCCATCGGCGATATTACGGACAAAATGCCGTTAACACCCGTTGCCATTGCCGCGGGGCGCAAACTGGCTGACCGGCTGTTTAACGGCAAGAAAGACAGTAAGGTGGACTATGAAAACGTGCCCACTGTGGTATTTTCGCACCCGCCGGTGGGGACAGTCGGCCTGAGTGAAGCACAGGCCGTTGCACGCTATGGCGATAATGTCACGATCTATCAAAGCAACTTTACGCCCATGCGCTACGCCCTCGCAGCCCATGGCTCAACCACGGCGATGAAACTGGTATGCGCCGGCCCCGACGAGAAAGTCGTGGGAATTCATATAATCGGCGACAATGCCGATGAAATGTTACAAGGCTTTGCCGTGGCCGTTAAAATGGGCGCCACCAAGGCGGACTTTGACACTACGATCGCCATTCATCCCAGTAGCGCCGAGGAACTGGTCACCATGAAAGCACCGGGACCCGGTTGCATGCCGGTGAGCGATACTGTAGATATCGACGGCGGCAATGAATGGCGGCAGCTGCGCCAGTTACAGGATGACAATAGACGACACAATAATATTGCGTAGAGCCGGCATCGCTGACCTTGACGCCGTCAATAAAATTATTGACGCCGCGGTGATGACCTGGGATCTGCCGGAACGGGTGAAACGCCTGTCGCTGCCCAGTTACCGTTATCACGAGCACGACCTGCAGACCATCGAGCTGCTGGTTGCCGAGGATAAACAACACAATATCGTTGGCGTGGCTGCCTGGGAGCATGCCGACCCCAGGGATGCGCCGCCAGGCGTCGATGGATTATTGTTGCACGGCATTTACGTGGACCCGGCGCGCCATTACCGCGGTATCGGCACCCAGTTATTCCGGACTGCGGAACAAGCAGCCGTTGATAAAAACTACGACGGCCTGCTGGTCAAGGCACAAACCGGCGCGACCGGGTTTTTTACCGCGCAAGGCATGCAACGGCTGGAAGTACAACATACCGGTCGCGATTACGCGCACCGTTACTGGAAATCGCTAAAACGATCAAAGTAAAACAACAAATCAATTAAGAAAAATCATAATGAATAACGAACATTCAAACGACACCACTAAGACAAACAATAAACACGATAAAGAGACAACCATAGACGTTGTCCTGATCCGTCACGCCCAGAGCCAGTGGAACCTGGAAAACCGTTTCACCGGCTGGGCCAATCCTCCCCTCACCCAGGCCGGACTGGACGAAGCCAGGCGCGCGGCAAAATTGCTGCAACAACACCACTATCATTTTGACATTGCATTCTGTTCCCGGCTGGCACGAGCCAAACAAACCCTGGATGTCATCCTTGAAATAATCGGCCAACCGAACGTGCCGCAATTTCAGGACTGGCGGTTGAACGAACGCCATTATGGTCAGCTGCAAGGCATTAACAAGGCCGAGGAAGCGGCGCGCGTGGGCGAACACCAGGTATGGCGCTGGCGGCGCGGCTATGAAGACAAGGCCCAACCGTTGCCACGCACCGACCCGTCACATCCGGTCAATGATCCACTCTATAAAGACATCGATCCCGCTGTGTTACCGGATGTTGAAAACCTCGCGCAAACACGCGCCCGCGTCGTGCAATTCTGGCAAGAACGGATCGCGCCGTTAATACAACAGGGGCAGCGCATACTCATTAGCGGTCACGGCAATACTTTTCGCGCATTGATCATGGATCTGGCACAACTTAGCGTCGATCAAGTGGAAGATTTTGAGATTCCTACGGGACAACCGATTATTTATACCTTCAAATCCGATGGCGAACCGTTACATTGGCGATATTTGAGCGTTCAACAATAAGGTAAGCACAATCAGTAGCTGCTACATCAAGTGCATTACACCTGACCTAAGACTCACCGCTTATCACTCCAACGAATTTAATCGGTATCAAATTGTCATTGACGTTACAATTTAAACAATTCTTTAAGACATGCCTACTATTTGATCCAGCGTGTTTATACGCCACTCAATTGAACTGAAAATAGCCACACTTAGCCACATAAGTCCATAGTTGTTTACTTGTGCTAGCTACCGCAATAAGCTACTTTCCATCTTTGGCAGGGAGCTATTGTCAGAGTTTAATAACGATCAATTTCCGCTCGCCGTCCTGCTTTTGTATTAACACCAACAATTATTTTCAGGGAGCAGAAAGTATGTTTTACAAAACGACAGGCACATTAAAATTCGATAGATATAAGTTAACAATCAAAAAACTTTTCCTTGCAACGAAAAGCTGGCTGGCTTTTTCCGGCCGGCACCACCATAACGGACGTTTCTGTTCCATATTACCCGCCTTAATACTACTCACCGGTTTGCCCATGACTGTCTCTGCAGAAGTCATTGGCCCTTTGACTCCGGAACAACGCGCATTGGAAGCTTTCAATCTGCGATTGCAGGCCGCGGAACACAATTACAATGAACCGTTGCTGGCGCACCCGCACAACAACGATGAAACAATATATCCAGACCATATCAACAGCTACACCAAGGGCCTGCCCCATGATGAGAATGGTATAGTCGATCCCGATGCCTACCAAAGCCTGATCAACGCGTTGAAATCGGGTGACCCAGGTGACTTCGATGCTATCCAACTGGCCGATGAAGCGGTACTGGGATTGCGTAATCCGCAAGCTGCCTACACCTATTTCATGGAAGGCAAGGATTCGCATTCATACGCCATGCCTGCGGCACCGGCCTTTGACAGTGCCTGGCAGGCATCGGATGCCATCGAAGTATTATGGCAGGCCATCACTCGTGATGTACCGTTTAGTCGCTATGATACGGACCCGCTCATTAAGGCCGCAGCGAAAGACCTGACGCAAATGAAAGATTACCGCGGCCCTACCAAGAACGGCAATCGTGTCACACCACAAACCCTGTTCCGTGGCATTGGTGTTGGAGAGACGGTTGGCCCCTACATTTCTCAGTTCCTGTTACAACCCATACCGTACGGTGCCACGACGGTGGAACAAAAGTATAAAGTGCCAACGGCCAACGTTAAAAACAACTATCTGACAAAATACGAAGATTGGTTGCTGATCCAACGTGGCGGCAAACTCAGCGGTGAGGCTGCCGCAAAAGAGTATGAAGCAGATGGACGTTACCTGTATAGCGGCCGCGCGATGGCGGAATTTGTGTTAAAGGACTTTGTCTATCAGGCTTATCTGGGCGCCACACGTATTATTCGCGGTTATGGGGCGGGGGCTTACGATCCCAATGACCCTTACAAAGATGCATCAGCGGAATCCCGCAGCCCCCTGTTTGGCAACAACCATGCGCTGGATTTCATTGGCCGCGTTGCCATGGGTTCACAAAACGTTGCCTGGTTCCAAAAGTGGCTGGTGCATCGCCGCGCGCGGCCGGAAGTCTTTTTTGGTCGCGTTCATAACCATTTAACCAAGGTCGATATTGAATATCCCATCCATCCGGATGTACTCAACTCACCAGCGCTCGATATCGTTTTTGACATGAACGCTGCAACCAAAGGTGGCCCGGGTTCTTATTTGCTACCCGTTGCCGGCGCCACCGGCAGCCCGCTGCACCCGACTTACCCTGCCGGACACGCGGTGATGGCCGGCGCTGCGGTAACCATGTTAAAGGCATTCTTCAATGGCGATTTTGTTATCCCTAACCCGGTAATGCCCAACGATGATGGCACCGAACTTGTCCCTTATAACGGACCGGCGCTGACTATCGAGGGTGAGCTTAACAAATTAGGCAGCAACATCTCCCTGGGCCGCGATGTTGCCGGCGTGCATTACCGAACCGATGGCGACCTGGGAATGGTGCTGGGCGAAGAGTACGCGATTTCACTGTTAACAGAACTGGCCAAGACCTACAATGAATTTGCCGATAACGACGTCGTATTCACGTTTAACCGTTTCGATGGAACGCACGTGACAATCAGAAAATAACAAACCAGAGTAACATTCACAATAATGTTTTAAGGGCATGCTGGTGATTTTCCAGCATGCCCTTTTTATATCTCGACAGTCTCGCTCGGCAAACACGCAATACATTTTAATCAGTCACGCCCCTGCACTAACCTGACATAATGTTTTTCCATCTTAGGGGAGCTTGCGACACCTTCCGGCCCAAAACTCAGCGTATAGGCTTGGTCCCGGCCGCCCGGTGTATTGTTGGCAGTCCAATAGGGGGTCGCCAGCGTACCGGGGAAAATCGACAAATCAATGCGGGGCGATCTGCAGCGGATATCCGCAATACCCGCAATTTCCGTCAATTTAGGGATACGCCAGGTGTATTGACCGTTCCGGCTTTGTTGCTTTGACTTTATCAACACTCGTGCCTGGTTCCAGGTCAGTGGCCTGGCTTTGCCAACACAAGTGCCGCCCTGCCAGTGTTGACCAACCGCGCAACGCTGCCAGGTCAAACCCGACTCAATATCCGTTACCGTGCCATTATCATTTACGTCGAACCGGCTTGAGTCCCGTGCCACTGGTTTTGAATTATCGCACTGCTGGGCAAACGCAGTTGTTGTAGTTATGGTGAACAACGCTACACAAAAAATATAAAGCAATATCCTGTTGATCTTCATCACACCTTGAGTCCCTGCTTGATATTTTCCGGCAGCAAGTTGGAAAATTCGCGCCACTGCATCATGCCGGCAAAACCTTCCTTTTATGAATTTGAGTAGCAGCGCCGCAATACGGACTACGGCTTCACTGACATGAATGCCATGATATCCAAACAATCACCATGAATTTTCATCAAGTCCCATCCAAACCCCATCGGAAAAGGGCGCCCTCACACTGGTTGCACGAGGGCGCCGGTCCTCTGGCACTGGGAGGAATAATTATTGACTGGGATATCCGGGGCCATTTTCCACCGGCACC
Organism: Gammaproteobacteria bacterium; assembly: GCA_050116575.1. Taxonomy (GTDB): domain Bacteria; phylum Pseudomonadota; class Gammaproteobacteria; order SZUA-152; family SZUA-152; genus JAKEGK01. The sequence goes on along the minus strand of JASFOJ010000003.1, from coordinate 49,323 downwards.
GCGCCATGTTGTTCATATTTGGCTGGCTCAAGTTTCACGCCGCGGTGGGTGTATGTGGCATAGGCTTCCATGCTGATCATTTCCTCACTGTCCAGCGCCAATGGCTTGCCCTGCAGGGGTACTGTGATGCACCAGTTAATCATCTCCCTTAAAGTGCCAACCTTACCGAGGTTTTGCTGCCACTTGGGAAAGGTGTGCGGATTACTCGCCGAGCCATCGGGATGACAATTGCCGCAAGCCAGGCCGTTGGTACCCAGACTGGCGTCATGCCAGAGCGCATCGCCTTTTGCCACGGCGTCCAACAGCCATGCCCTTTCCTGGGCTGCCTGGACTTCGGTTCTGACCGGCCGCGCCTGTACGGCAGTAACGGCTATAACAGTAAATACAACAGCAAAGGTTGCCACACCGGCTAATATTGCTTGTCTCAATGTAATATTCATCTCGATTCTCCCGCCTTTAAACTTTCAAACCATTTTTGATGTTTTCCGGTAATACATCGGAGAATTCCCGCCACTGCATCATGCCGGCAAAATTTTCTTTTAACGCAACATTGTGAGTACCAAGCCCGTCAACAAAATCACCCGGGTCAGCACGGCGTTGTTTGATTTGCGGATACTGAAGGTCTACCGGCGGATAAGGCCATGGCCAGGAAGTCGACAACAGCCCTGATGATTTTATATTCCCAATCTCATTGTAAACCACCTGGTGCACATGACCGTGAATAGCAACAACCTTGTCGAATTTGCGCAGAATGTCGCGGATTTGCGGGGCATCTTTTGTCTGGAAGTTCCACCGTGGATAATAGTCCCATAGGGGTGAATGGGTCATAATCACCACCGGCGTATCGGGTGACAGGTTTTTAACATCCCGTGCCAACCACTCCAGTTGCTTTTCACCAACACCCCATGGACCACAGCGATGACATTCGAGTTCTTCCACCAACCCCATACGCTCTTTAGGCGTCAGTTTCCGGGCACTCCAGAAATCGTCGATCAATATGGAGTTCATACCAATGAAATGAACGCCCTTGTGGTCAAAGGACCAATGCTCGTCACCGAACAAGCCCCGCCAGGCCTTACCCATATCCAGGTAATAATCGTGTTCCCCGGGAATAATCCGGTATTTCATTTTTAATTTATCCAGGATTTTCTTACCTTTTACCAGCTCTTCTTTCTTGCCCGATTGCCCCAGGTCGCCACCGTACAAAACAAAATCGGGTTGTGGCTTGATCCTGTTCACATCATCAACGGCTTTTTGCAATATGCCGTCAAACCGGTGGTCCTTGATATCATAGAGATGCGCATCCGAAAGCACGGCGAAGTTAAACGGCTTGATCTTCTTGCCCGCAGCCTCCGCCACGCCACCCATTCCTAAAAAGCTGGTTGCAGAAGGTGCAAATATCCCGGTAAACAGGGTTGCCGCACCTGCCTTGGTTGCATAACCCAAAAATTGCCGTCTGGAAATCTTGTTCATTGAAACACTCCCCGTCATTTGACATAAATATGTCCAATTGCCCGCCAAACGGCGGCAACTGAGCAGTTTTTGACTGTTATCAAATCGTTTTACCCACTAGACGCTAACGTTAAGTATTAGACGCGGCGGATCATTTATAAAATTGATTTTTGCAAAGCCCGGGATTGAGCCGGTCAATTGACGGTTTAATCATTAATTTTTTCAATGAACGTTATTTGTCTTTTCAATGATAATGCGAGAAGGATAATTGCAGGCGATATTTATTGACTCCAATTTCCTTATGGTTAAACTGACTAATAGCATTGCATTAACGGCTGTCCTTTAGATTTCGTTAGCGGCAGATTACTGACAAATCATCAAAGCCGTTACTTTGATAAAACGTAGATACACACCGCGCAGACACACAGAAAGTCAGAACGGAATCTGGCATAACATTGTGTATAAATACACGGGAGAGGAGCCATTCAATGACACTCACCGAACTTCGCTATATCGTTGCCGTTGCAAAAGAAAAACAATTTTGCAAAGCCGCAAAATCCTGTTTTGTAAGCCAGCCAACCTTAAGCCTTGGAATCAAAAAACTGGAAGAAGAACTGGGTGTCGTGTTGTTTGAACGAAAACACCAGGATCTGGTTATCACCCCTATTGGGCAGAAAATTATTGACCAGGCCGAACGCGCCCTAAAGGAAGTAAAGACCATCAAGGAAATCGCCCAACTTGAACATAATCCATTATCCGAACCGCTGCGGCTCGGCGCCATTCATACCATTGGCCCGTATCTGTTCCCGGACTTATTGCCGGTGGTGCAACAAAACGTGCCTCAACTTCCGCTACTGGTGCAGGAAAACTACACCCACGAACTGACAAAGGAACTGAAAAACGGCGATATTGATGTCGCCATCATCTCCCTGCCCTACGACGAACCTGGCATTGAAACCGAAGTCCTTTATGAAGAACCCTTTGTCATCCTGGTGCCTTCTTCACACCCGCTCGCCATGGAAGAAGCCGTTGCCATGCAACAACTGGTCAATGAAACCATCCTGTTACTGGGTCCGCAGCATTGCTTTCGCGACCAGGTGATGGAACTTTGCCCGGAGTGTTTTAAAGCACCCGCCGCTGACGGTGTGCATAACTTTGAAGGTAGTTCACTGGAGACTATTCGCTTTATGGTTGCCGGCGGCGTCGGCGTGACTATCGTACCGCGAATGGCTGCCTGCGCGGACCGCTATGCCCAACGCCTGATCGCCATTAAACATTTCCGCGGGATTGATCCCACCCGGCAAGTCGCCATCGCGTGGCGTAAAAACTTTACCCGAACCCAGGCTATAGAAACCCTCGCCCAATGCATTCGTGACTGTTCGCTGGCCGGCGCCAAGATTCACCAACGCACGCCACAGACAAGAGTAACGGCTGCACCGGCAATAGCCAGCGCGTCGTTGCAATAGTGCTTCGGTTAACGTTCGGGTTATCGGGAGAACGGCGGAGACAGATTCAATAGTTTATTTCAACGCAAAGACTAAGAATGATCCTTAGTAGCTACTAGCTGACAAGTTTTAATTAAATTACTCTGCGTCCTGGCGCCTTTGCGTTGAATTTTCTTTTACATGACGTAGCACTTTCAACGGTGCCAGTGAATTTCACTTATACTTCGATAAACTCCAGCGCGTTGCCGTCGGGATCCCGGGTAAACAGTGCTTTCCGGCCGGATTTGCTGCGGGTATAGCCCAGCCCGGCGTGCTCCAGCCGTTGCTGCAAAGCGTCAATATCATTGGTTGCCAGCGCAAGATGTCGATCGCGCCCGCCATGTTCCGGCCTGTCGGTTACCGGGTCGGGATTGGGCAACTCCAGCAGATGAATTTGTTGAGCCCCCACTTTTAACCATGCACCGGGAAAACCAAGATCAGGCCGGGAATCATCGACACTCAACCCCAGTACGTCACAATAAAACGCCAACGCTTTGCCCGTGTCGCTGACTATTATACTGCCATGTAAAATACCGTTGATTTGTAGCGTCATTGTTACTGCCCTATGGTGGGAATCGTTTCGCCGGATTGTGGTTGTTTCATCATCGCGCGCGCTGACAAATACCCGGCCAGCATAATCAAGCCACCGCCGATCCACTCCTTAACGGCAATCACCTCATCACTCAACCATTGCGCACTGACCGCCGCGGCAATCAACTCAAATAATAATATAACCGCTGAACGGTAGACCGGCATATGGGTGACACCATACTGAACGGTAATCGTCATGACAATAATCATTGCCGTGCCAATCACCAGTGTCCAGCCCCATACTTCTATGCCCGCCTGTGGCACAGCCACATCTCCTATCACTATCCAAGCCGCGGCCACCAGGGAGCCCCCCAACCACGCCGATACCGTTTTGGTACGCACTGATATATATTGCAGTTTTCTAACGGTAACATTGGAGATGGAAAAGCTGATACCCGCGCTGATACCCAGCCAGTCGGTATAGTGCTGCGGCCAGGGAAACCCCAACGAGGTATCCCATAACATGATCATAGCGCCAGTCATAGCAACCACCAGTGTCGCCACTGACCAGAGCGTAATGTACTCTCTCAACACCAGCCAACCCAACAACGTGGTCCACAGCGGTGACAGATAAAACAGCAAAATGACCCTGACCACGTGGCCATCAATCACAGCGAGAAAAAACGCCACGTTTAACCAGCCATTACTCAGAGCAATGACAGCCAGTAAACCAGGGGCCTGACTGAATTCGGACAATCTACGCCAGAACACCAGTCCACCGAGCAATAGCGATGAGCTATAGACCAGCAGCGTGGTCCATAGGCCGGGCATACCAAAATTCTGCGCAGTACGCAGCGGGTACCAGGATATTCCCCATAATGTGGCAGTGATTAGCAGGCTGATTATGGGTAATACAACCGCAGAATGTTTGGAGGCGCTGTCGCTATGCACTATACTTATCCGCTATTTTCCGCCGGTCATTGATGGTATTTTGATCATTTTTCGCTGAAATCATAACGTTACGACAGGCTAGCGTTTCAGCGCCGCCGGGCAACTTGTTAACCTATTGAGTAATATAGACAAAAACCACGTAGTAAACAGCATTCACGGCCAACACATGAACCCGGATTTACAAAAACTGCATCGCTATCCGTTTGAAAAGCTGCAGCAACTGAAGCACGGAATAACGCCGCCGGCCGACAAGTCCCACATAGCCTTGTCCATCGGCGAACCCAGGCATGCGCCCCCGGCTTTTGCACTCCAGGAAATGCACCAGCATTTACACCGGGTGGATAGTTATCCCCTGTCCCGGGGCATCGACAAGCTACGCGAAACCATGGTCCACTGGCTGGCAAAACGATTTCAGCTCAATCACGCGACGATAAATTCCGGCACCCAGATATTACCGGTAAACGGTACCCGCGAAGCGTTGTTTGCTTTTGCCCAGGCTGTGGTGGACCGTGCGCAAAACGCCGTGGTCATGATGCCCAACCCGTTCTATCAGATTTACGAAGGGGCAGCTTTACTGGCAGGCGCAGAGCCTTATTACCTGAATACCACAGCCGATAACCGATATTTGCCGTACTTTGACAGCGTGCCGGATTCGGTATGGCAACGCTGCCAGCTGGTGTATCTGTGCTCACCCGGCAATCCCACCGGCGCGGTGATGGATATCGATACGCTGCAGAATTTAATTGGTTTAGCAGACAAACACAACTTTGTGATCGCCAGCGACGAATGTTACTCCGAAATCTATTTTGACGAGCAATCGCCGCCACCAGGTTTGTTACAGGCCGCCGCAGCCATGGGCCGCGACGATTACCACCGGTGCGTGGTATTCCACAGTTTATCCAAACGCTCCAATGTGCCCGGTTTACGTTCCGGTTTTGTAGCCGGAGATGAAAATATCCTTAAACAGTTTTTGCTATACCGTACCTATCACGGCTGCGCCATGCCCGAATTTACTCAGTATGGCAGTATTGGGTTGTGGCGCGATGAAGATCACGTTAAAACCAATCGTGATTTGTATAGGGAAAAATTCGACCAGGTGTTGAAGGTGTTGGCCGGCACGTTAAATGTTTCCCAACCGGAAGCGGCGTTTTACCTATGGCCGGAAACACCGGTGGATGACGAAACGTTTGCCCGCGAACTCTACAAGCAGCAGAACGTCACCGTTTTACCCGGTAGTTATTTATCCCGCGACGCCCACGGTGTTAATCCCGGCAGCAATCACGTGCGCGTTGCGTTGGTTGCGCCGCTGGATGAGTGTATCGACGCGGCTGGCCGCATCGTGGAATTTTGTCAGACACTATAAACTACAGTCATCGGTGGGTTCTTGCCGTTTTTTATATTGATGCACTTTGCGTTTATAATAACAACCGTCTCGGCACCCATTGACGATCTTGCGGGCACCATTTTTTCAACAATGCACCAGCGCTTTCGTATTTTGTAACAGGAGTCAACCATGAGTGATATAAAACAAACAATCGAAGATGCCTTTGAAAACCGCTCCGACATTACGCCACGCAATGTGGACACCCATGTTAAGGAAGCGGTCAATGAAGCCATCAATCAACTGGACCGTGGTGAAGCGCGCGTTGCCGAGAAACAGGGCAATGACTGGGTCGTCAACGAATGGCTGAAAAAAGCCGTACTGTTATCGTTCCGTATCGACGAAAACCGGTTTATGAAAGGCGGTTTCACCAATTACTTTGACAAAGTGGAGCCGAAATTTTCCGACTACAACTCCCGCGCCTTTATCGACAGCGGCGTGCGGGTGGTGCCACCGGCGGCGGCGCGCCGGGGTTCTTATATTGCACCCAACGTGGTGCTCATGCCGTCCTACGTTAATATCGGCGCCTACGTGGACAGCGGCACCATGGTGGATACCTGGGCCACGGTGGGTTCATGCGCGCAAATCGGCAAAAATGTACACCTGTCCGGCGGTGTCGGCATCGGCGGCGTATTGGAACCGTTGCAGGCGGCGCCCACTATTATCGAAGACAACTGCTTTATCGGCGCCCGGTCGGAAATCGTCGAAGGCGTCATCGTCGAAGAAGGATCGGTGATCTCCATGGGCGTATACATTGGCCAAAGTACCAAGATTTTTCACCGGGAAACCGGCGAAATTACCTTTGGCCGTATCCCGAAAGGTTCGGTGGTGGTGTCCGGCAACCTGCCCTCCAAGGACGGCAGCTACAGTCTGTACTGCGCGGTGATCGTCAAGCAGGTGGACGAGAAAACCCTGGGTAAAGTGGGCCTCAATGAACTGCTCCGGGAAGTACGATGATCACCGTATACGGGATCAAAAATTGCGATACCATGAAAAAGGCGCGGCGTTGGCTCGACGAGCACGACGTCGCGTATGAGTTTCACGACTACAAAAAAGACGGTATCGACGACAAGACACTGAAGACCTGGTGCAAGAAACTGGGTTGGGAAACCCTGCTCAACCGCCGCGGCACTACCTGGCGCAAGTTGCCCGATAAGGTCAAAGACAATATCGACGAAAAATCAGCGATTAACATCATGCTGGAGCAGCCTTCAATCATCAAGCGCCCGGTGTTAAAAACCGGAAACACCTACCTGGTGGGCTTCGACGAGAAAGACTACCAGCAACTTATTCGTTGAGCATGCAGCCGCACCGGTTATGCCATTGACTATCGAACGGATCGATCACATTGTCATGACCGTGCACGACATGTCAAAAACGGTTCGGTTTTATTGCGACATCCTGGGCATGAAGGAAGTGGCCTTTGGCGATGACCGTACAGCGTTGGCCTTTGGCAACCAGAAAATCAACCTGCATCCGGTGGAAAACGACATTGCTCCCACAGCAGCGCATCCGGCGCCGGGTTCCCTGGATATTTGCGTGATAACCACAACCCCTATCGCGGTCGCCATAGATGAATTGCAGCGGCGCAACATCGTCATTGAACAAGGCCCTGTTCAGCGCCAGGGTGCACGAGGTAACATAATATCGATTTATATCCGTGATCCCGACGGCAACCTGGTCGAGATCGCCAACGACAACAACCCATAACCGATACATTTATGTCCGCCACATCTGACACATTAAAACTCGCCGAACAACTTATCAGCCGCGAATCGGTCACGCCGGAGGACGGCGGCTGCCAGGATTTAATTGTAAAACACCTGCAAGCGGCTGGCTTTAAGGCTGAACGGCTGCGCTTTGACGACGTGGATAACATCTGGGTACGCCGCGGTGACAAGGAACCGTTGTATGCCTTTGCCGGCCATACCGATGTTGTGCCCACCGGTCCGGTGGAACAATGGCAATCACCACCTTTTAACCCCACTTACCGCGACGGCTATCTTTACGGCCGGGGTGCTGCTGACATGAAAGGCAGCCTTGCCGCTATGGTGACTGCGTGCGAACGCTTTGTGGCGAACCATCCCGGGCACAAAGGCTCCATTGCCCTGCTGATTACCAGCGACGAAGAAGGCCCGGCGATAAACGGCACTGTCAAAGTCATCGAGGCGTTGGAGGCTCGCAATGAAAAAATCCGGGCCTGTATTGTCGGCGAACCTTCCAGCAGCCAAAAGGTCGGCGATGTTATCAAGAACGGGCGCCGCGGTTCGCTCAACGGGCAACTCACGGTACAGGGTACCCAGGGTCACGTCGCTTATCCGCAACTGGCCACGAATCCCATTCACGTACTGGCGCCGGCCCTGCAGGAGCTGTGCGCTACGCAATGGGACCAGGGTAATGAATTTTTTCCCGCCACCAGTTTCCAGGTTTCCAACATTCACGCTGGAACCGGCGCCAATAACGTCATACCCGGCACCGTCGAGGTCCTGTTCAATTTTCGGTTCTCCACGGAAGTAACAGAAGAGGAACTAAAGTCGCGGGTGGAATCCATACTGGATAAACATCAGTTGCAATATGACCTGCAGTGGAAGTTATCAGGCCAACCTTTTCTAACCATGGCGGGTGAACTGGTTGAAGCGGCAAAAGCGGCTATTCATGACGTCGCCGGTATTGACACCGAACTGTCGACAGCGGGTGGCACCTCCGATGGTCGGTTTATTGCGCCCACCGGTGCGCAAGTAGTGGAACTGGGTCCGGTAAACAGTACTATTCATAAGATCAACGAGTGCGTCAAAGCCGATGACCTGGATACGCTGTCACAAATGTACGAGCGCATTCTGGAAAAACTGTTAACCTGATCCGGCGCGGCATTGCCCATTTTGATTATCCCCAGTACTTTTCACGCACCGTTTTATTTGCGTAACCGTCATGTGCAAACCATCTTGCCCACCATTCTGCGAACTGGTAATAATATCTCCTATGAATCACAACGGCTGGAGTTGCCCGACGGCGACTTCGTGGACGTTTTCTGGTGCCGGCCGCAAACATCGCTTACGGACAACCAACCCATCGTAATCGTCCTGCATGGCATGGGCGGCCATTTTACATCGAACTATGTGCCGGATACCATCCGCGCGCTATTGAAGCGTGGATACCGGGTGGCTTTTCTGCATTCCCGCGGTTGCAGCGGCGAACCAAACCGTTTACCGGTAACATTTCACGCGGCGGACACCAGCGAACTCAACCATCTGGTTCATACTATCAAAACACTATTTCCCGCCGCGCCCGTTGCAGCACTGGGATTTTCACTGGGCGGCAGTGTGTTGTTGAAATGGCTGGGTGAACCGCCAGGCAAAAACCTGCTTTGCGCTGCTGTGGCCGTAGGCGTCCCATTTGATCTATCGACCACCGCCGATACCATCAACCGGGGCTTTGCGCAGATTTATCAGCTCTACTTGTTACATAGCCTGAAGTCACTGGCAATTGCTAAACTGGCCGTTCATCCCGCCCCCCTCACGGCGCCACAGATAAAAGCCCTCAAATCACTGCGCCAGTATGATCATGAGATGACCGCAAAAATTAACGGTTTCGCCGGCGTGGACGAATATTATGCCCGGGGCAGTTGCAAGCAGTACCTGATTAACATCAAAACACCAACACTAATCGTCAACGCCATCGATGATCCGTTTGTTCCTCCGGCATGCATTCCCGGGGAACATGAGCTGAGCGCTAACGTGACTCTGGAACTGTCCCAGCATGGTGGGCATGTGGGTTTTCTGGGGCCGGCACGTTCCCGATACTTCGCCGAGCGCGGGGCTCAATTTTTTGACGATTACCTTGATTAACACCCCTGCTCTGTCATCCCTCCATATCGCGAGATACCGCTGCTTGAAAACTTCCGGATGACGAATTTTCGCCTGAAAATGTCCGGCCGGCGGACCTGGCATCAATATTGTAAAAACGAAAAGTGTTAACCCTATCATCGAAAAAGACAAACAGTTAAATCAACTTGGAACGATATACTTATATAATGACGATACAAGACGTCGTTACTTTACAGGCCGACGCTGTTTTGATGAGTCATGACGACTTTTAAAAGACACCCGTATTTGAATTAAAACATCATTATGAACGACGTTCATCCATCGAGAGTATTTCGTCCATCAATAGTATACTGGTGCTTCAGGTTTCTCGCTGTCATGGTATGCCTATTGTGGGTGGCCGCGTGTTCCGACAAAGTCCCGCCCCTCGACAAGCTACCCGAAGATGCGGTGGTGGTGGCATTTGGCGACAGTCTCACCTACGGCACCGGCGCCAAGGACGATGAGACCTATCCTTATTATCTGTCGCAAATTATCCAGCGTGAAGTCATCAACGCCGGCAATCCCGGCGAACTCAGCGCTGAAGGACGACAACGCCTGCCACAGGTGCTTGACGAACACCAACCGGATTTATTGATTTTGTGCCACGGTGGCAACGACCTGTTGCGTAAAAAAAGCCGGGAAAACCTCGTGGCCAATCTTAAGGCCATGATAGGCCAGGCCAAACAACGCGGTATTCAGGTAATGCTGGTGGGAGTTCCGGAACCGGCACTGTTTTTACTGGAATCCGCCCCCTTTTACGCAAAAATTGCCCACAGTGAAAATATTCCTCTCGAGCAGGCGGCATTGCCCGCCATCGAAAGCGATGACACCCTGAAATCGGATCCCATTCACCCCAATGCTGCCGGCTATCGCAAACTGGCACACGCCATTGCCCGCCTGTTACAAGCCGCCGGTGCCGTCTAGCCCCGATTCCGATTATCATTAAAGACAATAAGTTATGCCAAATTAATACCCTTAAATGACCCTTGGGTACTGCAACATTGACGGTTCTTACGCTAAACTTATGAACAGAATCGGATAATTTCTACCAAATCCTGTCTTACTGAACCGATATTGACCTTGTGGGTAACAAAAATGACAGAAGACCACCGCTTATTCACCCGTATACCTTTTGAGGCGACGGTGCACATTACCAGTTCTGATGGCAACTGGGAGTCCGGCCTGATCGATATTTCATTGAAAGGCATACTGGTACAAAAACCCGACGGCTGGAAAGGGACCGAAGACGATCCCTACCTGATCGAACTGGAACTGGGCGACAGCAACGCCAGTATCCGAATGGACGTGTCCGTTGCCCACATCGAAAGCTCGCATATTGGTTTTCGCTGCGAACATATCGACCTGGACAGCATTACCCACCTGCGCCGGCTGGTGGAACTCAACGTGGGCGATACCGATATTCTCAACCGGGAATTGACGGCGTTAGGACGTTGAATCGGTATCAACGCGGCGCGATATCACTAATCTACAGTGAATAATTAATTAATCCGCCTGCTGGTTGAAGTATTTCTTACCCAGTATCAAAAATAATGCCGATGATATTCCCGCGGAACTGAAAATCATGCACATCACCACCATCTGATAACGCACCGCCACCAACGGTGAAACACCCGATAAAATCTGACCGGTCATCATACCGGGCAACGACACCAACCCCACGGCAAACAACGAATTAATAACCGGTATAAGCGAGGCCTGAAAAGCCGCGTTACGCGCAGCGCCATAGTCGGCCCCTCTTGCTGTTTCCGAAGTCATTCGTTCCACCGCCAGGCTCACAGTATTCATGGAGTTGGCGAATATCATCCCGGCCAGGGGAATCACGTAACGCGGCTCGTACCAGGGTTCCAGGCTCAGCACTCCCTGGGTAACCACCAGTAACGTGACGCCACCGCCGGTGAAAATGGCAGTCAGTGCATTGGGCAACAGCTTCCGCTGGTATTGTTTCACCACACCCAGCGCGATCCAGCCTGAGGCGACCAACATGACGAACAAAATCCCCAGTACAATCCAAGGGTTTTTGGTGTTGAAAATAAAGACCAGCAAATAACCGATGATCAGCAACTGCGTAACCATGCGCGCAATGGCATAGACGACATTGCCGTAATTCATATGCCATTTAATCAAAAACCCTAAGACAAACAACATGGGCACAAAACCAATACCCAAGTTAAGCAAACTGATATCTTGAATGGTATGAGACATTATAACTGGATAATCCGTGATTGAACCAAGCGGGTTATTCTAACCGGCAATAAGCGGAATAACTGTTGCCATGAACGGATACCGCCTCGACCGACTTACACTGACCGAGCAATGAACCCGGCTGGGTTTCATATCAAACTGTTGCAACGGCGGTAACGGCAGTCAAAGCCATTTCTTTTTTCGGAAATAAACCAGCAGCCCACCCGCAATACCCACAAATGCCACCCACAGGATCGGATAGGCCCATTTCCAATGAAGTTCCGGCATATATTCGAAATTCATACCATAAATTCCGGCAATAAATGTCAGCGGAATGAAGATGCTGGCAAATACCGTCAGCACCTTCATAACCTCGTTCATTTTATTACTGACGCTGGATATGTAGATATCGAGCAATCCCGACAGCATTTCCCGGTTTGACTCGATGGCTTCGGATACCCGTAGCACGTGGTCAAAGACGTCCCGGAAATAGATTTGCGTTCTTTCCTGGATAAGCGGTGAATCGCTGCGCTGGATGGTACTCAACAGTTCCCTGACAGGAGAAACGGATTTGCGTATGTATACCAGTTCACGTTTAAGGCGTTGAATCGTTATCAACGTGGGAGTATCCGGGTCGGCCAGCAATTTATCCTCCACTGTGTCGATCATATCGTCCAGCGAATCCTGCAATGTAAAATAGCGATCGACGATAGTATCAAGGATGGCATAGGCCAGATAATCCGCACCGGAATTTCTTATAGGCCCCTTGTTATTGTAGATACGGCGTTTAAGAGGAGCAAAAATATCGTCCTGTTTTTCCTTGAACGTCAACACAAACTTATCAGTCAATATAATACTGATCTGTTCATAAATAACCAGAAATTCCGGCCCCTTAACCAGCAAGCCTTTCAACACGATATAAAGGAAATCGTCATACTCCTCGACTTTGGGCCGTTGATGGGTATTTAGGATATCTTCGAGCACCAGCGGATGAATATTAAACTGCAGACCGACATCTTCGACGATCCTGATATTTTTCAACCCTTCGACGTTGACCCAGGTGACCGACTCGGTCCCTTTATACTTGGCGATTTGATCGATGGATTGAATGACTTCTTCTTCGACAGTTTTTTTAGTGTAGTCAACGACGGAAATCCGGGCCTCCGCCGATCCCGCCTCCCCCACATGCACCAGCGAACCCGGCGGGAAACCCGCCTTGGCGGAAGCACTGGACAAGGATTCAGACATGTATATTCCTCCCTTCCCTGTCGGCGGTATTGGATGTTAGCTATATTCCGCGCAAACCTTTACCTGTCAAATTGGAATCATATACAGGCGACACACCTCATCGCCCATCGAAATGCCAAAGTGACATTGGCGCCGACAATGTTTAAGACATGTTGTGTCTGGCTCCAATATACCCGGCTTCAATCTAACATCCAAGCGACAATTATGTCGCTCGCTTATGATGAAAACTTATCACACAGATCTTGATAACACGGGGGGCAAATACCGTGCGACAAATCCGGCAACACGGGGGACGCAAAAAGCGTCATCGACGTCACCGCGTCCTCGACCTCCTCCCACTGGTCGCCGGCCGTGTTAATTTTCTTGCACCAACTGCAAATGACCACAAATTCTCTACTGCGATCCGTACCAATGTCCAGCAACGGCTGTCTCTCCCGGAGTTCCTCCTTGACGATATAACTTTTAAATTCGATCAACTCATTGTCCTTCGGTACGATTTCCATATTCATATACCGGCGCGTGCCCGGTGAGTCGCAGCGATACGGGAACTTGATAGTCACTCCCGTTCGCGAAACCCTGTCGATCAGCATTTCGTACAAATGCCGGCATTCCCAGTTTTTGATATAACTGAATAACGGTTTGTTAAGCACGGTTTCCCGTACCAATTGATCCTCCTTGTTTTCCATCGCAAACTGATCCCAGTTTGCGCTCACGTGAATGATGGTTTTGCTTTTGTCGATGCGATAAATGATACACCTGTCGTCCATAGTAAACCCGCTACAGTCATTAATGTTATACCGATACCGATCCAGCAGCGGTATCGATCAAATGATTGATTCTACCGATCACAACATCATAAGAAGTCAGTAAGCACATGCTTATTCATGGCTAAGATAGATTATCGTCGACGAAGTGGAACAAATAGACCGGTATCGTATGTATTAATAATAGCTACTTTTTATTCAATCGCATCACATTCATTCATCGCACTACACCCATTGCAACACCACCGGCAACGAGTTCACGACAACATCCAAATTGCCGGATTAATCGTAAAATCCGTTTTTGAAATTGCTCTGTACCAGGACCAAGGTACAGCGCTTAAATGAGATCCTGTATCTTCGCAGACTCAGCGATTCGACTAGGCTTCCAGCAATCCGTGACGCTCGTGCCATTGCTGCACGCTTTCATCCGGGTAACGGGCAAATTGCCGATGCTGGGCACCAGATGGAATGTCAATCCAGGGGACGGCAAAATCCAGCATGATATGCACGATCTCCGGCGGCCTGGGCAGTGGTGTATCGACGCTGCCTGCAAATGGATAAATCCAGCGAGCCCAACGCGGGTCCGCCGCCCAAAGCGGACTGCCACAGTGCCGGCAAAAATAGCGTCGGTTTTCGTTTTCAATTAACTGGTCCGTATCGGAGTCATGCTCCATGCCGTGGTGATACAGCATGTTGTGATCACCGGTTACCGACAATGAATCGGCCTGCGCCATAATGTTGATGCCATAACCACCACTGCCACCGGTTTTACGGCAAAAGGAACAATAACAGCGCATATAAGGATACGGCGTTTGTGACCAGGCGGTATAGGTAACGGCCTTGCAGTAACAGGAGCCCTGTATTTTCATCGATATCCTCCCTTGGACAAGAAAATTTCCGGCCCGGCGGATACACCGTATCAGGCCACCTTGATTCGCACTACCTTCATGATTTCAAACTCAAGCCCCGCCACTATCTCGCTATCGGGGTAATACGTTAAGTTGACGCGGGCCCCTTTCAGGTTTTTATACTGTTTTTTTCGCTTGAATTTGAATGGCACATCGAAACCGTCCACCATAACGGTATTCAATATCCAGTCATCCACTTTCCTTTGCACGTGGGAATTGACTTTCAGCATTTCCGAGTGCGTCAGGTTTTTGTGTTTTTTTAACAACTTATCGGCATCTGACTTCATGTTAATACGGTTCCCGATCACTACGTTTGGATTATTTCGTTTAGATTCTCTGGCTTGAGTCGTTTACTTATTACGAATTTTTTAACAGACCAACGGTGGATTATACGCGATTCACCACGTCCTTTAATATGGCGAAATAAACGCGCCTCAGCGACTGGCTGGCGGCGGTTTGTGATACTCCCGTGATATTTACGTGACGCCGGTGTGACCCGACCTCGCTACAGTTTCTATTATCAATGACGGTCGTACCATGACGACCGTCAACATTGTAGAACATACTGTAAGTGACTAAAACGGATAAGGAAAAATATGCGCAACGGATTAATCTTATTACTGGCGGCCGTTTTAACGCTGGCTTTTGTGGGCAGTAAAATATCTGCGGCGACAGCGCTTAACGCACCGGCCCCTGATATAAGCGCCGAGCGGTGGATCAACTCCAAACCCTTGAATTGGGATACTTTAAAGGGAAAAGTCGTGATCGTGGAATTCTGGACTTTCGGTTGCCACAATTGCAGAAACGTCGAACCCTACGTGAAATCCTGGTATCAAAAATACCGAACAAAGGGACTGGAAGTTGTGGCCGTGCATTCACCGGAGTTCGACCACGAGCGTAACTTTGACAATGTCCGCGACTATGTCAAGGAGCACGCCATAACTTATCCCGTAGCCATTGACAATGACTTTACAATCTGGCGCCGCTTTGCCAACCGTTACTGGCCCGCTATGTACATCGTGGACAAAACGGGCGTTATTCGTTACCGGTTTATTGGCGAAGGCCGCTACAACAAAATCGAAAATGTTTTGCAAACATTGCTGGCAGACAAGGTTTCCGATTCCGGCCAGGTCGTGGGTTTACGTTAAATGCCGCACATCATTACCGGCTGTCTTTTTACACAGATCTCATTGTCCGACATTGAAAACCGTTCCATCGGATCAGTGGCTTGGCAAAAAACCTGCAAATATCGCTGTTTATCCTTTTACCGGCAATAGGTGTGAGACAGTAATGGCGGGAATCGGTATTTTACGATCAACCGGCTACAGCTGCGCGGCTTTTTCGTTGTGAAAATCCAGCAGTTCGGGTTTATGAATGGCATGACCCTGGGCGTAATCCACCTTCAACTCTTTTAGTTTTTGCAAGGTTTCAGTGTCTTCCACAAATTCCGCGATGGTCTTCAGTCCGAGGATATGCCCAATCTGGTTAATGGACTCCACCATGGCGTAGTCGATGGGATCTTCCAGCATGTCTTTGACAAAACTGCCATCGATCTTTAGAAAATCCACCGGCAGGTGTTTGAGATAGTTAAACGAACTCAACCCACTGCCAAAGTCATCCAACGCAAAATAAAAGCCGGTTTCCTTCAATGCGGTTATCAAGTGGGTTGCATCACTCAAATTGGACACGGCAACCGTTTCGGTAATCTCGAAACACACCAGGGCTGGGCGAATGTCATATTGCTGGGTTTTTGCCTGCACGTAGTCCAGAAAATTTTCATCACTTAACGATTGCCCGGAGATATTAATCGTCCACAGGTAATTATCGTGCATATTCTCACGCTGATATTGTTGCAAGTGGGAAAACGCATAATCGATTACCCAACGGTCGATGGCGGGCATTAAATCGTAGCGCTCCGCGGCCGGTAAAAAGGCCATGGGCGGAACAATATTGCCGTCGTCATCGAGCATGCGAATCAACAGTTCGATATTGTATTTGCTGCCGGATTTCTGGATAGGCACGAACTTCTGAAAAAACAGCTGAAACCTGTCATTCTCCAGGGCATCGCGTATCCGGGGCAGCCATTGCATCTCACCCCGGCGTTGCGATAACACTTTGTCATCCGGCTCGTATATATGAACGCGGTTGCGCCCCAGATCTTTCGCCGCGAAGCACGCCGAGTCCGCGGCGCTTAGAATTTCCGTTACACCGCCGGATTCCCGATTAATGGATACGACACCGACGCTCACGCCCACTTCGAAAGATTTGTCGCCCCAGGCAAAACGAAATTCGTTAATGGCGTTGCGCAATACATAGATAATCTGTTTTGCCTTGTACAGTTTGCAGTCCAGAAACAGGATGCCAAATTCATCACCACCCAACCGGGCCAGGGTGTCCGACTTGCGGATTTTGCGATGCAACAACACGGTTAACTGCTTAAGCAGTTCATCACCGGCGATATGACCACAGGTGTCATTGACTACTTTAAATTGATCGAGGTCCATGTAACAAAGCACATGTTCCTCCTTATTGCTGCGCGCCACATTGATGGCTTCCACCAGGCGCCGCTCAAATTCATCGCGGTTAATCAACCCGGTTAACGAATCGTGGGTGGCCTGGTAGGCCATCTGGTTGGCCATGTCACGGATCGCGGTCATATTGCGAAACACCAGCACCGCCCCCACGATACTGCCATCGTAGTCCCGGATCGGTGCCGCGCTGAGGTCCACGGCGTAGTTACCGCTGTTTTCCCGCACCAGGGTCATGGGTTCGTAATTATCGATAATACGTTGCTCACTGATCGCTTTGAGCACCGGATTGTCGTCGGGCGGAAAACCATCATCGTTAACCAGGGTGAGCACATCAAACAGGTCCCGTCCCCTGACCTCTTCATTGGAAAAACCCGTCAGGCTACTGGCCACATAATTCATGTAGTCCACTTTACCGTCGGCATCGGTGGTGATAACGCCATCGCCAATGGAATTCAAGGTAACCTGCACCCGTTCTTTTTGCCGGAACAATGTGGACTCGGTGCTTGCCGTACGCCGTATCACTACATAGGCCACTACAATGGCAATCAAAAACGCGGTAAAACCGAACCCGTACATCAGGTCCCGGGTGCGCAAATATTCGTGGGTCGATTGTTCAACGGCCTTGCGGGTTGCAACGCGCTGGATTCTGGTCAGTTCATTCAGTTTACGGAAAACCCGTTCCTGCGCCGCCATGGTTTTGTCGTAAAGCAATTGTTTGGCTTTATCAATTTCGTCGTTGTAGGAGAAATCAATAACCTTTTCCTGTAAACGCACCGCTTCCTGCGTTAGCGTGCCCTGCTCATCCAAAAGCGTCCGTTCTTTAGGGCTTAGCTGCATTTTTTTCAGCTGGTTGCGCGCGGTGATAAAATCCAGAGCGAAGCGGTTAAACACCATAAACTCGTCATCACGCTCAAACGGATCATCCAGCAACAGCATACGGTACAGGCTTAACATGCGTTCTCGGGCGGCGTAACGCATTGAGGTTGCCAGTTCGGTTTTGACGTTCTGGTTTTCAGCGATGCCTTTAAGACGTTTTTGTATGGCAGACATGCCGGTCAGGCCAACTGCAAAGATGACAATCATCAGCAAAAGAGCGACCGTAAAACCCACCACCAGGCCTGCGCTGATCTTCTGTTTCCACATGAATTTACTTTATCAGATTTCGGTATGAGTTATATGATTTTATTGATTAGAAACACCCGGGCGTATTTTCCTGAGAATTGATTATAATATAGCCTAAATTTTTGATAGATATCTGAATTAGGGAAATATTAACGAAAAAAACAACTGCGTGTCGTCTATATAACGGCCGAATGTGGCTCCGGAACAACCAGCGACAATCTTCGAGCCATGACAATCTCGTGCCACATGGCAAGCCGAACAATATCCCGGGCAATCAGGCACGTTTATAGCCACGCCACATCATTGTGCCACAAGTACTTGCCGAGACAACCTATAGCCTAATCCGGCAAGGAATATTACATCCAGGAGAGGAAGGTGCCAACCGGCTGTGCCATGACGGTCAGCCGGTCAACGCTATGCGTTTGATTATGCCGCGGAGGTGCGGCTTTGTTGCTGCTTGTTGAAAACATACTGCCCGCTTTCAACATCCACAGATATGGTGTCGCCGGGGACGAACTCACCGGCCAGAATCGTTTGCGCCAGTTCATTTTCAATGTTGTTTTGAATGGCGCGCTTCAACGGCCGTGCGCCATACACCGGATCGTAACCGGCCTCGCCCAGTTTATCCAGAGCGGCCTCGGTGAACTGCAAATGGATATCGCGATCTTCCAGGCGGTGGCGAAGATATTCCAACTGAATACCGGCAATAGCGCGTATTTGATCCTTGCCCAGGGGATGAAACACCACGGTCTCGTCAATGCGGTTAATGAATTCGGGCCGAAACTGCTGGGCGACGACATCCATTACCGCCGTTTTCATATCCTGATAGCGCTCCTCGCCGGACAACTCCTGAATCAGTTGTGATCCCAGGTTGGATGTCATCACGATGACGGTATTGCGAAAATCCACGGTGCGCCCCTGACCATCCGTTAACCGGCCATCATCCAGCACCTGAAGCAATATGTTAAACACTTCCGGATGCGCCTTTTCCACTTCGTCCAGCAAGATGACAGAGTAAGGTTTGCGCCTCACCGCTTCGGTGAGATAACCACCTTCTTCATAACCGACATATCCCGGCGGCGCCCCGATCAGGCGGGCCACGGAATGTTTTTCCATAAATTCCGACATGTCGATACGTACCATAGCGTCTTCGGTATCAAATAAAAATTCCGCCAGCGCCTTGGTTAACTCGGTTTTACCCACACCCGTGGGTCCGAGGAACAGGAACGAGCCGTTGGGCCGGTTGGGATCCGACAACCCGGCACGGGAGCGGCGAATAGCATTGGAAACAGCCTTCACCGCTTCCTGTTGACCGACGACGCGTTTTGACAGTTCCTCTTCCATGCGCAACAGCTTTTCGCGCTCGCCTTCCAGCATCTTGGAAACTGGAATGCCGGTCCACTTGGAGACCACTTCGGCAATTTCCTCTTCGGTGACCTTATTACGCAGCAATTTCATCTCGGTTTGTTCAGCCTGGGAAGCAGCGGCCAGTTGTTTCTCCAGTTCCGGAATACGGCCATACTGTAATTCCGACATGCGCGTTAAATCACCCGCGCGATTGGCGGCTTCCATTTCCTTGCGCGCCTGGTCCAGCTGTTCCTTGATATGTTGCGAACCATGGACCGCCGCTTTCTCGGCTTTCCAGATCTCCTCGAAGTCTGAATATTCCTTTTCCAGCTTGTTAATTTCCTTTTCCAGGTCACCCAGGCGGCGTTTGGATGCTTCGTCGCTTTCCTTTTTAAGCGCCTCGCGTTCAATTTTCAATTGCACCAACCGCCGGTCCAGCCGGTCCATTTCCTCGGGCATGGAATCGATTTCCATGCGAATACGGCTGGCGGCTTCGTCCACCAGGTCAATGGCCTTGTCCGGCAACTGGCGATCAGTAATATAGCGTTGCGACAGGGTTGCCGCAGAAATAATGGCGGGGTCGGTAATATCCACCCCATGATGCACTTCGTATTTTTCCTTCAGGCCGCGCAATATGGCGATGGTGTCTTCGACACTGGGTTCATTCACCAGCACTTTCTGGAAGCGGCGTTCCAGCGCCGCATCTTTTTCCACATACTCGCGGTATTCGTTCAATGTGGTGGCGCCCACACAGTGCAACTCACCGCGCGCCAAAGCCGGCTTTAGCATGTTGCCGGCGTCCATGGCGCCTTCGGCTTTGCCGGCACCGACCATGGTATGTAACTCGTCGACAAACAGAATGATCTGCCCTTCCTGCTTGGCCAGGTCTTTCAACACGCCTTTCAAACGTTCCTCGAACTCACCGCGAAACTTGGCACCGGCAATCAGGGCGCCCATATCCAGGGCCAGCAGACGTTTGTTTTTCAGGCCTTCCGGCACTTCGCCATTGACGATACGCTGCGCCAGTCCTTCCACGATGGCGGTTTTACCCACACCGGGTTCACCGATGAGTACCGGATTGTTTTTGGTGCGGCGCTGCAATACCTGGATGGTGCGGCGGATTTCATCGTCACGGCCGATAACCGGATCGAGCTTGCCCTGTTCGGCACGCTCGGTTAAATCAATGGTGTATTTATCCAATGCCTGGCGTTGCTCCTCGGCATTGGGATCATCCACGGCCTGACCGCCGCGGATCTCGTCGATGGCTTTTTCGATGGGAGATTTGGAGGCACCCAGTTTGCGTAGCAGTTCGCCCAGTTTGTCATTGTCATCCACCGCCGCCAGTAAAAACAGTTCGCTGGAGATGTACTGATCGTTGCGTTGCTGAGCAAGCTTGTCCGTGACATTGAGCACCCGACCCAGATCACGAGAGATATTCACATCACCGGCAATACCCTGTACCTGCGGCAATGCATCCAGGGCCTCGCCCAGTTGCGAGCGCAGACTATTAACGTTTACCCCGGCCCGGGTTAACACATGGCGGACGGTGCTGCCTTCCTGGTCAAGCATGGCCGCCATGACGTGAACGGGTTCAATATATTGATGATCCCGTCCCACGGCGAGACTCTGGGCGTCCGCCAGGACTTCCTGAAATTTACTGGTCAGTTTATCCATTCGCATCTATCTATCTCCGGGGTGTCACAAACATTGGGTTGGGTAAATCCCAAGCAATTCATACCCAATACATAGGGGCATGCCGGCGACTTTCAACCAATATCAGGCAATATCGTCTTTTTCCTGAATGTCACGGCCCAGCGACGCCGGCGCCGGCGTCTCGATAAGCTCCTGCACCTTGTGCAGATTTTCAGCGTAATGGTGGGGCTGGCAAACCATGGGCGGCTCCGGAATAAGCCGGGCTTTGCTGCGGATAAACACCGCTAAAACGGTATGGCCCTCCCCATGCACGCCTTCAAGGCGCACCGGATAAACGGGACAACCGGACAGTTGCGACAACCGGACCGCGCCGCCCTTGATTTTGATGGGCGGATCCGAGTCCAGGTGAATCTTACCGTGGGGAAACAGCGCCACCACCTCGCCATCGTTGAGCGCCCGCAAGGCGGCGCGCATGGCCCATTCCGGCCGCCTGGAACGGTCCACGGGAATACAACCGGCCAGCCGGAAAAGCCATTGCAGACCGAAACGCTGGTACTGCTCCTGGGCGATGACAAACCGTAGCGGTCGCCGACTGGCGGCAATCAGCAATAAAGGATCAAGGCCGGATACATGGTTGGATACCACCACCGCACCGCCTTTTTCCGGTAAGGGTATCGGCGAGAATCGCAGCCGGTGATAAAAGTAGACGAAACGGCATAACAGTCCGGCTAACCGGTTTTTAAAACGTCCGCCCCAGTCGGCGGAACTGTATTGTTCCCACCGGCCAAAGACAAGGTACATCACGCCGGCGGTCAATAGAACCACTATCGTCCCTGCGATGAGCGCATCCCGAAATTCAATCACAACTGCAACTGCCAACTCCGTTTTATTGATCTGTATGGTGAATAACGAACCCCACAATGACCTGAAATATAAACCAGCGCCCGGTCTGGGGTAAGGGTGTTTAAGGATATCACGGGCGAAAAATCTCTGGCTTACACCGCAGTCTGCAACAAAGCAGCAACGCCATTATCAGGCCGAGACCGGTTAACCTGTCCCAAAGTTCCCCCTTCGCGCAAGCCAGACACCTTGTAAGGCTATGTCGAACCCAGTACTATTTCCACAAAACCGACATCACAAAGGAAAGACGTCATTGGCAAAACTGAAAATGACCGGGCAGGAACTGGGGCTGGCGTTGGGGCAGCAACTGCTGGGGATCGATGATCTGCATTACGGACTCTGGGATGATGAACTGGAACTCAGTTTCGATAATCTCGCCGTCGCACAACGCCGGTTTGCCAATCTCATTGCTTCCGAATTGCCCGATCCGGCGCAAAACGAAACCCATGTGCTGGACGTTGGCTGCGGCAGCGGGCACATCCTGGCATTACTGACGCAGCAAGGTTATCAGATCGATGCGGTCAGTCCTTCCTCGTTTTTGATATCACGGGTCAAACGTCGCCTGGCGGATCTTGCCGACAGCACGTCCAAAGTCTTCGAACTGAAATTCGAAGACTTTCCTGAACAAATTTATCAACAGTACTACGATGTGATTTTTTTTAATGAAAGTTTCAGTCATATCCCCATGCAGCGTGCTTTTCCCAAGACCCAGAAACTGCTAAAACCGGGCGGACTGGTCATCATCTGCGATTTGTTTTCCGCTGAACAAGCCACGGCCGCCGTGAACAACGCCATGCAACAACCACTGGACGAGTTTTACCGCTGGGTGGAACAAAGCCCGTTCACGTTGTTACGCGATGATGACATTACCGAGTATGTGGCGCCTAACGTGGCCCTGCTGGATGATTTTCTGAAAACCCGGCTCAAACCCGCCGGCCAGACCATCAGCCAGTATCTACAAACCAACAATCCCGTATTGTCGAAAATCGGCTCCTTCCTGTTCCGCAGGACCTTTATGCAACTGGACAAACAGTACTTCACCAGCACCCCCAATGAAGCGTTATTAAATGGTTCCCTGCGCTACCGGTTCATCGTATTGCAATTGGTCAAGCCGGTATGACACAAGCCAGTACGACAACGGACCTGGCGATTGCCGAAACTGTGCGCCGGGCGTTGGACGAAGATATCGGCAGCGGCGATATCACCGCCCGCCTTATCGATCAGCACAAGGCGTCACGTGCGCGCGTTATCTGCCGCCAGCAGGCGGTCATTTGCGGTGCGCCCTGGGTCGATGAAGTGTTCCGCCAGCTGGATAAACGCGTTTCGCTGAACTGGCACGTAAAAGACGGCGAGACTGTCGCCGCCGATCAGCTGGTGTGTGAACTGCGCGGACCGGCCCGGGCCTTGCTGGCCGGCGAACGCACCGCGCTGAATTTCCTGCAAACGCTGTCCGGCACCGCCACGCGGGCACAACGTTACGCTCGCGCCGTCGAAGGCACCGGCGCCCGCGTACTGGACACCCGCAAGACCATTCCGGGACTGCGACAGGCGCAAAAATACGCCGTGCGCTGTGGTGGTTGTGTTAATCATCGCATGGGGTTGTACGACGGCATTCTCATCAAGGAAAATCACATCGAAGCCGCCGGTTCGCTGGAAGCCGCC
Source organism: Gammaproteobacteria bacterium (assembly GCA_050116575.1). GTDB lineage: Bacteria > Pseudomonadota > Gammaproteobacteria > SZUA-152 > SZUA-152 > JAKEGK01. Next base: position 25,324 of record JASFOJ010000003.1, on the reverse strand, counting down.
ATTGCGCAGGCGCAACAATCGGACGCCGGGTTGCTCATCGAAATTGAAGTGGAAACCCTGGCGCAGCTGGAACGTGCGCTGGAGGCCGGCGCCAGTCGGCTGTTGCTGGATAATATGCCGGTGACACAACTGCGGCAGGCCGTCAGCATCAATGAGGGACGCGCCCAATTAGAGGCGTCGGGCGGCGTCACACTGGACAATATCCGTGAAATAGCGCAAACCGGTGTGGATTTCATATCCGTGGGTGACCTCACCAAGGACGTTGAAGCCGTGGACCTGTCCATGCGATTTGAGCATTAATCCACCATACCAACCCATCATTTTGTTAGCATATTGAAAATAGCGAACTAAACTATACCGGAGAGCGAGTGACGGTATAGTCGATCAAATCGCGCTGTGGTAACCTAGCAGCGGCAACTTCAGTGTTGTACTAACTCGTTGTACTTATTCACTATTGGTGCTCGTGTGGTGCTCATGGCTGGCGCTCACGGTGCTGGGAATCAGCATAGCCTGGTTAAGCCTCATGGAGACCCAAGGATTGGCACTCGGCCAAACGCCAGCAGGACATCGACAGTCACAATCCGGGTACCGCTCAAAGCGCCTCCAGGTACAGTAGTGCATAGTACGGTAGTAATACGACGATCGTGGGACATTCGGGTTTAAAAGCATAACGATAACGGCGTCTTTAAACGTCCCTAAGCCCGAAATGACTAATCAAGGAACATCCAAAACAGTATTACCGTTGCGCTAACCGCAGTGGTAAGACACAAGGATCTCTGTTTTGGTGAGTCAATTTGCAGGAGCAACTCGCATGAAATCCGTTGGCAAAAAGTCCATTGGAAAACTAGCGATTCTGGCCTTTTTCCTCATGTCGGCAAGCTGTTCGGATTTTTTCACGGAATCCAAATCCAAAACCCAGCCAGCCTCGGAAACCACGCAGGGGCCTCCCACCAAAGGTAAAGTCATTAACGCCATGCGTGGCGGCGGCTACACCTACATGAAGCTGGAAAACGATGGTGAAACTTTCTGGGTGGCCTCCAGCGTCATTAACGTCAAGCGCAACGATATGGTTACCTGGGAAGGCGGGTCCGTGATGACGGATTTTCAAAGCTACGCGTTAAACAAGCGCTTTAAGGAAATCCGCTTTGTCACTGCCATCGAAATCGTCCGTTAACGCTTCAACATCAACGGGGCCGAAAACCGGCTGATAACCTTTGTGCCAGCAGGCCTGGTCAGTGACATTGTTGCAGTGACATTAGTTGCGTCCAGGGTCCAGGCCCCGGTTGTCACCCTGCCTGCGCGTCATCGGTTACTGGTATCGCGCCCGGGCACCGGGTTTGCCAAACAGGTATAGACCTTGGCTATATGCACCGGCTACAATCCCTGTTTGTTCAAAAACACCTGATCAACTCATAATCAACTACAGCCACTGTTAACACTATGCGCACCTCCGAACTGCTACTGGCCACCGTTAAGGAAACGCCCTCCGACGCTGAAATCATCAGCCATCAACTAATGCTGCGCGCCGGCATGATCCGTAAGCTGGCCGCCGGTCTATACACCTGGTTACCACTGGGGTTGCGCATCCTGCGCAAAGTGGAATACATCGTCCGCGACGAAATGAACCGGGCGGGCGCACAGGAGGTATTAATGCCTGCGGTGCAACCGGCGGAACTGTGGCAGGAGTCCGGCCGCTGGGAGCAATATGGCCCGGAGTTGCTGCGCCTGCACGACCGCCACGACCGCGAGTTTTGTTTTGGTCCGACGCACGAAGAAGTCATAACAGACCTGTTCCGCCGCGAAGTGCGCAGTTACAGACAACTGCCCATCAACTTTTATCAGATCCAGACCAAGTTTCGTGACGAGATCCGCCCCCGGTTCGGGGTCATGCGGGCACGGGAATTCATTATGAAAGACGCCTACTCCTTTCATATGGATGATGCCTCACTGCAGCAAACCTATGAACGCATGCACCAGGCGTACTGCAACATTTTCGACCGATTGCGGCTGGACTATCGTCCGGTGCTGGCGGACACCGGCAGTATTGGCGGCAGCACGTCCCATGAATTTCATGTGCTGGCCGAATCCGGCGAAGACGCCATCGCCTTCAGTACCGACAGCGACTACGCGGCCAACGTGGAACTGGCCGAGGCACTTCCCCCCGCAACCCAGCGAGTGGAACCCGCTGCTGAATTAAACACCGTGGACACACCGGGACAACATACCATTGAGCAGGTGAGCCAATTTCTTAACGTACCCGTTACCGCCACCGTGAAAACCCTGGTCGTCAAAGCTGATGAGGACAGCGGCCATGACGTGGTCGCGCTGGTGTTGCGAGGCGACCACAGTTTGAACGCCGTTAAGGCGGAGAAACTGGACGTGGTGGCAGCGCCCCTTTGTTTCGCCACTGATGAGGAAGTGCGTGCCGCAACCGGCTGCGATCCCGGCTCCATTGGACCGGTAGGCCTGAAAATCCCCGTGATTGCCGATCACAGCGCGGCAGCAATGAGTGATTTCGTCTGCGGCGCCAACATCGATGACAAACATTTAACGGGCGTCAGCTGGGGCCGTGATTTACCGGCGCCGGATACCGCCGACATCCGCGACGTCGTGGAAGGCGATCCCAGCCCCGACGGCAAAGGCACCCTGCAAATCAAGCGCGGTATCGAGGTGGGCCACATTTTCCAGTTGGGTGACAAATACAGTAAATCCATGAACGCCAACGTGCTGGACGAAGCCGGCAAGGCGGTAGTGCCCACCATGGGCTGTTACGGCATCGGTATCAGCCGGGTGGTGGCGGCCGCCATCGAACAAAACCACGACGAGCGCGGTATTATCTGGAATGAAGCTATCGCGCCGTTTCACCTGGTACTGGTTCCCATTAATATGCATAAATCTCAACGGTTGCGCGAAGCGGTCGATAAGTTATACCGGGAATTGCAGGACAACGGCATTGACGTATTGCTGGACGACCGCAAGGAGCGACCGGGCGTGATGTTCGCAGACATGGAGCTCATCGGCATCCCCCATCGCGTGGTATTCAGTGAAAAGGGACTGGACGCCGGCGAAGTGGAGTACAAGGGCCGTCGCGACACCGAGGCGCAAAACCTGCCGCTGAGTGATATTGTTCCGTTTCTGAAGGGTAAAATCCGGCTATAATTATCCCAAGGCCACCACCGGCCGGAGCTGCCTGGCCGGATAGCTTATTTTGATTAACAATAGGTTATGAGGTTTAACCATGAAATTAGTGGCGACAACCACCGATTATCCCCTGCCTCGATCGATCCGCCATGCACTGATGACGGCCATGGCGCTGTGGCTCTTTGCGGGTTTAATCCTGCCAGCTGCAGCGGCCAAACGCCAGCCAGTGGACGATGAACTACGTGCCATGCTGCTCAAGGCCGCCAATTCCACCGACAGTTTCAAAGATCGTTTTGACGCGGAAGTCTGGTTAAGTGATATGTCAAACCGGCTAAAAAAGTATATCCCGGATCCTGAAAAACGTATCTATTTTCTGAAAAACGTTCATTACGAGGCCAAGCGCGCTCACCTGCCGCCGGAACTGGTGTTATCCGTCATCCACGTGGAAAGCCTGTTTAACCGCTGGGCCATATCGCCGGTGGGCGCCCAGGGACTGATGCAGGTTATGCCATTCTGGTTGAAGGAAATCGGCCATAATGATGACAGCCTTTTCGATATCAAAACCAACCTGCGTTTCGGCTGCACGATTCTGCGGCATTATCTCGACAGGGAAAAAGGCGACCTGACGAGGGCACTGGCCCGCTACAACGGCAGCCTGGGAAGGATGAAATATCCCAACAAGGTTCTGACCAAGCTGCAAAACCGCTGGTTCAAACGCTAGCCGTTCCCTCATTAACTTTCAATCAATACCGTGTCATCGTCCCGGTAGGGCGGTGAGCAACTGCATAATATTTTCAAGGGTTCATTGCCGGTATTGCGGATGTTATGTGGCGTACCCGGCGCAATACAAACCGTGTCACCGGTTTTCACCGCGAAAGTCTCTTCGCCCAGCCGCATCATCCCCTGCCCCTGGGTAATATGGTAAAGCTCTTCGGTCTGGCTGTGTTTGTGCAACAGCGTTTCTCCGCCTTCGGCAACGGTCGCTTCGGCCAGGCTTTGTTTAACCACATCGTGACTGCGTGGATGCATCAATTCGCGGATTTGCGAACCATCCTTGGTAACGAAGGGCTCTATATTTTGATACTGGGTCAACATAGTTACCTGCCTTTTTCTTAAACCTGCAAAATAAAAACAGTCTCAACGCAAAGGCGCCAAGACGCAAAGTTTTCAAAACCTGGTAAATACCCATGTCCTGCTTTGTTCGTTCCGATTGGCGGCAATACTTCCGATTCGGCCGACAACAAGTAATACGCTCTTGCCGGTAGAATTCAATGTAACCAGCATTTTTGTACAAATAGCGGATATGTCTTGTTTTAACGGATCTTTGCGATTCTGCGGCTCTTCGTTGAACTAGACGATCAATGCCAACGCATCCTCGATCTGTTCAACAGACGGCTCGATGCCGTGGTGTGCCAGCAACTGGCGTTGGATAGTTTCTCTATCGCGGGTCGCCGGCTCAAAAGCGCCAATCAATACTGCCAGGTCCTCGGTAACCGCCCACGGATAAACAATCCAGCGCCACTTCTTTACCACGGCCGCGTAATGATCCGGTTCAAACGCGGATACGGTCTTATGGTGCAATACCGCGGTTTTTACCTGTTTTGGTTTACCCCGCGACTCGATATGCTGCAGGGCAACGTGAAACGTGTCGCCTGAATCACTGACGTCATCCACCAGCAAAATATGCTGCTCATTCACATCGGCAACCAGGGGATAGCGGACAAACGCTGCTTTTGATTTCACCGAACCGTGGTAGTGCTCAATTTTAAAGCAGGCCAGATTCATAATACCCAGCATGTCGGACACCATCCGAGCCGGCAAGTAACCGCCACGCCCGATGCCAATGATCAGGTCGATCGGATCACCGCTGTCATGAATCTGCCTTGCCAGGGTACGAGCCAATACATTGAATCGTTCCCAGCTCACCAGTTCGCAGGGCATATCGGCTCGGGAACGCGCATTATGTGTCATTGAATTTACCTGAACCAACCGGTATATGATAACAACCGGCGCTAATAATGACGACTAGCTATTAGCGACTAGCGACGACTGGAATTCAACGGAGCCCGCCAACACGACACGTTGAGGCCACGCAACCAATCACTCATTTAAGCATACCATTGGAATAAATTTAAGATACGATTCGCTGGCGAACGCCAACGGGGAGACATTTATCCCCTTCGCAGGGATTTTTCACAGGAAGGCAATAGCAAAACGCCGGGATCAGGCAGTGCAATGTATCTCGGAACTGACCGACGCTTTTTTATGAATGCAACAAATTTACTGCTTCAACAAAAGGCAACGGATTTTTCGTCAAACAGCTCCGCCAGTTCCTTGTCCTTTTTTATCGGGTCACCGAGCCAGTCGATGAGCGGCTGAAGCTCCATACGCTCCGTCAATGTTTTTTCGAAATCCATTTCCGATATACCCATTCCCATTCCCATGGCTTCCACAAAATTATCGGTATCGGTGAGGGTACCGATAAAGGGAATGTTCAAGGACGTTAAGAATTTCTTCAGCGGTTCGTATAAGGGCACGTGGCTTCTGACGCGATTGGCAATGACCACCAGCTCCGTTTTGTGGGTGCGGACCTTGCCGATGAGAAACAGGTCCCGGATGAAATCCGAGGTGGCATGGATATCCACCGGTGACGGGGCCACGGGAATGACGATGCTGTCAGCCCGTTGTACCAGTTCCTGCATGAGAATACCGTCGATCCCGGCTGGGGCGTCGATGATGAGTTTATCCACATCACGGGGTATCACCATTTGCCAGCTTCGTATCACATTCCCCGCCCGCCTGGCCGCGTTGGCGCCGTGAATGGAGTTTAAATGGTGAGGCCGCAACTTCAACCATTGCATACTGGACCCTTGTGGGTCGTAGTCCATTAATGCCGCTTTCTCGCCGTGGTAGGCATAGTAACTGGCAAGATTAGTCGCCAGCGTGGTTTTGCCGCATCCACCCTTGGAATTGATCACTAGAATTTTCTTCATAACAATACCGCTTTCTGGCTGTAAGTTTATTTCCGGATGTGGAACGAATCGGGCATCGTTAACTCGCCCGTCAATCCTGGATATCCACTCTCCCTGACATAAAGTATGGGACAACCAAGGGAATATTTTTGTGATGTGCTTGGCACTACGATGATCAGCATGCCGCAATGCCGGTGAATATTCCCGGAAATCCCCATTTTTCCCAACGGGATTTCCGATTTATGGGACAATGATTAAGAGAGGAAAGCGAGGTATGCCGACGCTGCCGCCCGGTTATAAGACCAATAACACGGACTCGAACAGCGCTGCAAAAAGCGAAATCAGGCGGGATTTGCGCTCAGGCCACTTGCTCCAGCACGTCGGTGAGTTTCTGTTCCGCCGTTTCTGCTGTTAATGGCTTGTGGATGTAACCCAGGGCACCCTTGTTCATGCACTTGTCCAGAATATGCTGGTCGGCGATGGAAGTCAGCATTACGACCATGGCGGATTCGTCACCCTGCTTGATGGCTTTCAATGCCTGGTAGCCGTCCTGAATAGGCATGACAAGATCCATAAACACCAAATCCACATTATTGGATTGGTATTTGCTGATTGCCTCTGCTCCGTTTTCCGCCTCGATGAAGTCCGAATACCCCAGCGCCTTGAGAAACATCATAATTGACTTGCGCATTACCCGCATATCGTCAACAACCATAATCGTGGCATTTTTGTCCAGCATGGTATTACTCCACTGATTTATGAAGAAGATAACTAAATGAAAAACCACCCAGATCAGGTACAGCAATGGGAACCGTGAGTATTTCTTTTACACCCTCCATCAATACTTCCATATCCGCTTCGCTATGAATGAAAATAGGCGGTGTAAATTTGATACGTAAATCGGACTGTGACAAGGACCGGGTGGCCAGCCCTATGATGGTATTGGCAAATTCCGTCACGGCTTCGCTGATATCATCGTTCATTTCGGTAGCAGTGGGTTCTTCTCCCAGCATCCCGGCCAGTACGCGCTTACCAATCTTTAATGCCATGTCATCGGAGTAATGCATCAGGATCTTACCTTCGATACTGCCGTAGGTTTTGGCGACAACCGCCACGGCGAACCCCTGAAAAGAAAACTCGTTTGGTTTTTCCAGCGTTGACTTGCCGATTTTTCCCTCGACCCCCGCCATTGCCTGCAAGGCGCTGACCGTTTCGTTCATAAAAGGCGTGAGGATCTTGGTATGTATTTGATAGAGTTCCATTATGAACCCGGATTCCTTTGTGTAAGTTGATCGAAAAAATCTTTCCCGTCAGTGACTATAATTTCGGTCACTTACAGCGAAAACTTTATAGATGGGAGTATTTAATAGCAGAAAAGTACCGTTCCTGATTGCCGGCGGGCGATCACACTATCCCCGGGAATACAACGTGCGCTGGAAGGTGTGGCAATCAGGTTTGTTTACCCATTCAGTGTTCACCCAACCATAGCGAGCTGAGGAAAACCAACAAGCAGCCCTGGACAAACCGCCACAATCGCAACAAATATACGGAACTGCGATAGAGTATCAGGCACTGGTATATTACTTGGTGGTAAATGTGGTTGGCGGAGAGCCGATATCCACTGCTTCGCACTGGACGTCGGTAACTTCCGAGTGGCGGGGACCTTCCCACAGCCAGGCCTTCAGGTCGTCTACGGCTCGTTCGGCGCCATAGGCCAGAACTTCAACGCGGCGGTCGGAGAGATTCCTGGCGTAACCGGTAATGCCTCGCTGTTCTGCCTGTTCCTGGGTCGAGGCCCGGAAAAACACTCCCTGTACGCGGCCCGACACATAACAGCGTATGCATTTGTTGCTCATGGCAGCGTCACCTTTGCACTTTGACCGGCTCTCAGCACCTTGCCCCGGGTGGGAAACGCAACCCGCACGGCGTACTTGCTGCTCTTGGCGGACACCGGTTCCAATCCTATGCTTTCCACGGCGCCGTTGTAAACCTTGCCGCCGGTCTTGACCTTGACCTTGTCACCCAATTTCAGTCTATCCACCGTCCGGCCGGACACCTGAACCGTGGCGGACATCATACCTCGTTCGGCCACCTCGACCAGCGGCGTAATGGTCGTGATACTGGCAATGGTTTGACCCACCTGGGCAAGTTGCTTAATAACCACTGCGTCATAGGGTGCCCGCACGGCGCTGTATTCAAGATCCATCTGGGCCTGGACCAGAGCGGCTTTTGCCGCTTTGTGACTGGCCTGCGCTTCGGAATGGGCAATAATCGCCAGTTGTTTTTCGTGATCGGCGATGAGCGTTTGCTCATACAGTTCGATGGTTCGGTCCAGTTCACGTTGCGCCTCTTCTTCGAGCAACCCCTGGCGCTCGACCTCGGCCTGGGCCTTTTCCACGTTTTCACGCAACGCCCTGTCGTCCAGCTGCAACAACACATCACCCTTGTTCACCACGGCGCCCGGCGACACGTTAACGGATTTGATGACGCCGGATACCGGGGTACTTAACACCGTCTTTTGGTGCCACTCCAATGTGGAATCGATTTCCGCCGTATAGGCCGGCACCGCCCATGACATAAAAATAACGATCGTCGCTGTTACGCACAACAATGTGTTATTGCGCAGTGTCATCGCTCTGCTCCTGCAGGATTTTGATGGTTTGCCCGGTCAGGGCCTGAATTTTTGCCCACTGTATGGCCAAATCATATTCCACCCGGGCCTTTTGTAGCCGGGCATCGGTTATATTCACCATAGCGTCGCCCAGATCCGATTGCACTTCCATCTGGTAAAGGGTTCGGTTGCGGTCCAGTTCCAGTTCCCGGAACTCCTGCTGCACCGACGTTTGTTCACGCCCGACCTTCAGGCTTTGCATTGTTTGCCAGGCTTCCAGCACCTGCTGGCCAACCGCCATTTGCGCCTGGCGTAAGCTTGCCGTTGCCTCGCGCAATTGGGCCGTTCGCTGTCCCACCTGCGCGTCGACCGAATCTCCGGTGATTAGCGGGACATCAAGTACAATACTGGCACGCCAGTCGTCGTAGCTGCCACCCTGGCGGGCATATTCGGATATTTGCACCTGGCCGTTCAATGTGGGATAGCGGTCCGAGCGGGCTTGCCGGATACGTTGTTGGGCCGCCGCAACCTGTAAGCGCATTGCCTTGATCAATGGATTATTATCGATGGCTTGTTGCTGCAGTTCGCTGACGTCGGGCAACTTATCCAGCGGAACCTGCAAATCCGGCGTTATCAGATTGGACACCAGCTCACCCGGCCTGTTAAGTGCATTGGCCAGCCGCGACCGGGCGTTGCGCTGCTCAGCCTGGCTTTGGTAGTAATTACGCCGCAGCCGTTGATAGGTGTTTTGCAGTTCCAGGAGTTTAACGTCGGACAGCTGGCCGAGCTTGTTGCGCGTACGGCCTCGATCGAAGCGCACGTAGCCGATGGACATGGCTTCGTTGTCCCGGGCATAAGTAAGATCGGCAAGCAGCACCTCAAAAAACCGCGACATGATAACGATTTTGCGCTGGTTCACCGCGTCGGTGTACAGCCATTGACTGCCCTGCAAGTCCGCCGCCGCGGCCTCGTCCGCGGCACTGCTGCGGCCAAAATCATACAAAGGTTTTCTCAGGTACAGATGGGCCTGACTGTCATTTTCGTCCTGATCCGGCGCGAGGGGACTGGGATCGATCTGGCGGGCTTCCAGTTGCAGGCCGGCGGTAAAGTCGTCGTAGGACCCGGCGCGCAGTTTCTCGGCCTGTTTGCGTTCGACATCGGCTTGCGCGCGCTGCAACTGGGGATGTTCCCCGACGTCCAGCTCCAGCGCAAAACGCAGCGACAGTGGATCGGGCAGTTTAACCTGTGACGGAGCATTACTGCTGGCGGAGGGTTGGTCTGCAAAAGTAGAATGAACCGACAGTAACGTGATTATTGTCACTGCCGCACCCCGCCTTACCCTGCTCGCGGTACCAAGTCTGTCGCGGATAATTTTCACCAAATCAGAGCCAGAAATTTATTGCTTTTTCTTCATACGCTTATACTTAGTAAAGCGCATATTTTTATATTCGCCACTGACATAATATTCACCCAACCACATAAATTCCTGGATACCGGTGGTGGCGCCGGTATAGCGAACCACTTGCTTGCCATCCAGGTTATAGATAGCAAATACCGGTGTGGCACGAACACGGTTAACCTTGGTGGACCAGTCTTTTTGCGTGCGGACATTTCCCTTAAAGTCGGTAATCTCCACATCGCCTTCGATATCCACGGCGAAGTTGAGAAAATGTTTTCTGAAGTATTTTTGCACCTCGGGCTGGTTTAATACCGTTTCCTTCATGCGATGACAGAAAGGACATTCATCCAGTTCGAAAAATATCAGTATGCCGGACTTGCCTTCTTGCTTCGCCTTCGCAAGTTCTTCGGAAAAGTCCCCGAAGGTATCGTTAAAAAAATAAGTGTATGGATCGCGGCCCACGGCAGCCAGGGCGTCACTGCCAAGTACACTGATGAATAATGTCAAGAATACAAATATGGGTAAGCGTTTAACTTTCATGCCTTGTTCCAACCGTCTCATTTCGTCTGCGAACCTGATTGTTGCTGGATAAAATCTTCAATCATTTTGCCGGTCACCGGCCCGGATTGCCTGGCCACCACTTCACCGGAAGGTGAAATCAGAAAGGTGGTCGGTAGTCCGGAAATAACACCAAAAGGCGTTTTGGCGGTGGGCTTGCTACGCAAAATGGGGTAACTCATAAAGTAACTCTCCGTAAACTCCTTTAGCTCATCGACATCTATATCTTCAAAATCAACACCAACTACCATGGCGTCTTTGTCGTGGTGTTGTTCATGAAAATCGACCAGTTCGGGAATCTCCTTTAAACACGGCGGACACCACGTGGCCCAAAAATTAAGCACTACCCACTTGCCCCTGAATTCAGCGAGGTTTCGTGTTTTACCGTTAATGTCCGGCAGCGAATAATCAACTTTTTCCGCGCTTGCCAGTAATGGCAGCAGTAATACCAGTCCACACAGAATGGCAATACCCCCAACAACGACCGGTCGACGCATCACAAAAGACGTAATAGATAAATTGGTTTTCATGGGTGCCCACTTGGTTAACATCATTAGGCAGCAGTTTTTAGCAAAAGTTGGTCGTCATTGCGACCAAATTAGTCACCGCCGCGATGAAAGTCATTGACTGCTATCATAAAAATCGTTTCCGCAACACGCAATCCGATCAAAGCGTTAAATCAATGGAGGCAATGCCCGGGCGTTTGATATTCTGAAGGGGAACAGGGGTGCCGCCGGTGGGACCTAACGGCGCACGAACGTTTTGGAATAAGGAGGAACAGAAAAATCACTGGCAGAGGTATTACCCTCGTCTGCCAGGAACAACTTTAAGTTTGTGTTTGCTGATTGCTGATTGCTGATTGCTGATTGCTGATTGCTTTATTATTGTATTATTGCCGGCAAATTCTTGCTAATGCCTCTACCTTTGCTCGATATACCAAAGCCACTTGATATAACAAAGCCGGCCGCCATATGAGCGGCCTTTACCGGGGCAGGTACTATTCCTTAGCTTACGTTGGCTTCCTGTGCGTCATCCACCACACCATAACGCATCGCCAGACGCGTTAGTGCAACATCGCTGCTGACGCCCAGTTTGTCATACAGGCGATGCCGGTAAGTACTGACGGTTTTCGGACTCAAACACAGCTTATCGGAAATTTCCTGTACCTTGGTGCCCTGGGTCAACATCAACATGACCTGCAGTTCACGTGGTGACAAGGCGTCAAACGGAGACTCTTCACCACCGGGCATCAATTTAAGCGCCAGCTGTTGGGCAATGTCAGCACTGATATAACGGCGACCGGAATAAACTTCGCGGATGGCGGTAATAATTTCTTCAACGCCGCAACCTTTGGTGAGGTACCCCAACGCACCGGCCTGCAACATACGTGATGGAAATGGATCATCCATATGGATGGTGACAACGATAACTTTCAGGTCGGGATACATTTGAACCAGCTTGCGAGTCGCCTCGAAGCCGCCGATCCCGGGCATATTAACGTCCATCAGCACAACATCCGGTTTATGCTGACGCACCAGCTGCACCGCTTCCTCACCACTGGAAGCCTCAGCAACCACCTCAATACCCTCTACATCTTTTAATAGACGAATGATGCCTGTACGGACAAGCTCATGGTCGTCGACAATCGTTACTTTAATCATGCATACCCCCTGATGTTTTCTCCCCAACCGCAACTGCCCCGTCTATGCCGGACGAAACAGGCGATGATTATTATTTCTGCCTGCATGCACTTACGTAGGCTTAATAAAAGTCTACCACACATTTACAGGAAAACTGACAGTCCATACAGATATATACCAAGTCTAAATCTCAGTCAAAATCCAAGGCCAGGCCCGGTAAATGAGGCAAATACGCGATGCAACGAAGGGGGGTTACCCTATTTTTTAGAGGGTTTTGTGCGAATTTTGTCGGGTATCGCGGCAAACGATGACCCGGGGCTAATTATTGCTTTTGAAACAGTTAGTTAGCTGCTATCGTTTAGTAGCCATCGTTTAATTTGTCGAGCCGCTCGACGGTGCCCACGTCTTCCCACACCCCTTGATAATACTGGCCGGTCACCTGCCCCTGATCAATGGCATCAAATAATAACGGCGCCAAGGGAAACGCGCCCGGCTTACAACCCTCGAAAAAAGCGGGGCGATAAACACCGATGCCGCTGAACGTGTAGCGGAGCTCGCCTTCACGCAATACCTGGTTGTTTTGCAGTGCAAAATCACCTTTGAGGTTGTGGGCGGGATTGGCGATCAGCACCAGGTGCGCCAGCTTACGGGGCTGGTCCGCCAGTTCGGCAAACGGGAAATCTGTAAATACATCGCCGTTGACCACCAGGAAGGGTTCGTCGCCCAACAAGGGTAATGCCCTGAAGATGCCACCCCCGGTCTCCAGTGCCTTACCTTCGGGGGAATATTGTATGTTCGCGCCGAAGCGACTGCCGTCACCCATAGCCTGTTCGATCTGTTCACCGTGCCAGGCATGATTGATCACCAGTTCCTTGAACCCGGCGGCGACCAGGGCTTCGATGTGGTATTGCAGCAGCGCCTTGCCCCTGACCTTTACCAAGGGTTTGGGGATGTTATCGGTAATGGGGCGTAGCCGTTCACCGCGCCCGGCGGCCAAAATCATTGCTTTCATAAATCACCGCTTGTGGTTTGTGTTTGGCATTTACTCTCGTGGCATTTTGCGTGGTCTTCAAGATGACGGCATTACCGATGTTAACAACCGGTTCAACGCCGCCAGTTCATTATAACGTCCGCTGACATCCAGCACATAGGAAAGGGTCCTGGGTATATCCTTTAAATAGTCCGGTTTGCCGTCGCGATGGTTGAGGCGGGCAAAAATGCCCGTGGCCTTCAAATGGCGCTGGGCGCCCATCAAATCAAACCAGCGCAGGAACTGTTCGCTGCTGACGTCCACTATAACGTCCGCTTGTTGCAGATTTTCCCGGTGTTGCAGTGCCCAGTTTTCCACCTGCTCGCGAGGCCAGGCGATGTAGCAGTCCCTGAGCAAAGACACCAGATCATAGGTCACCGGACCGGTAACGGCATCTTGAAAATCCAGGATACCGGGATTATCGCGTTTCGTGTACATCAGGTTTCGGGAGTGATAATCACGATGGACGCATACTTGCGGCTGCTGTAACGCCGAGGCGATGAATATTTCAAGGGCGTCATCAATCACCTTTTGTTGCTGTTGCGAAAGCTCCAACCCCAGATGTTTTTGCAGATACCATTCCACAAAAATGTTAAGCTCCCGCAGCAACAAAGCCCGGTCATAACGGGGTAAATCGCCGCATGCGTCGGCACTGTGCGTCTGCAGTTTCAATAACGCCGCCAGCGCATCACCGTAAAGGTCATTAACGTTAGCATCGTTCAATATAGACAGGTATTGGGTGGCGCCCAGATCCGACAACAGTAAAAACCCCTGTTCCTTGTCCTGTTCCAGCACCCGCGGCACGTTCAGCCCCATTTCCGCCATCATGCGGGCGATGCGTATATAGGGTGCGGTATTCTCGCGCTCAGGGGGCGCATCCATGACCACCAGCGTCTCACAGCGATAGGGAACAAATTCACCACTGCCGGCGCTGATGCGAAAGTAACGGCGGAAACTGGCGTCACTGGATGCCGGCTGAATATCGTAATCGCGCAACCGCAATTGATTTTGCAGCCATTGATTGATCAGAGCTAAACGTTGAGGCATGGTTGTATTTTTTTACCTGTAGAATGTACTTTTCACTGTACCTGTAACTATATCTGTAACTATACCCGTGCCTGTTCCACCGTTAGCGGACACCGGATTCGGCGGCGCACCGCGGCATCATTGAACGCTTATCCAAAACGATGGGGCACATTGAAGATTTCGATGAACAATTCAAGCTGACATCGGCTACACCACAACCGGGCTGTCGACTGACGGCCGCAAAACCACGATTGCAGATCATGAAGGTTTTATGCCAAAACATGACACTACCAGCGGCGGCCTTCACCATTGAAATCCGGTTGCCCGCCATAGGCAACGCCTATGATTTCAACGTTTTAACATAATCGTAACCTGTTAAAGTACAATATCAGCTAATGATCATGAAGAACAAGCCATTGGCGCCGTCTGCGCGCAAAACCGTGCTAATTACTGGGTGTTCCAGCGGTATCGGCTATTGCGCCGCCCTGGGATTACAACAGCGGGGACACCGGGTATTCGCCACTGCCCGCCGACAAGCGGATGTGGAAGAATTAAAACAACAGGGATTGCGTGCATTGGCGCTGGATCTGGACGATCCGGCAAGTATTGCGTCCTGTGTAGAGGAAGTCCTCTCCCAGGGGGACGGCCGTATTGACGTCCTGTTCAACAACGGAGCGTTTGGCCAGCCGGGCGCGGTGGAAGACCTGTCACGGGATGTGATGCGCGCACAACTGGAAACCAACCTGCTGGGTACCCTGGACCTGACCAACCAGGTAATACCCGTCATGCGCCGTCACGGTTTTGGGCGCATTATCCAAAACAGCTCCGTGCTGGGGCTGATCGCTTTACCTTATCGGGGCGCCTACAATACCAGTAAATTTGCACTGGAAGGATTAACGGACACCTTGCGCCTGGAACTACGGAACACCGGCATCCGGGTATCGTTGATCGAACCGGGACCTATTGAAAGCGATTTTCGGAAAAATGCCTGGCATGCGTTCCAGCAAAACATTGATGCAGAAAACAGCGTACATCGGAATACGTACCGGCGCCTGGAAAGACGACTGCAACAATCCGGTCAGGTGGCACCCTTTACGCTGCCCGCGGAAGCCGTGTTGAAAAAAGTCATCCACGCCATTGAGAGCAACAGGCCCAGGGTGCGTTACTACGTCACCTTCCCTACCTATTTATTTGCCACTCTGAAGCGCCTGTTGCCGCACGCGATGCTTGACCGGGTATTGGCCAGCGTGTCAAACAATGAAAACAAATAGCAATAATCCTGGCCCTGAGGGTAATGTTACAGCCAAGGCAACGGGTTATTCATCACCGCTTTGCCGCACTTCCTGCACTTCCCGCTGCGCCTTTTCCTGCCATTGCGCATAACAATCTATACCGCAAAAATGAAAAACGTAATCAGAGGTTTCTTCATTTTTGGCACCTGACGCGGGTACCTCTTCCAGGCATACCGCACACTCGACCAGTTTGGGCTGCATTGAATTTTCTGACTGTGACATATCACACCTCCAAGCCGGTTGCGAACCACCGCCAGTGGATCCGCGGTTTCAGAAACCATTTACAGCAGCGGCAACGGCACGCAACGGCGTTTGCGACTCAATGCCCATATGCAGCAGTGCGTCGCAACACAGGCAATTGAACTTAATGAGTCGTATTAACAATTATAGCTGATACAGATTGGGGCATTAGCAAAGGCTTAATACATTTCCGGGTATTTAACCCGGCATTATAAATAAATGCTATTGTTTTAAAATCAGTGGATAACATTCTATCTATGCGGGAAAACCTGCACCGACCGCCCTCTCCATGTGAATGACGGGTTAATCGGCGGTGGCGGTAGTACGCAACTGGACCATGAGTTCTGTTAATCGCTGACCCAGTTGTTCATTGTTGGCTTGCACATCATGGGCTCTGGTAATGGCTTCGTCGACCAGTTGCATCAGTGACTGCTCCTGCTCTTCAGTCAACCCCAGATTGGAAAAGGAACATTCCATATCGTACGCCAGATCAGAAAGAATTTTTACGTATTGCGGGCTCAGGGTTGAACCGGTTTGTTCCCATTGCTTTAATAACTGGCCTAAATGCCGGGTCACCTGCTCAACATTAACCCGACCACTACCATTACCAGCCGCCGACGCAGCGGCCAGTCTTGACTGGTTTTTATATAGTTTTTTTACTTCCAGTTCCAGGGCCTCTGTTATCAACGCAATATTGCTTTTTACACTGTCATATTTAACCGGGTCGTTAACGGGCATATTCTTGATCAACACCGACACATGATCAAAATTAAAAACACTGCGAGCCCCTAAATCAACAACGGCATCTTCCTTGTAAATCTTTTTGAGTACCGTACGTTCAAGCTGATTAATGACCCCGTCAACGCTCTTGTGAATAATGGTGTCGCCGTCACGGATCTGAACGCTGCTGCGCAGCCCCATGGAACTGATGGTATATAGAGCAAGATCGCCCAGTTTCTCAAGGCTGTCACACTTGAGACTGGAACGCAGAAATTCCAGGATAATGCCAATATCGCCCGTGTTTTTCATTGCCTCCATGGCGCGTTGCATGGCCTGCTCGGCATCGATACGCAGACTTTCCCGTTCACGCTTGTACCTGACCGCGATATTGACCCTCGATAGCAACTCACCGGACTCAAACGGTTTACAGATATAGTCATCACCGCCCACTTCGTAACCGGCCAGACGTTCGGCAAGGGTATCGAGCGCGGAAACAAACGTAACGGGTATGCCGTTGGTTTTGGTATTCTCCTTGAGCCGCTGACACACCTCGTAGCCGCTCATTCCCGGCATGTTCACATCCAGCAATACCATATCCGGCATCACATCGTTGATGATCTCCATACATTCAGGGCCCGACCTGGCGTAAGCGACGTCGTAATCCTCTTCCAGAATTTCCTGCATGATTTCCAGATTAAACGGCTCATCATCAACCACTAACACTTTAGGCCGTTGTTCGATTGACTTTTCCTGGTGCGCTACACTCATGACGCATAGACCTCTATATAAAAAGTATTAATTCCTGACCTGCTGTCTGGGCACAATGAGGTGAAAACTGGTACCGGCGTCGGCATTGTTTTCCGCAAATATTCTGCCGCCATGTTGTTCAATGATTTGTTTACAAATGGCCAGTCCGAGCCCCGTACCGCCGGCGCCGGTATTGGTTTCGCTGGATTGCACGAACTTGTCAAATACCGTCTGCAGTTCCTCTTGCGGAATACCAATACCCTGGTCGCTGACGCTCAGGCGCAATGCATCGACCTGCTGCCCGTTTCGCAGTGACAACGTATCGTCACTGAATTTCAACGTGATAACACCCTGGGGAGTGGAAAACTTCACCGCGTTGGATACCAGGTTGCTCACCACCTGGAACATCCTGTCGGAATCAAAGCAGGCAGTGGTCGACACCGAAGGGGGTTCCAGATGCAGTCGCAGTTCATTTTTTTTCAACAACCCCTGAAATTCATTGACAACCTTATCAACAATGTGGACCAGATCACCCTGGTCCACCAGAAAATTCATTTTGCCCGCTTCCAGCTTCGACAGATCCAGCAGATCATTCAACATATACAACAAACGTTTGCCGCTTTCCTCGATGCGCGAGAAATAGCGCTGCAGCTTCTCTTCCGGCGCCTGACCGGTTTTCTCATTACCCATGGAGGCAAAACTTAATATGGCGTGCATGGGTGTCCGCAACTCATGGGACATGTTGGCCAGAAATTCCGTTTTGGCGCGGTTGGCTTTGTCCGCCGCCTGTTTGGCACGAATCAAGTTGGCTTCCGCCTGCATCGCCGCGCATATATTTCGCAACCGGTGTATCAACAGCGGCCAGCATATGGGTTTAGTGATATATTCAGTGGCGCCGGCACCGAAAGCCTTGTCCACGGAGTCGTCATCTTCCAGGCCACTGACCATCAGGATGGGAACCTGCTTGTCCACGGTCATATCCTTTAACGCCCGCGTCGCTTCAAAGCCGTCCATGTCCGGCATACTGGCATCCATCAATACAATATCGGGATTGACCCGCACAAAGCAGTCCACGGCTGACTTTCCGTTGCCCGCTTCAATGACCTCAAAGCCGTATTTTTTTAACCGGACTCGAACCAGGTTGCGCAAAGTGGCGTCATCGTCAACGACCATTACCCGCGGGGGGCGGCCATCGACCGTGACATTCGGCGTTTCCGTTAATGCTGCTACCATAAAGCTGTACCCGTCATGTGCTGCGCACCTGCCCGGCGGTGATATCGCCGTTAGCGGGGCGGGCATCCACCTCCGCGGTCACCTGATTACCCGGTGCAGTGTACGACAGCTTGTCAAAACTCAGGACGCGGGCGATAGCGATGCCGCGGCCGTAGATATTCAGGTTGCGTGCGGTATTGATTTCCAGATACTCCCGGTAATTAAACCCGGCGCCTTCATCACAAACGCAATAACGCACCACACCGCCGTTGACCGAATAACTCACCCGGGCTTTTTTGCCGCGGTTTTCCGGCAAGCTCAACCGGTTTTTGATTTCCTTCGCCCAATCGCCGTTGTGTTGTAACTCAGATTTCAATTCAAACCCGATACCCAGGTTGCCGTGTTCAATGGCATTTACCAGCAGTTCCAGCAAGCCGGTGACGACCCGCGCGGGCTGCGCGGCCAGTGTAGCCAGGCGAACGGCGGTGTCACGGGCCTGGTCAATGGTTTCAAATTCAATGACGCCTTCCGATTCCACCTCGCCGCCGTGGCTTTGCAGTTTTTCAACTAATTCCCGGCATTCATGAAAATAGCGAACCGCGGTATCCACGATGGCGAACAACTCGTCCTTGGCAAAAGGCTTGGTGAGGTAATATAAAATCCCCGCTTCCAGTCCTTCCTCAATATCCTGGCGGGTGGCTTTCGCCGTTTGCATAATCACCGGAATCCGGCTCAATTGCCGGTCCTGCTGCATGATCTCGATAACCTCCATGCCGCCCATATCAGGCATCATACGATCCAGTAGGACCGCCTGGTATTTTTCCGGGTTTGCGCGCAACAATTCCAGGGCCTCGCGGCCGTTGTGTGCGCGGTCGGTTTCATAGCCGGCGTCTTCCAGCAACTCTTCCAGAATTTCAAGATTGAACTCTTCGTCATCGGCGAGTAATACCGTCGGATTTAAATCCGCAACATTCTGAACATTCAAACTTCGCATCGATGTATTTTTAGGAGTAACGCCAATCGTAAATTTTGTGGGCCTAATACTTGCATTTGCAATGTAAAGGCTGCGAAAAAAACTACTTGTCGTGTTAATTTTCGTCAGTTTTTAGCCAAACTTGAGGTAACTGAAGGTGTTTGTAGGAAGATAGCCGACAACAGACGCGGTTCAGGCGCACCAACAGCGGGGCTCTGTTGCACTAATTTTGCAACCTGTAGTCTAATCGTCTAAACCCGCCTGTAATGATGGCCGTTAACTAAAGGGAAGAACACGGGATTAATGAATGATTCCCTTATTAGTTCATCACATACATCGATTAAGGAGGCGCGTATGATCGGCATGTTAATGGAAGCAGTTGTTCTCGCGTTTGTCATCGGCGGTATCATCGGCGCCGTTACAGCACTTCATTTGTCCAGCCTACGGAAGATTCCCGTCAAAATTCAAAGCGACACCCGCCACCGTCGCAACAATGGCGAGAGGCCTTTTAACAACCAATAAATCATTGGCTTAGCGTTATTAATCAATGAGGGACAATACGGCGGCTAGCAGGACGCCAGCCGGTAAGCCCGGTCGTATCCAGTTAGGGCGAAATCACGATGCCGGGGTAGTCCCGGGTGAATAGTCCCGAGCGATGAAATAGTTACGTGTGATAGTTGCGAAAGGAAGTTAGTTACGGGGATTTAGCGCAGCGAAATCCGATATCTCCACTGGAGGTGGTCGGTGGCGCAAACGAGCGCGCCGCGCCCCGGTAAAACATGCTCAACGCGTAATGCCCCACACCACCACCGCCACCGCGCAGCACTTTATTTTTTTCCCCAAAACCGTCTCTTTTTACGGTGGCATTGGGATAAGGTTGATACCAGGAATCAACCCACTCCCACACATTGCCCGACAAATCATAAGCGCCATAGGGCGACTTGTTGCCCGGAAAACTGCCCACCGGCGCGATGCCGTCGGGCCAGTCCGTGTTGTCACCGGTATTGGTAATGTCGGGGTCCCATTCATTGCCCCAGGGATACACCTGACCATCCGGCCCCCTTGCGGCTTTCTCCCATTCCCACTCGGTGGGCAGCCGCTTACCTGCCCAATGGCAATAATCCCGGGCGTCATACCAGGTGACCCCCGTCACTGGCATGGTGCCCTTGATTCGCTGCGCCTTAAGCATGGCTGCCAGTAAATCTTCCCGGTTCATGACGGTGACATCCAGATCCAGTCTGAAGTATTCGGTGCCTATCCAGCGCAGGGTATCGAGATCGGTGGCTTTCAGGCGCGCCGGTAATAAATTGTAGCCATTTTGTGTCCACTCAAAGGGCTCTTTGCGGCTGGTGGCCTTGACGAACTTTTTGTACTGCCCGTTGGTCACTTCGTATTTATCAATCAGGAACGTGTCGAGGTGCTGGGTTTGCCGCGGGTGCTCATCCACGTACAAGGGATTTACCATGCCATATTCCTGTTGCTTGCCGCTGTCATCGGTTTTGTTGCTGCCCAGCACAAAAGCTCCCGCCGGCACCCGCACCATGGCACCAAAATCGGTCGCTTTCGCACCATTCAGGGATGGTGGCGGTTGGGAGTCTGCACCGTTAGTGTCGCCGGACGTCTGGCCATGTTGGTTACCGCAGCCGTTTAATCCGCTTGCGAGGACCAGTAACCCAATGAAAAACCAATAAACGGGGGGAGTACAAATAATTGTTTTCATGAAACTTTGTCAACTTTCGTTGTGCACGATCGCGAAATCATGCGCTCTAAAACCATGCAAAACCAATGGCATACCGGTTGCACTTAAGGTAATCGTAACGATTGACTAATGTAGGTAGCAACCGACCATCGCACCCGGCACGCTGCTGTCGAAATGGTTTTGGTCGAGCGCCATTGCATCGCGATGCGAGCCCTAGAAGGCCTGATGACCACGCCAACACGGGTTGTCGAGATCCCGGATGCGAAAATTGGTTACAAATTAACCGGTTGTAACCCGGCGCGCTACAGCTCATTTTGCGTTAGAATCGCCCTTTCTTGGAAAATGTGACTATATTCTAATGCAATGCCCCGATCGCGGAAACGGTAACCGTTTTAAAGTAAACAACACAAAGGAAATTTAATTAATGGTCGGAAAACTGTTTTCACTGGAAGTACAACCGAAAATTCCCAGTCAATTGGCTCGCCTCGAAGAGTTGGCCAATGACCTGTTATACAGTTGGGACCGCAACGTCCGCTCGCTGTTTTATCGCCTGGACGAGGACCTGTGGCACTCCTGCAGCCACAGCCCGAAAGTGTTTTTACGCCGCATCTCGCAGGAACGCCTGGAACAGGCGGTGGACGACCAAATGTTCATGGAAGATTATACACGCGTGCTGTCGGTCTATGACACCTATAAAAAACCGCGCAACCCGGTGGCGGAAAACCTTGACCCGGAAACAGACCTGATCGCTTATCTATGCGCCGAATTCGGATTTCATGAAAGCCTGCCTATTTACTCCGGCGGCCTGGGTATCCTGGCCGGAGACCATTGCAAGGCTGCCAGTGACATGGCCCTTCCCTTCGTTGCCCTTGGCCTGTTGTACCGGCAAGGTTATTTCACCCAGACCATCGATAACCTGGGTAACCAGATCCCGCATTACTCCACGACCAATTTTGAGGATCTGCCCATTACCCCGGCACTGGACCCCAACGGCAACGAAGTCCAGGTCAGTGTCATTTCCAACGGCCAGACCATTACCGTTAAAGTATGGGAAGCCCGGGCGGGACGCATCAAATTATATTTACTCGACACCGACGTGCCCCAGAACAGCGAGGATATCCGATCGATCACCCACCGGCTCTATGGCGGGGACCGCAGCACCCGTATCCAACAGGAAATTGTGCTGGGGATCGGCGGCGTACGTGCACTCCAGGCCGTGGGGCTCAATCCCACCATCTGGCATATTAACGAAGGCCATTCCGCGTTTCAGATTATCGAGCGGTGTTATCAATATGTACTGGACGGTATGAACTTTTCCAGCGCGCTGGAACTGGTGGCCGCCAGCACCGTCTTTACCACCCACACACCGGTGGCCGCCGGCCATGATATTTTCGAACATGCGCTCATTGATAAATATCTGGATGATTACGACAAGCAACTGGGAATCAGCCGCGAGGAATTTTTAAGGCTCGGCGACAGCCCGGGCAACGAAGGCAGTTTCAACATGACCGCGCTGGCGTTGCGCGGCAGTCGCTTCCAGAACGGCGTCAGCCGCATCCATGGCGGCGTTGCCTCGCACATGGAAGGCTATGTGTGGCCGCAAATTCCCCATGACGAAAATCCCATTTCCTATGTGACCAACGGCGTTCACGTCCCCACGTTTCTGGCGCGGGAATGGGTTAACCTGTTTGACATGCGCTTCAAGGAATGGCGCAACCGGCTTAACGACCAGGACTACTGGCATTGCATCGATGAAATTCCGGACCACCGTTTCTGGAGCCTGCGCCAGTCCATCAAGGCGGAAATGATGGAACACGTCTGGCGGCGCGCCGTCATTCAGATGCGCCGCAACGGTTGCAGTGAGGCGCAAATCAAGCGCCTGGTGCGCTTTGTCGAACCCCGGGAAACGGATATTCTGACCCTGGGATTCGCCCGGCGCTTTGCCACCTACAAACGGGCGACACTATTGTTCTCCGATCCCGAACGCCTGGCCCGCATCCTCAACATTGAAAACCGGCCGGTCATGGTGATATTTGCCGGCAAGGCCCATCCCCACGATCAGCCCGGCCAGCATTTGATACGAGTGATCCATGAAATGTCGCGGCGTCCGGAATTTGAAGGCCGCATTCTGTTGCTGGAAGGCTACGATATGTCGCTGGGACGCAAACTGGTATCCGGTGTGGACGTCTGGCTCAATAACCCCGAATACCCGCTGGAAGCCAGCGGCACCTCTGGTGAAAAAGCGGGCATCAACGGCGTGATTAACCTCAGCGTGCTGGACGGCTGGTGGGGCGAGGGTTACACCGGCGACAACGGCTGGGGCATTGCCCCTCACGGGCAGGAATTCGATGCCGATTACCGCAACCAGGAAGAAGCCAAGGACCTGCTGGATATTATCGAGAACGACGTCATCCCCATGTACTATGACCGCGACGGCCGGGGCTACTCGGAAAAATGGGTGCGCATGTCCAAGGCATCTATGCGCACCGTCATCCCTAACTTTAACGCCCAGCGCATGGCCAATGATTACGTCAATTTCTTTTACACTCGCGCCAACAATCATCGCAAGGCGCTAAGTGCCAACAACCACGAACCCGCCCATGAACTGGCGGCGTGGAAAAAGAAAATCGCCGAAGTCTGGCCGAAAGTAAGCATGCGGCGCATTGACGATTCCCACACCCGCATCCTGGCCGGGGAATCGCTGCCAATCCGCATCGCCGTGAACCTGGCGGGCCTGACACCGGACGATGTCATCGTGGAATGTGTTGTCGGCAGTGAACACAAACATCACGAGTTTACCCCCCACGAGCATTTTATTTTCGATGCCATTGGCGACAACGACAAAGGGGAAACCCTGTTCAGCATCAACCTGAAACCGACGCTGTCCGGTAAACAACTCTACAAGTTGCGGATGTATCCGTCGCACCGGTTACTGGCCAACCGGTTTGAAGCAGGTTATATGATCTGGATTTAGGCCGAAACAGGTTTATCGGAGCGTATTCAAGGCCGCTTTTTTAACGCGAAGGCGCAAAGAAAATACTGAACTGGTAAGGACCGAACAAGGGGGCCAAAAACCTGTTGACCCAATCAATGAATATGTTGTTAGCACAGGAGAACAGCGCCCCCTTGACCCTTTATTCAATTTACAGGAAAGGTAAACCACCCCCTTAATTTACCGGATATTTTCATTCTCCAGCCATCATCAATACCCTCTGTTGCGTCCAGCCTCCTGAGTGTTTTTCCGCAAAACTTCGGGGTTTTCGTTCAGTCTTTTTATCTTGATCTTTACTTCTTGGAAGTAAATGGTGTCAGAATCGAAGGAAATGCAGAGCCAAAGGGAAGGCCAAAAAACAACGAAGCGGCAGATGAAATAATTCAAGTCTGATCCGAATAGCACTTAGTTAAGGCGTAATTCAGGTTTTTCGTCATTCCGGCGAAGGCCGGATGACGGCGGTTCCAGGCTTAACTAAGTGCCATTCGAGGCTGATCGTAGTATTACAAGTACCCGCATAAGTACTCGCCTCTCTCCAGTTAGGCTCACCTTATTCTTTCTTTGGTATTTTGTCTCTTTTCAGAACACTAAATATCGGAATACTGCTCACCTAATCAGCAATTTGGCCGAATGTTAGAAAATTGTCGATAAATGTCAAAATCCGACATTTATCGGCATGCTCGATAAAACTGGCATATCAACCACAGCGATAAATATTGGAGGCACGTGTCCCTCAGGAAGCAAAGAGTCCAAACATTGACCATAACGGACTGATAACAGGGATAAATTTCCTCAATATTAAATTCTTGATGAGTTTCATCAAATTTCTATTGGTTAATAGTAACCCTTTGATATTTTGCTAGAATTTATAGGTACACTGAACATATCTACGGTTCGATGCAATTCTTGATGAAGACACTTATTATCGATATGTCAGCATTAAAATATCCAAACGTTGGTATTGGTGACGAAATAACCATTATTTTTATCGGCATGCTTGATAAGTTTGGTATATCAAGTCGCCGTATAAACAACTGTTGAACGAAACCGCTTCGCGGTAGCCTGGTAGTAG
>JASFOJ010000002.1:0-74265 GCA_050116575.1 Gammaproteobacteria bacterium | reverse complement strand
CAATAAAGCAAAAAACACCATTAAACTGAAAATGACGATATAAAACCGGTTATAAGTCAGGGTGAAGGCGCTGTTGATTTCCAGGGCGCCGCTCATCCATTGTGGTGTTTCCACTGATCGGTTGAGCGGGGAGAATATGGTGCGTACCAGTTGTTGCAGGATCAGGCTGATACCAAAAGTGGCCAGCAGGGTTTCCAATGGCCGGCCATATAGAAAACGTATGACACCGCGTTCAATGATAACGCCGGCTATGCCAGATACTAGAAATGCCGCCGGAACCGCTACAAACAACGAATACTCGATGTAGTTGGGCATTAGTAGCTGGACCACATAAGTGGTGTAGGCGCCCAGCATGATCAGTTCGCCATGGGCCATGTTAATGACCCCCATGACGCCAAAGGTGATCGCCAGGCCAATGGCGGCAAGCAACAATACCGACCCCAGGCTCAGGCCGAAAAAAATCGTTTCCATTAATTCATAAAACGAGCGCCGATCCTTAATGGAAGTTAATGCTGCATTGGCGGCTTCGCGAATGTCCTCGTCAGGTTCGAGAAAACTGCCGTCATAGTCTTTCTGCACCAGTTTGCTCAAATTGCTGAACGCCTCTTCTTCCATGCTGCCACCCAACAGTTCGATAGCGGCCAGCCGTTTGTCGTTATCGTCGCTATTGAGTTCCGCCAATGCAATAACGGTTTCCATGGTTTCCTTGACGTCGCTGTCGGGTTCAATGGCCATTCGCTCACGCAGCATGGCAGCGACTTGCGGGGATGCATCCCGCATTAATTCCTTGACGGCGCCCAGTCGAACGTCGGCATCTTTGCTATTGAGGTTGATCTGGGCGATGGCGCCGCGCAACTGTTTGCGTAGCCGGTTGTTGACAATGATTTTTTTCAGGTCGCTTTTCTTTTCCTGACTCGAAGCCTGTCCGCTGATTACGTCAGTGATTGTATAACCGCTATCGGTCTTGTCCACAAATATCACGCGCTCGTCGCTTTTGCGGTAATACAAATCGCTGTGCAGCATGTATTGCAGGATTTTAAGGATACGGGGATCATCCAGTGACTGCAGTTGCTCTATGGCCTTGCCTTTTTTGCTGAAACTACGCTGCTTGAGATTCTCGATAGCGGATACAAACGGATCGGCGGCGGGTTTTTGGTTAGATAGTTGTTCGGTCGGTGTTGGTTGGGTGGCTGCTTGTTGCGTTGTTGTTTCGTCAGCATTTGCGGTGCTACCGCCGTGATACGCCGCGGGTAGCATGAATGTTAGCAGTGACAGTCCACCGATGAGAATCCATTTTGTCGTGCGTCTGGGGCCGTGTATCGATTTCATGACTTCGTTCTTTGTACTTGGTTATTGTCGTTGGCTTTGTGGAAAACAAAAACCGGTGGTGCTGACTGTCATTTTCGTCAGCCGCTATTGCAATGGGGATTGTTAATTTGTGAATATCTCCCCCGGTTGGCTTCTACATCAAACATGTAGCCTTTGCAGGCTTATGGTTTGGGTTAACAGAGTCACCCTGGCCCTTCATCCACGGCAATCTGCTTAGGGGTGGGAGGGGAATGCCGATGACCGGCATTCCCGTTTCCCGGTCCTATGGGTAGTAAAATCGCCTCAGTAGTTTTGCCCTGAGCACTTCTTGGTTTTGGTGTTGTAGTTACCGCAATTGATGGGGGCGGTCCAGTCGGCAATAGTATCCTTGCTGCCGGGCAGGTAGTCCGACCACGCATCACCAGGTACGGTGCCATCGGTTCGCCAGACAATGGCAAACTGACCGTCATCCTGGATTTCACCGATGAGTACGGGCTTGGTTAAGTGGTGATTCTTCAGCATTTCAGCGGTACCACCGGTCAGGTTGGGAACCTTGATGCCGATCATCGCCTTTGTCACCTTGTCAACATCCGTGGTTTTAGCTTTTTCTACGGCTTTTACCCACATGTTAAATCCAATGTACGTGGCTTCCATGGGATCATTGGTGACGCGCTTGTCATCTTTGATGTACTTTTTCCATTCTTTGATGAACTTGGTGTTGGCATCTGACTCGGCGCTCTCGAAGTAATTCCATGCCGCCAGGTGCCCTACGAGTGGTGCGGTGTCAATACCCGACAATTCCTCTTCACCCACGGAGAAGGCAACCACTGGAATGTCTTCCGCCGAAATACCCTGGTTACCCAGTTCTTTATAGAACGGTACATTGGCATCACCATTGATGGTGGAAACCACTGCGGTCTTTTTACCCGCCGAGCCGAATTTCTTGATATCGGAAACGATACTTTGCCAGTCCGAATGACCGAAGGGCGTGTAGTTGATCATGATATCTTTGTCGGAGACACCCTTGGCCTTGAGATAAGCTTCCAGGATTTTATTGGTGGTGCGTGGGTAAACATAGTCAGTGCCGGCTAATACCCAGCGCTTGACGCCGATTTCGTTCATCAGGTAATCCACGGCGGGAATGGCTTGCTGGTTGGGTGCCGCGCCGGTGTAGAATACATTCTTGGAAGATTCTTCACCTTCGTACTGAACCGGGTAAAACAACAATCCGTTCAGTTCTTCGATAACCGGCAGCACCGATTTACGGGATACCGATGTCCAGCAGCCAAAAATGACATCAACTTTATCTTTTGAAATGAGTTCGCGGGCTTTTTCAGCAAACAGCGGCCAGTTGGACGCCGGGTCAACCACCACCGGTTCCAGTTTCTTGCCCATTACGCCGCCTTTCTTGTTCTGGTTTTCGATCAACATCAAAACAGTGTCTTTCAACGTTGTTTCACTGATGGCCATGGTGCCGGACAGTGAATGCAGTACACCGACCTTGATGGTGTCCGCCGCCGATGCCGTCTGTAAACATAAACCGAGCGTAGCTGCAGCCAGCACTGATTTCATTACAGCCGGTTTCAAAAATGAAAATCCTAGCCGAATATTCATGGTCACAAATCTCCCACTTCAATTGTTTTTCAGGTGAGTGGCGCTGGAACAGAGACAAACTAAAATCTCTGTTCCAGCCATTCTCGCATCGTTGTTGTGTGCTGGTTTACTTCAGATCCACCGGCAATGTATAAGAAAGCATGAAAATGGGATTGGGTTTTGTTCCACCACTACCCATAGACGTGATTTTGCTCATGGTGAAGGACAGGCGATCCGTCGCTGCATAAGACAGGTCAAGGTGTTTGTAGTCGCTGTTGTCATCATCATCGTCATTGACGCCAAACGTGCCCGTGAACGCGCCATAGGAGTATGACAGGGTGTAGTACTTGTAGGTGTTAGGGCTCTTGCTGTCATTGTAAAGCATGAATCCGAAATCCTTGTAAGTCAGGCCGATATAGGTTTCAGCACCGGCGTCGCTGAAGCTGACAGGATCTCCAGCGGTATCCAGGGCTTCCGGGTACCAGATTTTGTAGTAACCCACGTCGTAACCGAAATCCTGTACGCTGCCGCTGAAACCAATAATCCAGTCCGTTTCGAAACTGTTGTCGAACGTGCCTTCACTGGACATCCACAAGCTGGCATAAGCACCGCTTTCATGGTTGTAGGTGATATCACCTGACATGGCGGGCTTGTGATCGCTGATGTCAAGGCCACGCCACAGGTACATGGAGGCGATGGTGGCGCTGGAGCTTACTTCTGCCTGTGAAGTAGTTGGTACGACCAACGCGGAAATTGAAAGGGCCGCAGCTCCGGTTAAAGATACTAATTGCTTACTAAGCTTCATTATGAGTCTCCCCAATGTTGTTTTACATCCAAATCGAAAAGTTTTCGTGTTAAGGCGCTGACCGTGCATTGCATCGACCTTTGCTCTTTGCTTTCAAACAACAAGCGTTCCGCGCTTGTGCTTTGCATGGGCTATAGCATCGGTTGTGCCAAACACGAATTAGCATGTAATAACATGGGGTTAGGCTATTTTTGGGTGGTTTCAACAGTGCTGTAATAAAGCGTTGTGCACTAAAATAATGCGTAAAAATTTTTGAATGTTAAAAGATGGGGCGATTGTGGAGGGCAGGTTAGCGTTGAATAAGTTTGAAACGACGATGTTCAACATTAATACATGTGTTGTATTTTTATTGTGTGATCACCGCTAAATTGTATTATTCAGACAACATTCCTTTATCGATAATATAGTCCATGACGCTTTTTAAACCTTCTCCGGCTTTAAGATTAGTAAATACAAAGGGCCGTTCGCCGCGCATTTTCCTGGCGTCCCGTTCCATCACGTCCAGCGATGCACCAACAAGGGGCGCGAGATCGGTTTTATTGATAATTAACAGGTCGGACTTGGTAATGCCGGGGCCGCCTTTGCGGGGGATTTTGTCGCCCGCGGCGACATCGATCACGTAAATGGTAAGATCGGAAAGTTCAGGGCTAAACGTAGCACTGAGATTATCGCCACCGCTTTCCACAAACACCACATCCAGGTTGCCGATGCGATTGTTGAGTTCACTGACGGCAGCGAGATTCATGGAGGCGTCTTCACGGATCGCCGTGTGCGGGCAACCGCCGGTCTCGACGCCAATGATGCGGTCTTCCGGTAACGCCTGGCTGCGCATCAAATACTGCGCGTCTTCCTGGGTATAAATATCATTGGTGACTACGGCCACCTGAAAATCGTCACGCATGGCTTTGCATAGCGCGTCAACCAATGCGGTTTTACCAGAGCCCACTGGCCCGCCAATTCCCACTCGTAATGCTTGTTTGCTCATATTTTATCTCTCAATGTTCGTCTTACGTCATCTGGTAGGGTGTGTATGGAGACTGTAATAGTGTTCGCATGTAAACAAAAAAAAGCAACTTGGTGCGCTTCGTATCTCAGCAGCACCCTACGGTGGTACTTTCACAGCTACCGTGCGCCCGCTACATCGTGCTATTCGCGTCCCTTCGTCTGGTAGGGTGTGCATAGCACACCTGTAACCTTTTTTATCGCCACTGGCGTGTATTGATTGCGCTGTTGACTGAAGATCAACAGGGCGCGCGCAACTCAAATACACTTAAGATGTGAATAACCTCGTATACTAGGTTTCGTGCAATGCGCTGGCAATGCCCAAACCGTGGGCTGTCATACCATGGTGCGCTTCGTTCCTCAGCAGCACCCTACGTTGGATACTTTCATGGCCATCGTGCGCACGCTGCATCGTGCTGTTCGTGTCCTTCGTCCGGTAGGGTGTGCATAGCACACCTGTAACCTTTTTTATCGCCACTGGCGTGTATTGATTGCGCTGTTGACTGAAGATCAACAGGGCGCACGCAACTCAAATACACTTAGGACCTGAATAACCGCGAGTACTGTGTTTCGTGCAATGCGCTGGCAATACCTAACCCGTGGGCTGTAATGCCAATATCGTCGTCTTCGATTTTTAATCCTTGTAGCACCGCCGGGGGAATTTCATCAATCACCGCTGACAGGATGCGTTGTCCCGCAGTTTGTCCTAATGGAACCAGTTTAATGGCGGCGGCCACCTGGTTTTCACTCCATGCCCATAAAAAACCCTGGCATGCATCGGAAAGTTTAACACCCCAATGGGTGGCGGCCAGTGCAAACATGGCGGCGAAGCCGGACGGTTCCGTAGCCGGCCAGTATCGCACTTGATGGAAATCGAGATCAGTCAGCAGTTGTTTTAGCGCAGCGCCAATTTGCCGGTCTTCGGTTAATAATTCACTGGCCTCGCGCGATGCCTGCAGGTAGCGGTTCCAGTAACTCACAGCATCCAGATCGTTGGCTTGCCACGCTTTATAGAGTCTGGCCAATACCGGTACGTCCAGGGACGACAGGGAGTGATTGATCAAGCCGGTGATCCATTGCCGGGCTGTGGCTTCATCGTTTACCCAATCCTGTTCAACGGCGTATTCCAGCCCCTGTGAATAAGCAAAAGCGCCGATGGGCAGCGCCGGGCTGATCAATTGCCATAGTCGCAGTGAACTGGTGGTAGTGTTTGCCATGGTTAATCGTGATGGTGGTGATGATAGGCGCCCGTTTCCGGTTCGAATGGCGCCTGCTCATGGGTGACAGTTAATCCCAGCGACGCGACCATGTCATCCAGCACGTGATCCTGCAGGTAACGGATCCATTGTTCGGTGATTTGCAGGGGAACATGACGGTTGCCTAAATGGTAACAGGCGCGCTGCAAGGTTAGCGGGTTCGGTGCCGTGGCCGTGGTGACTGGCTCCTGCGCTGCCACTAAAGCGATGACCATACCGTTTTCGGCGCGCAGACAATCGCCGCCGCGCAATGCGTGGCCACGGGGCAACATGAGCCCCACTTCCTCACCGGAATCGAGGTTGGCTTTGAAACGGCTTTTTTGTCGCAATTCAAAGGGCAGCGACAAAGTTGCCTGCGCGGTCGCCGGTTGATCCAGTCGTTCAGTGACTTTGATTAACGTCATAGTTTTGCTCTTTGGGTTACTTGTGTATTCTCATAGGCCCACGGTGGGTGGTGCACCCAAACGGTATAAATCCACCCTAACAGACTTAGAGGAAATTTCGTTATAGCGTCGTTGGCAGGATATGCATTGCACATCGTTGGCTTTAACGTCAAGTCGTTGCAGGTGGGCGATGCCCACCCTACGCAGCCACGGCTGTTAAACGATGCCGCCGGATTATGGTAGGTTTCGTGGTGCATGGTAGTAATCGGTGCAAACAAAGTTAAAATAAAAAGTAGCGTTGTGCCAACGGCAATACGTCCGCCGGTTCACAGGTCAGCAGTTCGCCGTCGGCGCGCACTTCATAGGTCTGGGCATCCACCTCGATTTTAGGCTGGTAGTTATTGTGGATCATGTCCTGTTTGCCGATGCGACGGGTATTGCTGACGGCCATCATTCGCTTGCTGAGTTTTAACTGATCACCGATGGCGTTTTCCACGGCTGCCCTTGAAACAAAGGTGACCGAGGTAGCTGCCCGTGCCTGGCCAAACGCCGCAAACATGGGCCGGTAGTGGACCGGTTGCGGGGTGGGAATGGAAGCGTTGGGATCACCCATGGGTGCTGCCACGATCATGCCGCCCTTGATAATCAACGATGGCTTGGCGCCGAAAAACGCCGGCTTCCATAACGTGAGGTCAGCCAGTTTGCCCACTTCAACGGAACCCACTTCATGGGCAATGCCATGGGTAATCGCGGGATTAATGGTGTATTTGGCGATATATCGCTTGGCGCGCACATTATCATTGCGGCTGCTGTCTTCCTTAAGTGCGCCCCGTTGCACTTTCATTTTATGGGCGGTTTGCCAGGTGCGGCAGATGACTTCGCCCACCCGGCCCATGGCCTGTGAGTCAGAGGCAATCATGCTGAAGGCCCCCAGGTCGTGGAGGATATCTTCGGCGGCGATGGTTTCCTTGCGGATACGGGATTCGGCGAACGCCACGTCTTCGGCAATCTTGGGGTCCAGGTGGTGGCACACCATCAACATGTCGAGATGTTCGTCGATGGTATTTACGGTGTAGGGCCGTGTGGGATTGGTGCTGGACGGCAGCACATTGGCTTCGCCACAGGCCTTGATAATGTCCGGCGCGTGGCCACCGCCGGCGCCCTCGGTATGATAGGTATGAATAGCGCGGCCTTTAAACGCGGCAAGAGTATCTTCCACAAAACCCGATTCGTTCAAGGTGTCGGTGTGGATGGCCACCTGTACGTCCTGCTCATCGGCCACTGTTAAACAGTTGTCGATAGCCGCTGGTGTGGTACCCCAGTCTTCGTGCAGCTTTAAGCCCATGGCGCCTGCGGCCACCTGTTCCGTTAATGCGTCGGGCATGCTGGCATTGCCTTTACCCAAAAACCCAAGGTTCATGGGAAATTCCTCGGCGGCCTGCAGCATGCGGTGGATGTTCCAGGGACCGGGTGTGCAGGTGGTGGCGTTGGTGCCGGTGGCCGGGCCGGTGCCGCCACCCAACATGGTGGTAACGCCGGACATAAGCGCTTCTTCAATCTGCTGCGGGCAAATGAAATGAATATGGGCGTCGATACCGCCGGCCGTGACGATCATGCCTTCACCGGCAATGGCTTCGGTACTGGGAGCGACATTGATATCAACATTGGGTTGGGTCCCTGGATTGCCGGCTTTACCGATACCGGCAATGCGGCCATCCTTGATACCAATGTCGGCTTTGATGATGCCCCAGTGGTCAAGGATCAATGCGTTGGTAATGACGACGTCAACCGCTTCATGAGACGTTGACTGGCTTTGCCCCATACCATCGCGAATGACTTTGCCGCCGCCGAATTTGACCTCGTCGCCGTAAGTTGTTTTATCGTCTTCCACTTCAATGATAATATCGGTATCGCCCAGGCGAAGCCGGTCGCCGGTGGTTGGGCCGTACATTTCCGCGTATGCCTGGCGGCTGATTGTGCTCATTATGGTTGGTCCTCCAGTGGCCCCATGATTTTTCCATTGAACCCGTATACGTGTCTGTCACCGGCGTATTCGACGAGACTGATTTCCCGCTCCTGTCCCGGCTCAAAACGAATCGCCGTACCCGCGGGAATGTCAGGCCGAAAGCCGCGGGTTGCTTCCCGGTCAAATGACAGGGCGCTATTGGTTTCATAAAAGTGATAGTGAGATCCCACCTGTATGGGCCGGTCACCGGTGTTGGCGACCTTGATGGTGATGGTTTGCCGTCCCTCGTTCAGGGTAATGTCGCCGTCGTCAATAAAATATTCACCAGGTATCATGTTGTTATTCTCCGGGCGTTTGTTAAAAGTTTCAGGTAATGGGGTTGTGCACGGTTACCAGCTTGGTGCCGTCGGGAAACGTGGCTTCCACCTGGACCTCGCCAATGACTTCGGGGATGCCTTCCATCACATCGTCCCGGGTTAGCAAAGTTGTGCCGTAGCTCATTAGCTCAGCCACGGTTTTGCCTTCCCGCGCACCTTCCAAAATGGCGGCAGAGATATAGGCAACCGCTTCGGGGTAGTTGAGCTTGATACCGCGGTCCTTACGGCGTTCGGCCAGCAGGGCGGCGGTGAACAACAACAGTTTGTCTTTTTCGCGCGGTGATAATTCCATGGTTTATTCCTTAGTGCTTTTGTTTCAGGTTGATCATTGACGTCAGGTGTTCCAGATTCGAGGGACACAGGCGTTAATATTTTGGACATAGGGCCGTGCGATTTCCCAGACCCGGATAAACAGCCGTTTTGCCGTTTGTGCTTGTGGTCCGAGATAACGGCATAACAGGATGTCATCCATTAATGTGGCACTGAATAATTCGTGTTCGCCGCCGGTTGTGCCTGCGCGTACCGCTTCCAGCAATGCCCGGTCGGCCGGTGTGATGATCATCGTACCCACCGCTGTATGACCGGCCAGTCCCCAGGATGCCTGCATCGGGGCAGAGTTGCCCTGCAATGACATGCGTTCCACAAGCACTGGACTGTTGCCTCGCAAAACCGTGATCTTTTGGGTCACGTTGCCGGTTTCAAACGGTTGGTGACCGGCTGTTCGGCCTAGGCAGGTAATTTCCCAGCCAATATATTTTGCATTTTCCTGCAACTCCACGTGCGTGGATATCTGAGCGTCAGCGGCATTAAATAAAATGGTTTCCTGGGGCATCCATTCCAGCAATGCATCGTTCGCAACATGAAAGGTTTGATGCTGCACGGCCGCCGGGCCGGATGAACGGTAAAACTTGGTGGCGCCGGGTGTGGTCATTAAACAATGGCTGTGCCGGTTGAGCTGCGTTTCCAATTTGAGTTCATCACCGCTGACCAGCCCGCCGGGTGGGTGCAACAGATATAAGTGACAGGGATCGCCTTCGGGATAAAACGGCTTTTGAATTACCAGGGGACCGTAATGGCTGCGGTTGGCAATAACGGTTTTGCCATTGAGATTTTTTAACGCCAATGACAAACGTGCTTGCCAGCTACTTTGCGAACCGGCCGGCATCATGACGCCAAACTTCCCGCCAGCAAATAACTGCCATAACCCATCGATACGGTGGCGATCAGTGCCTTGGCTGTTTTTATAAATGCCGGTCCATGACGGGACAACCATTGATATACGCTGCCCAGCACGCCACCAAATATCAGCATGGTGATCATTACCCCGATGCTGAATGTTGTCAGGTATAGCATTCCCATCCAGGGCGTGCCGATCTTGGCCAGCGGAATCAATACCAGTAACGGTGCCGAGCCCGCGGTTCCGTGCACCAGACCCACCAATACGGCGGTATGACGATGCCGGTGCCTGTCCCGGTGGTGATCGGTTTGATGTTGGTCATGGGTGTGCCAGTGGGCGTGCGGCGGCAGGCCATCGTGGTGATGAACATGCAAATGCGCGTTTTGACGGATCAATTGCCGGCAGAGCATGAGGCCGATAGTGATTAATACCGCACCCACCATGGTTTCCGCGTAGTGGCTGAGTTCCTGGGGAATAGCCATGCCCAGCAAAAATACGCAACTGCCGATCAGCAGCAGTGACAGACCGTGACCCAGGGCCCAGCGGATGCAAAACCCCATGGTATCGCGCCTGTTAACCCGGGTACCGGCCAGGCTGGATACCGCGACAATATGATCGGCATCCAGCGCGTGGACCATGCCCAGGCCGAATGCCAGGCTGATGAGACCGACGATATCAATGCTTCCCATGTTGGTGCTTTCCAGGTTTAATTCGTTATTATTAATAGTACGCTCTCGCCGCGAGGTGAGAGACGGGTCGATTTTGAACCCGGTATTCGTTCTGCGTTATTGTAGAATCAACTTAGCAGGCAATATACCAAGAACAGTAATGTGCCCGGATAACAAAAAGTTACGTTTGTATTTGGGAAATCAACCACCGTTGTAATAAAATAATTGCACCAAAATGATTCGCACAAAATGATATATGTCATTGATTGGTGCGTGGCGTAAACAAAGATAAAAATAGCAACCACCAAATATTAACGACAATCGAAAACAGTCAAGCACCCTGTTTAAAAATCACTGAGCCGGTTCTTTTAGTGCCCTTGATGTCGGTGCTGCGATGCGCCATACGGGGTCTTGGGTTAAATATAATCAATTTATCGGCGCGGCTTTCCGTGGGGGGCTTTTCATGAACGGGTTCACATGAAAAGCTCGGTCAGTTGACGCAAATCGCCGTTCCAGTTACCCATAAAATTAAAAGGCATTATCTATGAAAAATAATAACAAGACCGATCCAGATAAACTTTTCATTCCATTTGCCAGCATCATTTTCATACTTGTTACGCTGTCAATGCTGGCAGGTTGTGGTTCATCCCCGGCCGACAATACGGGGTCAACTACCGAGTTGGGCGCGGGCAGCGCAGGCACCTCTGCGGTGCAAAAGGAAAACAGGGCTGCAAGCGGGGATAATATTATTGCTTCCCAGGATGACGATAATGATGGCGTTAATAACGCTGAAGACCAATGTAAAGATACGGCACCGGATACCTGGGTGGATGTTAAGGGCTGTGCGCTGGATACCGATGGTGATACCGTTGCTGATTCCCGCGATGCCTGCCGTGGTACACCCCACGGCGTAAAAGTCGATAGCCGTGGATGCGGTTTTGACGACGACCATGACGGCGTGCCCAATTACAGGGACCGGTGCAGTAGAACCATTAGCGACGTCAGCGTCGACGGCAACGGTTGTGAATGGGATTCGGATAACGACGGTGTTGTTGACAGCAAGGATTTATGCGCCGGTACACCGCCTGGCGTCAAAGTGGAACCCATGGGTTGTCATATAATAGAAATTGTTACGCTAAAGGGCGTGCACTTCAGGAGCGGTAGTGATGCACTCAGCAACAGCGCAAAAGGCATTCTGCGCGACGTTGCCCGAAGATTGCGTGAACATCCCCGGATGCGGGTGGAAGTGGCGGGCCACACGGACAATACCGGTTCCGACGCCATCAACAAGCGTTTGTCCCTGCTGCGGGCCAGAAGCGCGACTCGTTTTCTGGTGGAGCTGGGTGTTAACAAAAAGGTGCTGGCCACGCATGGGTATGGCGATACACAACCGATTGCATCCAATGACAGCAAGCAAGGCCGGTTGCAGAACAGACGTGTTGAAATGCGATTTATTGAAATTGATTAATCGCGGTTGATCATGTTAGCGTGCCGCCGATTGAAATTGACTCGCGAACCACAGCGGGATATAAATTGGATGCTGTTAACAACAAATGCAGCGGTGGCCGTAGCGGCAAACGCTGGCGTGCCGCTAACTATCGCTAACCATAACGAAAACCCGGATAGCACTCGTGTGGTAACACCATGAATTTATTGACTGTGCTGAACCATTCATTTGGCTTGTCCGTTGAGCAAATTGAGCAGGGTATCGTGCTGCGCGCCAATAAAATGTATGCAGATACCTATCTTATTGAAGACTGGTTTAAGGACGAATCGTTAATACCGAAATGGGCGAAGCGGGCGGCGGCGAGCTGGCTGATTGAATTGTGGCTGTCGGAACGGGACGCCTGCGAATCCGCGGAGTTGCTCAAGGTTGATGAAAAGTATACCCGTTTGCTAAGGGATTTTAGTTTAAGCGATATTATCGCCATGCGTAATGAACTCACGCGCCCCAATCATTAATAATATGCAGTAAAAATAATAAGTTATTGCTGCAAAGACGCTCGCCCTCCGGCTGATTCGCCATTGGTAAAATCCGGTCAAATTTGACATAATCCGCAATTATTTGGCTGTTGCAGGAAGATTCCAGAAATACTGCGAATAGCAATAGTCTTGATGGTTCGATTATCAATAGCCCGTTAAATCAGCTGAGTTGAGTCAATAAAAAACAGCTATTGCCGGGCTTCTACGGTTTAACATAAGTCTTGTAACTTACACATACAGATTAAAAATAACGTGTTTACGTTCTTGTTAATCCGCTTTCGGGGAAAAACGTTGGATCAGCAAATTTTTGTTTTTAACCTGGTGTTCATCAGCCTGTTTATATTTTTTCATCTAGTGGCTGTTATATAGGCTCTGCGCGTTGGCGTCATCAGGCTGTCAAAAAGGTACCATGGCCGCGATGACCATGATGAACTCTTCTGCACTAACGGTTTCACCGTCCATAGTCACCTCTTTCAACAGACTCATTGGTGTGTCTTTCTTTGCCACCTCCCGAGGTAAAAACCGCAATTTTACCGGCGTGCGCATGGTGATATTTAGTACGTAATGGCGTTCATCCCGGGTCCAACCCTGGATGGAAATTTTTTTTCCATTACCCATAACAGCTTGTGAAATCAGTTTCACAAAACTTCGTACTGTCAATGTATATTGCGCTTTCCAGGGCGCGGACACCAGGCGCGAATCAAGAAAAGACGCCGGCGGTTGGATAAAGTGGAGGCCTGGGGATTGGCCAGCATTGGAAGACACTTTACGGGCTAGCTCGTCATAACAGGCAAGCCGTTGCTGTTCATTGCTAATCGCCGCGCAACGGGCCAGTTGTCGGGCTACCGAAG
Organism: Gammaproteobacteria bacterium; assembly: GCA_050116575.1. Classification (GTDB taxonomy): domain Bacteria; phylum Pseudomonadota; class Gammaproteobacteria; order SZUA-152; family SZUA-152; genus JAKEGK01. Next base: position 60,896 of record JASFOJ010000002.1, on the reverse strand, counting down.
TTTTAGCTTGCGCACCGTTTAGCGCAGGCACAACGGCAAGGAATAGCAACAATATAAAAAATCGTCGTGTATATTTCATATGGGCACTAAGCTTAATCCTAGTTAAACGCAAAGTACTCGTCAATGAATTGATATCCGTTAACGCTGTTCCCACGCCCGTGTTGCGGTATTGAGCTGCAAGTCCGGCCAGGAGAATTGCACAAAAAGGCAATTGCGGCTGGCAATGCTAAATATGAATCAGACTCAACAGTTGAGATTAAATGGGTGCGGGGGGCGATAGTGCGAATTGGTTGCTGGGTGACAAGGGTGGCGCAATATTCTCAGACACGGTGTTTTATGGTAGGGTTAAACAATTGCACATCACAAAAATATATTTAACAGGTTACCCATATCCATGATGTCTTTCCTGAAGGCTTTTACAACCAGGCTGATTCTTATGTCCGCCGCGGTATTGTTACTGAACGCCTGCAATCCCACAGCAACGAAAATCGATCTCGAACCGAAGGTCAATCAGCTGTTTTCCGCTTTACAAAAGGGGGACATTGATACAGCGCTGACCTTTTATTCGGACAAATTTTACAAAGGTATTCCCAAGGCTGAGTGGCGCAAGCGTCTGCAAGCGTTCATCGATCATATGGGGCCCATAACCAGTTTTCGAATCCGCAACCGCCAGGCAGATACGCGGTTCAGTGGCAAATTTTTTGTATTTGAGCTGGAAACGGTGCACGAAGGGGGCAAAAAAGCGGAGCATATCCTGACGTATATTTTGCCGGTGAACGAAGATAAGGCGGATCTGGTGGCGCACAAAATTACCGCCAAAGGTTTTCACTGATCCAAAGGCGCTAACGGGCTGGCCAAATCCCGGGATTGGTAATATTTATCCTTTAAGGGAAAAGAAATAAGCAACACCCGCCAGTGCGGCGAGCGCAATTAACGCAACCACAAATTTCAACGTCCCACCGCTTGAACCGTTGGTGTCAGGTGTTGGATCTCTATCCTGTGGCTGATCGAATGCCGGGACGTCGGATTTCATGCCGGCGGCGTTCATGTCCAGCATGGTAAAGTTTTCATAGCGGTCGAGCAGGGTTTTTAGTTCTGTGCATTCACATTCATCGTTGACCAGCCACTGTTCGGCCGCCGATTCCCCGTCGAAATAAATGTTTTCCAGCAAGTAGTACTTCTTCATCATGCGGTTAATGGAACTCACCAGGCCCTCGGCGTTATGGGGGGGCAGGGAAAACGTTTCGATGAGGATTTTGTGCAGATAGTGATTGCTGAGGTGTTTGGGCAGTGTTGATTGTTTGCCCAATTGCTGAATGGCACCGTATAAAAATGCGGTGATCAAAAACAGCTGAAACGAGTTCTTCTTGATCGAATTTGATTCGATATGCGACAGTTGCTGGCGCGCAAATGACATCAATATTTTCTGGTTGTCGTCTCCCAGCTTTTGTACAGTGGGTGTCGCCATCAAAGGTTGCTCAATTGCTCTCATGTTATTGATCATATGCCTTTAAATCTGCCTGTTTTATGTTCATAAATGGAGCCGATACCAGCAAGCTACCGGCATTTTTTCCAATGATCCGGCAGGGGCGTCTATACTTGCTACCAGGCGTTACCCAAAATACAGCGGATTGTCCGCCTGAAGATTTAGCTATTTTGGTAAAAAACGGCAACCGAAAGGCAAAAATGTGAGGTATTGCCGATAGCCTGGTTTATAGTGCCCCTGAAACAGGCAGTCAGGCGATTTGTTTAACCGTTGAACAGGGTTAAATAAAAATGCGATCAAAATTTGTTACGCTGTTCACAGATTACTATCTAATTATCGTTGATCTGGCACCAAATTTGTAGTTCCATGCTAGATGCGCCAACATCCGTAATTCCAGTGTCAAGGTTATGTCATATTAATCAACCAGGTACGGTGCATTTAATAGACAGAAATGACGGCCAATACGTCGTCATGGGGCACGGGCCGTAACATGCTTCCATTGCTCTGCTTACAGCGTTCGTTAGCACCCATGGGTGGCTAACGATGATACCTGACATTGTCGCTGGATTTTGGGCGCCACGGAATGAAAAACATTGCGTCATCGTTGTCGCAGTGTATGTATCTGGTTGAAAAGTTGGCATTTTTCTTGTAAACATTTGGAATGTAAGCGGTCGGGTATCGGTTGCCGGCGTTCGGATGCAACGATGTCGTAAAGTTGGGTAAGCTGTGTTCAAGCCATCAAACAAGCGAGAAATTCTCAAAGGGATTTACCAGGAGAATTTATGGGTCGCGGGCAAAGGGGAAGCTCCTGCCAAAAAAGGTGCACAGCAACCGGAACGCTCTTTACATAAGCGAAAATCGCATGCGGCGATCGTTGTCAGTGTGGCAGCGATCCTGGTCGTGGCCGGCGTGTTGAGCCAGTGGCAATACCCGTGGGCGCAAATAGGGTTAAATCCCCAGCCGATACCGGCGGGAGAATCATCGCCGGCCAGCGGTGGCGAAGCGAAAGCCGTTCCGCTGGAAATCGGTAATACCGCCGGTTCCGGAACAAATGCCACACCGTTGCCAAAAATGCTTCAAAAAAACCTGAGTAGTGTCGATAACTTGGAAGGTTCGGCATTGCCGCGCTTGGATGACAGCGACATTGATCCGGCCAAATTTCAGTCATTAACGAATAATGGCGTACCTCTGGCGCAATTGTTTGGACTGGGCGTCAGGACGATTGTGATCGATCCGGGCCATGGTGGCAAAGACCCGGGTGCCATTGGCAAGTCGGGTATTTACGAGAAGGATATTGCGCTGGAAATAGCCAAACGGTTGCGCAAGCGTCTTGCAAAGTATGATCGTTATGAAGTATTAATGACGCGCGCCAGCGATGACACCATCGCATTAAATGATCGTGTCGAGTATGCCAACGCCAATAACGCGGATTTGTTTATTTCGATTCATATAAACTATTTTCCCAGTGAAAAAAGTTTTATAGAAACATATTATTTCGGTTCGACAAACGACGCCAAGGTTGCCGATCTCGCGGAGCGGGAAAATGCGGATTCGCATTATGAATACGGAGACTTTAAGGAGATAATCCAGAAAATAGGCGATACCATGAAATTTCAGGAATCCCGTCAATTGGCGTATTCGGTCCAGACAAACCTGTATGGCCGGATGAAGCAAATAAACGGGGATACCAACGACCATGGTATTAAGTCTGCGCCTTTCGTCGTGCTGCTGAATTTGGATGCCCCCAGTATATTGACTGAGGTGTCTTGTTTTTGTAATCCGAGAGAAGAGAAACGATTAACAACATCAGAGTATCGGGAAAATATCGCCGCGTTTCTGGAACAGGGCATAGTTTCTTATTTGAATAAAAACACCAGTGTAGGAGGCAAAAGGAATGGCGAAAAAGAAAAGCTCGCCAAAGCGCAGCAGTAGAATGCGAGTTGGTATCGATTTGGGAACCTCGCGTAGTGCAATATCCGCCAGCAACGGAGTGCGCGACTATGTTGCCAGTTACGTCGGTTGGCCAAAGGACTTTATATCCGAAAAAGTTTTGGGTAAGCCGGTGTTATTCGGCAAGGAGGCATTGGAAAACCGGCTGTCGCTGGAACTGGTCCGTCCCCTGGAACACGGTGTTATTAAAGAAGGTATTTCACGCGATGAAGAGGCTGTACAGGAACTTGTCGGTTACCTGCTGGAACTGGTGGGTGCGATGGACAGCCAGGAGATCTACGCGGTGGTCGGCGTTCCCGCCGAATCGTTGCGCGCCAACAAGCTGGCGATCAAGCGCGCGGTGCAGGATTATGTGGATTCCCTGATGGTGGTTTCCGAGCCTTTTGCCGCCGCCTACGGCCGCGGTTTGTTGAATAACGCTATCGTTATTGACATTGGCGCGGGCACCACGGACTTCTGCATCATGCATGGTTCCATGCCCACTGAAGATGACCAGCGCACCATCGTGACCGCCGGTGATTATATCGACATGCAGCTCTATGAAATGATGAAGGATAAATATCCAGAATCGGATTTCAACATGAATATGGTGCGTGGTTTCAAGGAGATGTATGCCTATGTCGGAACCATTAAAGGTAAAATCGAAGTGGAGATCCCCGTCGCGGGACGCATTATGATTCATGATATTACCGAGGAAATGGGTAGGGCGTGCGAGAGTGTCTTGCCGGCGATTATTGAAAACGCCATGGAACTCATTTCCCGCTTTGATCCCGAATATCAGGAAATTGTCCGCGAAAATATCGTCCTTGCAGGTGGCGGCAGCCAGATCAAGGGCCTGGCCAAGTACATCGAGAATGCCTTGAAAGAAGATGGTCCCTGTACGGTAAGCGCGGTGGAGGATCCCACCTATGCCAGCGCCGACGGTGCGCTAGCGCTGGCTCAGGACATGCCCGAGGAGTATTGGGAAGACCTGCTCAGCGAAGAAGAGTAAAGCACGAAGGCACGACATCCGCCAAGACGGCGTATTGAAAACGACCACGGGTGTTTTTACCAGCCCGGTACGACCGGACAAAAAAAGAGGCCTAGCGGCCTCTTTTTTTTAGTCAATGGTTAGGTGATCGGTCGCTATGTAAACAACGAAAGCCTGTTAACCATACTCATCAGATATACTGATCCGCCCCTGGCTCTTCTTGTTCCATTTCAACCGTCCACTCAGTGACATACAACTGGCCGCCGTTGTTAATAAACGCCAGCAACTGTTTACGGATTGATTCATCCAACTGTGCGATATCGGACTCGTCGCGGCTATTAATGTACACCACATCATAGTTAAAGATGTCCGGTTTGCCGTTTTTGTCCCCGTCAATAAACAACGAATAAAACGTGGGATAGGAAACGTCCTGTTTGTCGCTGCTGATCTGGTAAAGGGACTCGTATTCGTTCATCAGTTGTAGCTTGACGCTTTGCAGTTGTGACGGGTTGTCATCGAGAAATTCCTTGATTTGATCAACAGGATTGTAAAAATCCATGACCACAGCGACTTTATCCTTGTTGGCGACGGTTTGTTGTGACATGACCACGACGCCCAGATCACTGTTGACGTCGTCCCGGTTGATGGTGATTTCATGCGTATTGCTTCCATTTTCGATACGGACGGTAACAGGAAACTCACTGGCAGCCGAGATATTTACCGTAAAAGAACCGTCTTCCCGGGTACAGGTATAGCTTTGATGTGGTTCAGCGGGTGTGGCGCAATGATCGCTGTCACCACGGAAAGTTTTTGCATCAGCGGTGTCGGTGGATACCACTGCAACAGTGGCACCGTAAATGGGGGTAACGCCGTCGGTGTCGACGACAAATCCGCTAACGGACGCAGGATTCTTCTCAATATTGCTCGCCTGTGTGGCAGCGTCTTCGTTAACCATGGAAACGGTGCTGCAAGCATTCACTGAACTAACCAGAACGCCAACAGCGATGATTCGGCCAAGTACTGCTAATGGATTTTTTATTTGATACGGCATTTAAAAACTACTCCTGCTGCCCGCTGGCCGGGCCATTGATCTTTGTTGCGCTGTGGTTCCAGCGCGGCATTCATTGTTTAACGAGACTGCTAGTCTATCACTCAAAAATTGATCAAATAAATATCAATTGTTTGATTTGACCGGCTTCTTTTTATTAAAAAGTGATTAAGGGTAGTTTAAGAAATCTACTTTCCTGCTAACTATTGGTTTTTTAACCAAAATAATAGCGCGGTGGTCCGAATTGCATCAGTAGGGGGGCGGGAAAACTACGTGGTGTACTAACAGAATTGCTGTGCCGAAATGGCAAAGGCCCGACACACAGTGTGTATCGGGCCTGATTTTATTTGAAGGCTTGACGGAAAACGCTGATTAGAATGATCGCTCCAAACGTAAGCACAATTAAAAATCCAGGATCAGTCAATAACATCTTGCTCTTCTCCTTTTTTACTGCTTGAACATACTTCCATGGATAAATCTAAATACTGCCAATAACCATGTCAAAAAAGCGGTTATTAAAAATTTCTATCATTTATATTCGGCGATTCAGCACCTTCCACTTATAACTGGTTGTTATGCCAGTAAGAAACGGTACGAACGGCATAATGGCGGATAGGAAGTTTTTATTGGCTGTTATTTTGGTGTGGTAAGATTTCCAGTTTTTTGACCTGGATCAATTTTCAGCGACAGCTGTTTTTTGGAGGTATTTAGGGCTGAATGCGCAACGATGACTGTTGCTGTTGCGCAGTCGGCATTAGGTCGGTGGTTCAGCCGCCGGTGCGAGCGGCAACTCAGTTATCGGGTTTGTCCAGGACGATTTTGTGGTAGCCCATGTCGACATAGTTGGCAATTTGTGTCGGTCCGGCAGGCGTTACGTCGACGTAATCGGGAAAATCATCCTCGTTTTTACCGTACCATGACGCATGAGTGCCGCAAACATGAACCGGTACGTCCTGCGCCAGCAGGGATTTGACGGCCTTGTGGACGGCGGTGTTGTCCTCTTCGTCTTCTTTCATCAGCGCGAATTGTTCCTTGCCGTGGCTGACCACCGCGATAGCAATATCGGGGAACTGACTGCGCAGTTGCTTGGAAAATTTGACCACTTGAGGAATGGCCCACTTCAAGGCGTCGGGATCACTTTCGACGATTTCAAAAACGACACCCAGGGGGGCGGCGTCCATTTTAAGGATACTGTCGACCTCCCGCTGGTTATCGGATGCCATTGCACCGGGTACCCACACCAGGGATATCAGAACCAGCAATCCGCGAAAAACCGATTTTGAACTCAACATCATAAGAAGTTTCCAATAAACCATGTGACACTCATAATGCATCCAACGGCGTTCACCACCAACCCTATTCGACATATGGATGCTATGATGGTTCGTGACTGGCAGCGTTGCATATCCTAATATATAGAATGAGTATTAATACCCTGTATTTGTTACAAATGAAATTGTCATTATGCTGAGTACCATAAAAAATTTTTTCGAAACCCACATAAACGCCGAGGCTAAGCCTGGTGCGGACGATCTGGAACAGCGATTACGGATAGCCACCGTCGCGTTGTTGCTGGAAACCGCGCGAGCCGATTTCAATGTCCAGGACGAAGAACTGGCAGCGGTCGCCCGGCATGCACAGGCATTTTTTCAACTGGCACCCGAGCAAACATCGGAATTGGTGTCGCTGGCCGAGCAGGAATCCAAAAACGTCACCTCTTACTACGAATTTACGTCGTTAATCAATGACGAATTTACCGTGGGAGACAAAGTGAAGATTATCGAACTCATGTGGCAGGTAGCCTACGCTGATAACGAACTCGAAAAGTACGAAGAAGCATTGGTGCGTAAAATTGCCGATCTGCTGTACGTACCCCACACCCAGTTTATCGCCGCCAAGCATCGTGTTAAAAAAGAACGGGGTTTGAACTGAAGCGGGTTCTCGATCGCTGTTAGGGCGTAACCCGGTCGCCAGGATTCAGGTTACGATCACTGTATACCTGGTAATTTTTCAGTATGACGGGGTTTCTGGCGCGCGCCTGGGCCAGGTCCAGCGTAATGATGTTGCCGAAATCCGTCCGGATTTTCAGGTAGTCACCTTGCGCATTTTCGATTAACTGCGCCAGCTGGTTCAGGTCCGTTACCTCTGTGCCGTTGACCGAATAAATTACCGATCCTTCCATGTTTTTATACCCCTGGTTCAAAGCATCCGGCAACACCCGGCTCAGTATGATGATTTGCGGATGTTTGATGTTAATCAGGTCCGGGGTGGACTTGCGGTAACCCTGCAGCGTGTATTGGGGAATATAGGGGATTAAAATCACCGACGCCTGGGGGTGGGTTTTCAGATAGCCTTGTGACAGCGGTTGGAAAACCAGCCCGGCGAAGACGAAATAGGACGGCGTAATATCAAACCGCTTGTGACTGATACGGCTTTTACGTTTGGCCAGTTTAACATCGACGTTTTTAATTTCGCCGTGGCGTTGAATGCGCAAATTCAATTCACCGTCGATCTGTTCCATGTATTCCAGATGGCTGGATTCAACGCGTAGTTGCGGTGTCAGTGCAACCTTGCCGTCGCGTTCGATTTTATAGCCTTCGATTTCCAGTAACACATCACCTGGCTGAATCACATCTGAAACATTACTGTCCTCTGCCACGGCGGTTACCAGCAAGCCGCCGGCGGATTTGGGAAGTTTCAGGGAGCGCCGCAGCGCCTTGTTTTCGAGGGTCTGTACATAGATGTCCAATTCGGGAAAACCATCGAAACGGCCGTCTTTGATGTCTTCAAGAAAATGCGTGATGATTGGTGCCGGTACAATGTAACCGATGTTTTCAGCGTTTTCGAGCGCCTGCATGGCGATGCCAATGATTTTGCCATTGGATATGGCGGGCCCGCCGCTGTTGCCGGGGTTAATAGCAGCATCCACCTGGACCAGCAGATAACGGTCTGAGGAATGAACGTAGTAGTCGACCTCGATGCGTGAAACGATGCCTTCGGTAATCGAGATGGTTTGTCCACCGGCGGGAAAACCGTAGACGTTGACTCGCGACTGCAATCGGGGCAGGCCGTCAATTTGCAACGGCTTGGCATTATTGAAGAACGCTTTATCGTCCACGGTGAGTATTGCCAGGTCGCAGGTATGGCAGACATAGGCGACATTGGCGCTGTAAACAATACCGGAGCCTTCGCGTTGTACTTCCACCGACGTGTGATCCGCGACTACATGGGCATTGGTCAGAATGCGATTGCCGTCGATTATTGCACCGGAACCGGTGACCGTATGAATGCCCTTGCGCTGCCAGGGCGAGGCAAAATCCGGGTGATTATGTGTAGCGATGATTTTGACAATGCTGCTATGGATATCTTCTTTATCCATGGCGCAGGCGGCCGCCGAATAAACCAGAAAAAGGACCATCAACAGCGCCATGGCTGGCGACAAGGTCCGGTAGCGGGTAAAGAGCTTAAAACGGAAATAAACTGGTATCATCACGTCTCACTTAGTGGATTTAAGGTGCTATCGTGTACTTGTACTTATGGTTGCGTTGTTGTGAGTCTTTATTGCAGGTAAAGTGCCATCAAGTACACTATTTCTGCCTGCAGAGAGATCTCCACAGAAACCTCCAATCACGGCAAATCCCATACTAATGGCGCCGTTATTGCTGCTAATTGAACAGCTTAAGTTGCAGTCATTCAATACGGGTTTATATAATCCCGATTCTGGCGATGAAAACGCCGGAACGTCAATAGCGATACGGATGGGTGAGGTTCGGGACGCCCGCAATATCGCCTGATTGCTATGGGTTTACAATACCCGATCTACAATACGTTTTATTAAACGTATTAATAAATGAATACCCGGCCACTCATGTTAACCATTTTGTGACCGGTATTATCTGAAAACCAGCATTATAAAATCAACGTGCCTGACACTCATCAAAAACAGCAACTGATTCGCCAGTTGCAAACCTGCCTGGCGGATTCCGCCATATTAACCTCGGAAGAGGATTTGCGCCCCTATGAATGCGACGGATTATCCGCTTATCGCGAACTGCCCTGGCTGGTGGTTCTGCCGGAGACTATTGACCAGGTTCAGGCCATAGTTCGCCATTGCGCCGCGGCCGGGGTGCCCATCGTGGCCCGCGGTGCCGGCACTGGATTATCGGGCGGTGCGTTGCCCCTATCTCATGGCGTTTTACTCAGCCTGGCGAAATTCAACCAAATTCTGGACATTGACCAGTTGAACCGCACGGCACGGGTGCAACCCGGGGTGCGCAACCTGGCGATCTCGGAAGCGGCGGCCCCTTATGGCCTTTATTATGCGCCGGACCCCTCGTCGCAAATCGCCTGTTCCATTGGTGGTAACGTGGCGGAAAACTCAGGCGGTGTCCATTGCCTGAAATATGGCCTGACCGTCCACAATATCCAGCAATTAAAAGTCGTTACCGCTGACGGGGCGTTGTTAACCCTTGGTGGCAGCGGCTACGATGCCGCCGGATACGATTTACTGGCGCTAATGACCGGTTCCGAAGGCATGCTGGCTATTATCGTGGAGATTACCGTCAAGCTGTTGCCTAAACCGCCCGCGGCACAAGTGGTATTGGCCGCTTACGATGACGTGGTGTCAGCAGGTCGCGCGGTGGGCAATATTATCGCCGCCGGTATCGTGCCTGCCGGGCTGGAAATGATGGACAATCCGTCCATACGGGCCAGTGAAGCGTTTGTGCATGCCGGTTATCCCACCGATGCCGCTGCCATCCTGTTGTGCGAGCTGGACGGAACGAAAGACGAGGTTCAGGAACAAATCAGCCGCGTGGATACCGTATTGAAACAGGCCGGCGCCACCCTGGTGCGGGTATCATCCAGCGCCCAAGAACGGGACCTCATGTGGAAAGGGCGCAAAGCGGCGTTTCCCGCCGTGGGGCGTATTTCGCCGGATTATTACTGCATGGATGGCACCATACCGCGGCACCAATTACCCCACGTGTTGCAACGCATTGCCGATCTATCGGCCGAGTATGGATTGGCGGTGGCCAATGTGTTTCATGCCGGTGACGGCAATTTGCATCCGCTGATTCTTTATGATGCTAACAAGGAAGGTGAGTTGCAACAGGCGGAGCAACTGGGCGGAAAGATTCTCGAAACCTGCGTCGAAGTGGGCGGTACCATTACCGGCGAGCACGGTGTGGGCGTCGAGAAAATCAACCAAATGTGCGTGCAGTTTTCGCCTCTTGCCTTGCAGCAGTTTCACGCCATCAAGCACGCCTTCGACGACAAGCAGTTGTTAAATCCCGGAAAAGCCGTGCCCACTCTGCATCGCTGCGCCGAGTTCGGTGCCATGCATATCCATGACGGTAATATGCCGTTCCCGGAACTCGAAAGGTTCTAAAACTTAAAAGCCAAGACGACCCCGTGAGCGATATTACCCAACAATTGCAGGCGCAGGTGGAGCAGGCCTACAACGATAAAACGCCGCTGGTGATCAACGGCGGCGGTTCAAAAACGTTTTACAGCAATGACTGCGACGGCAAGCCGTTGGCCGTAAATGGTCACAACGGTGTGGTGGAATACGAACCCAAAGAACTGGTGGTCACGGTACGCGCCGGCACGCCGTTACGGGAGTTGCAACAACAACTGGCGGCTGAAGGTCAGATGCTGCCCTTTGAACCCCCGGCTTTTGGCGACAGTGCCACTATTGGCGGCACCATTGCCTGTGGACTTTCCGGTCCGCGCCGCCCGTTTGCGGGCAGTGCGCGCGATTTTGTACTGGGTTGCAAGGTGTTGACCGGTAAAGGGGAAGTCATCGAATTCGGCGGCAAGGTGATCAAGAATGTTGCCGGCTATGATGTATCCCGTTTAATGACGGGCGCATTGGGTACCCTGGGCGTGGTGCTGGAGGTGTCACTCAAAGTATTACCCATCCCGGAACATGAAGTGACGCTGGCCATGCCGGCACATGTGAATGAAGCCATTGATATTATGAGCGCCCGCGCCGGACAGCCGTTGCCGCTGAGTGCCCTTTGCTATGACGGCGAAGCGGTCATTATACGCCTTTCCGGCACTGAAGCGGGTATCAAAGAAGCGCGGCGGAAAATCGCCGGCGATCAATTGCAGCATGGCGCTGACTTTTGGCGGCAATTGAAAGAGCAGGAACATTTTTTCTTCGGCGATGATTTTCCCCTGTGGCGGTTATCGCTGGCGCCGGCAACATTGCATCTGGGAATACCCGGCAACTGGTTATTTGACTGGGGCGGTGCGCTGCGCTGGCTGAAAACCGATTTACCGCCCGGTGACGTACGCGATGCCGTTGCGGCGGAAGGCGGGTACGCCACGTTGTTTCGACACCGCGAGTACTGGCAGCAGCAGGAATCGATGGGTGTGTTTCACCCGTTACCGGCGGCGTTGATGGCGATCCATCATAAACTGAAACACGCTTTTGATCCGGAAAAAATTCTCAATCGGCATCGAATGTATGAGGACGAAATCTGATGCGCACGGATTTCGTCAAACCTTATACCGATTCTGACGAAGGCAAAATTGCCAATGATATTCTGCGCCGTTGTGTGCATTGCGGGTTTTGCAATGCTACCTGTCCCACCTATCAGTTGCTGGGCGATGAACTGGACGGGCCGCGCGGGCGCATTTATCTCATTAAACAGATGCTGGAAGGCAAAGAGGTCAGCGAAAAATCGCAGTTGCATCTCGACCGCTGTCTTATTTGCCGGGCCTGTGAAACCACCTGTCCGTCGGGCGTGGAGTATTCCCGGTTGCTGGAAATCGGCCAACAACTGGTCGAAACAAAAGTGCCGCGTCCTGCCTGGCAACGGTTGAAAAGGTCGGTGTTTAACAAGGTATTGCCCAATGTACAACGCTTTCGCTGGTTGCTGGCGTTGGGCCGCTGGTTTAAATACGTGGTGCCGACGCACCTGGAATCGGGGCTGGAAGTTAAAAAACCGCGCCTGTCTTTTCCGGCTTCCACGCATGCGAAAAAGATGTTGTTGTTAAAGGGCTGTGTACAATCGCAACTGGCGCCGGACATCAATCGCGCCGCTGCCCAGGTGGCTGACCGGCTCGGCATTACCCTGGTCGAGGAGCCGGAGAATAACACCTGCTGCGGTGCGGTAAGTCAGCACCTGGCAAAGACCGATGACGCCGCGCAAACCATGCGCCGTAATATCGATCGTTGGTGGCCTCTCATCGAGGAAGGTATCGAAGCCATTGTCGTGACCGCCAGTGGTTGTGCTCCCCATGTGAAAAACTATGGCTATTTGTTGCGAAGCGATGCGCGCTATGGCGAAAAAGCACGGCGGGTTTCGGCGCTGGCCAAAGATATCAGTGAAGTGGTCACCAGTGTTGATGCGGGTGCCCTCAAGGTGTTGGCGGAACCGCAAAAACTCGCTTTTCAATCGCCGTGTACCCTGCAGCACGGCCAGCAACTGGACGGTGTGGTGGAATCCCTGTTACAACGGCTGGGCTATGAACTGGTGCCCGTCGCCGATGCCCACTTGTGCTGTGGCGCGGCGGGAACCTATGCGCTACTGCAGACCGCTATTTCCGAGCAATTGCTGATTAATAAATTAACGGCGCTGGAAAAACACCAGCCGCAGATGATTGCCACCGCCAATATCGGTTGCCTGAAGCATCTGCAACGGGACGCTTCCGTGCCGGTAAAACACTGGATTGAACTGGTTGCGGAGAATAATCTATAACTCGACCCGGGCCTTGCCAATTGGCACAGCGTTTTTGCGGTTGATCGTGGTCATTAGGGCCTTTTATACTACGCGATTGTCTTTTAACCTACTGTAAGCGAGACGTTATCATGTCAAAAACTTCCTTTATTCCGCCGGTACGCACGTTGATGGGGCCGGGACCGTCTGACGTCCATCCCCGCATTCTCAGTGCTCTGGCGCGTCCCACCATCGGTCATCTGGACCCGGTATTTGTCGCCATGATGGATGACATGAAAGAGCTACTGCAGTATGCGTTTAAAACGCAAAACCAGTTAACCATTCCCGTGTCGGCGCCGGGATCGGCGGGCATGGAAACCTGTTTTGTGAACCTGGTGGAACCGGAAGACAAAGTCGTTATTTGCCAGAACGGTGTGTTTGGTGGCCGTATGAAGGAAAACGTCGAGCGCATCGGCGCCACCGCCGTCATGGTGGAAGACCAGTGGGGATCGGCGGTGGACCCCGACAAGTTGCGCGATACGTTAAAAGCCAACCCGGATGCGAAAATCGTGGCATTCGTGCATGCCGAAACCTCCACTGGGGCCTGTTCCGATGCCAGGCAACTGTGTGAAATTGCCCGCGAGCACGATTGTCTGACCATCGTGGATGCCGTGACATCGTTGGGCGGTAGTCCGTTGGAGGTGGATGGCTGGGGTATTGATGCCATTTATTCGGGCACGCAGAAATGTTTGTCGTGCACGCCCGGTTTGTCGCCGGTGAGTTTCAGTGAACGGGCCATCGAGAAAATCAAAAACCGCAACAGGAAAGTCCAGAGCTGGTTTCTGGATCTCAACCTGGTCATGGGTTACTGGGGTGGGGAGGGCAAGCGTGCTTATCACCATACCGCGCCTATTAACGCATTGTACGGATTACACGAGGCGTTGGTGATGCTGCAGGAAGAAGGGCTGGAAAATGCCTGGGCACGTCATCAACGGAATCACAACATCCTGCGCGCCGGTATCGAAGCCATGGGACTGGAATTTATCGTCAGAGAACAGGACCGTTTGCCGCAACTTAACAGCGTTACGGTGCCGCAAGGCGTTGACGAAGCCCTGGTGCGCAAGCGGCTGCTGGATGAATTCAACCTGGAAATCGGTGCCGGACTGGGTGCTCTGGCCGGTAAAGTCTGGCGCATCGGTCTGATGGGGTATGCCAGCCGCGTGGACAACATTTTGTTGTGCCTGGGCGCACTGGATGCCGTGCTTACCGATATGAAGGCGCCCATTAATTCCGGCGTCGCGGTAAAAGCGGCCAACGAAGTGATGATGCAAAAATAAAGATTCAACGCAAAGGCGCCGAGACGCAAAGATAAAGTAATATATAAAAGAAAAAGAAATATCCAAAAAAGACTTAACGCAGAGGTGCGGCGACGTAAAGTTCCAGCAATTAAAATTGAAAAACTTTGCGTCCTTGCGTCTCTGCGTTAAAAAATACAGCATTGAATATAGTTCCATAGTCATTTTCCTTCCACGCACGTAACGGTTAAGCCGGGTTTTGCATGACTGACCACTTTTCCCGCCATGGGCCGCATGGCAAGGTCTGGCGCATCGCCGGTCCCATGATCCTCTCCAACCTGACGGTGCCATTACTGGGTATTGTCGATACCGCCGTGGTCGGGCATCTGGGCCAGCCGCACCATATGGGAGCGGTTTCCGTGGGTGCTGCAATTTTCGGTATCGTATTTTGGGGGTTCGGGTTTTTACGCATGGGCACCACCGGGATTACCGCGCAGGCCTATGGGGAAAACGATAATGATGAGTTGCGCGCCACCCTGGCGCGGGCCTTGTTGATTGCCGGCGTCATAGCTTTGTTGATTATCTTATTGCAGTCGCCGGTTGCCTGGGTTGCGTTCCAGGTTATCCAGGGCAGTGATCAGGTGGAGCAGTATGGCCGTTTGTACTTTGATATTCGTATCTGGAGCGCTCCGGCCACATTCATGAATTATGTACTGCTGGGCTGGTTTCTGGGGATGCAAAACGCCCGTGCGCCGTTGTATCTGCTGACGTTCGTCAATCTAATTAATATGCTGCTGGATTTTCTGTTTGTCATGGGGCTGGGGTATGGCGCCAGTGGTGTCGCCTGGGCGTCATTGATCGCCGAATATTTTGGATTGGGTTTGGCTCTGTGGATGGCAATAGCACTATTAAAGTTACATCCCGGTGAACTGTGGCAAGCGCGTGTTTTCGACAAACAAAAAGTTCGCAAATTGATAGCCATCAACAAGGATATTTTTGTCCGTAACCTGTGCCTGATGTTTACGCTGGGGTTTTTTACAGCGCAGGGCGCACGGTTCGGTGATACCGTGTTGGCCGCCAATGCGATACTGTTCAATATGCAGACCTTTATGGCGTACGCGCTGGACGGTTTCGCTCATGCTGCAGAAGCCCTGGTTGGTAAAGCGGTGGGTGCCAGGGACCGTGACGCTTATTTTGCGGCGATAAAGACCAGCGCATTGTGGGCGGTTGTTACCTGTCTACTCATTGCAGGCGTTTACTGGTTACTGGGTAACTGGGTGATTGCCTTGATGACGGACATTGACCCCGTACGCCAGACCGCCCTGATGTACCTGCCGTGGGTTGTATTGTTGCCTCTGATATCCGTTTGGAGCTTTATGTTTGATGGTGTCTATGTGGGTACAACGCGGTCCGCCGAAATGCGTAACACTATGTTGTTTTCCACCGTTTTCATATTCTTACCGGCATGGTATTTACTGTTACCCTTGCGCAATCACGGCCTTTGGCTGGCCTTTGTGCTTTTCATGACCGCGCGCGCCATCAGCATGGCCGTGTTGATGAGGCGTGTTTCGGCTCGAGCCGGCTTTCACATCTAGATCCTTTCCCGCTTTTTAACGAATTTAACGTTTTACTTTGGCCAAAAGCTGCTCATATAATAGTGAGAGCACATCAGTCATTATACTTAGAATACCTGTAGGTGTGCCGGAGCGATAATTTTTCCAATTTAGTCGGGGTAATGATCTGCCTCAGGGGGCAGGCTAAAGATCATGCGCATTTTTCCAGTTAATCATATCCGACATCTTGCAGGCCGGTGGTTGCTTGCTGGTTTGTTCATTTTATCGGGCGGACCCATATCCACCTACGCCCAGGAACTTCCACCGCCAGAGGAAGAGGGCGCATCTGAGGTGACGCCGCCTGTCCACGAACAACATACCGACGAAGTGTTACAGGAACTGGTTCAGTTGCTGGACCAGGAAACAGAACTGGCAACCAAAACCAAAATGAATGTGGACTTCGTGCCGGGCATTATGAGTGTATTGCACGGCAAGGATTTACTGGCCCGCGGGGTGCAAAATGTTCACGAAGCTTTGGGATTGATCCCCGGTGTGGAAATCTCGCGGACCAATGACGGCCAGCCGCAAATCCTGGTGCGCGGTATTGGTAAATCTTTTTTCAGCAACAAGGTTAAGTTTCTATTAAACAACACGCCGTTTAATGCGACCCTTGGCGCGGCGACCACGTTGCTGATTCTTCCCATTGAACAGGTGGAACGCATCGAAGTGATTCGTGGGCCGGGATCGGCCATCTACGGGGAATACGCCTCGGTTGGGGTCATTAATATTATTACCCGCAAGAATGAGACGGGGCTATTTGCAAGTGTCAGTGACCTGGGTAAAAGAACCTATGGCGGTATGTATTCGGATGAACTACCCGGCAAGGACCTGTCGTTTAATCTCAATGTAGCGCGTGTATCAGCGGATGGCGGCGACGTGGAGGCCGGACCCGATATTTTGTTCGGAACTTCGCAGCAAGGAATATCCAACGCACCCGGTAAAATCAACAACAAGGAAGACCATGAGGCGCTGATACTGGATGTTGATTACCGGGATTACCTGTTCAGCTGGCAGCACGTGCAGCAGGGAATCGGTGACTATTTTGGTTTGGCCAATGCGTTGCCGGAAGACCATCAGCATGTGGTCAGAACTATTACCATGAACAGTTTCGAATTGTCCCGCAAATGGCAAATCCGGCCGGACTGGCGCGCAAAAGGCACGGTTGGTTTGTTGACCTTTGACCTGGACAGCGTGACCCATGAGTTGTTCCCGGCGGATTTTTCCGTACCCAATCCCTCGTCGCCGTCGTCGCCGTTTGTTTATCCCGATGGCGTGTTGGGCGGTCCCAACTACGAAGACGACAGGATCTATGTGGGATCGGAGTTCAACTACAAGGGTATGGCAGATCATGATTGGTTGCTGGGTATTGATATTTCCTGGATTGATCAAGGGGAGACTTATGTTAATCGTAACTACGACCCCCAAACGCTACAGCCCATCGATCCATCCTACGCCGTCCTGCGTTTGAGTGGGAATCAAAACTGGCTCGAAGAAAACCACAGTCGGCGGGTGGTCGGCGTCTATGCGCAGGATCAGTTTGCCGTGAATGACCGGTTCAAACTGACCATGGGCTTGCGTTTCGACGATTATAGTGATGTCGACAGTGACATTACCCCGCGGTTTGCTGGTGTCTATCAGCTTGCGGATATGCAGACATTGAAGTTTCAATACGCGCGGTCGTTCCGGCCACCGACGTTTCTCGAAATGTATACCCAGAACAACCTGGTGGTACAGGGCAATCCGGATCTGAAGTCGGAGAATGTGGATACGATTGAGGCGGGTTACGTATATAACAGTGGCGTTACAGTGTTCCGTTCAACGGTATTTTATTTCAGCGTTCAGGATCTGATTGTTATTGATACGTTAAACAAGCGCTACGTCAACCAGGGAAAAATCAAAACCGCCGGTCTGGAGCTGGAATTGCAGCATCAATTAACAAGGAAGCTCAAGATCGATACCACATTAACATCATTGAATGCTGAAAACGATCAGACCGGCGATGAAGTGCCCGGTGTTGCCCAATTGACGGGAAGCCTGGCGTTGTTGATCCAGCCATGGCCCGACTACGCATTTGGTTTTCAAATGAAAGCAGTGGGTGACAGGGGGCGTGAGGTATCGGATACCCGTCCAGCGCTGGATGGTTACACGGTATTTGATATTTCCGCTAATGTTTTCAACCTTGGGCGGCGTAACTTCAATTTACGGGCCGGTATCCGTAACCTGTTCGACAATGATGTGATATATCCGTCGCCCATGGTTTCAATGCCTTTGGGCGGGGTGTCCAAGCCCGGCTACCAAAATGACTACCCGCAATCCGGGCGGGAGATTTTCCTCCGCGTTGATTACAAATTTAATTGACCTGCCTGATCATGACGACGCCGCCACATATTCGTTATTCCGTTTGCTATGCTGCGCCTGTATGGGTTGCCCTGGTGTTGATGGCCAGTTGCGTCATTTCCAGCTGTTTTGCTACTGAGGCGACGGAACGGCGGGTGAAAATTTCACTGCCGTTGTTTCCCCGAATCGTCGCCGTGGACGCCAATTTCCACGCCAAGTTAACGGCCGATAACAGGGTGCGCCTTGTCTTCATCTATGATCGTAATAAAAGCCGTGCAACGGAGTTGGCGGCTATCGTTAAAGAAAATAATTCCAATATTGTTAACATTAAGGTGGAATCTGTTCCTTTACCCCTTGAGGAGCAATTGAAGGACACGGCTGTTACACCAACGGCGATATTTGTTGCCGAGCCTTTGGGTGAAGCCGATTTCAAGGAACTGGTCGGTTACGGAATCAATAAGGGTATTATCGTATTTTCGCCATATTCCGGTGATGTGGAAAGAGGGGCAACCGTCGGGTTGGCAATTACAAGCCGGGTGTTTCCTTACTTTAACAACAACACACTAAAGGCTTCCGGGATTAAAATTAACCCCCTGCTATTGGAAATGTCGAAGCATTATGAGTAAGTTTTTTGGCCGAATAACCAATAAAGTGACGCTGTTCCTGGTAGGGATCATGTTGTTCGTGATGGTCGCAATATCTACGCACTGGGTGTTCATGATGGTGCCGGTTATCAAGGGCGGTGAGCAAACCAAGGCTGACCTGCTGGTGACACCTTATACGAGACTTATTGAGCAGTCCATTAATAACAATGATCTGGGGCAGGTGGAGGAAATCTTAAACCACCTGGTGTTGTTAAAAGACTCCAAATTGAAACGCCCGCTGGTTGTCAGTATCAAAGTGGCACTGGTGTCCGGCGAAGTTATAGAACGTTCAAACCCCATTAAGCTTGAGTACGAACCTTTTGTGGCAGATACGCCGATATTCGATTCGGCGACTTCCGGTTTGCTTGGCAAGGTTCACTTGGAGTACAACAGCGAGTTATATCATCATTTAATAGACGACGCTGAAAAACGCCTGTTTATGGCGTTGGTGGCGGTGGTGCTGTTGATTCTTATTGTGCAGCGCAAAATATCCACGTTGCTGAACCCGTTACATGTGCTTGCGCATTATCTGGAGTCGGTGGATCTCAATAAATCCACCAGCGTCCCGTATCCAAAAAAGAAAATGGCCATGGAAATCAGACAGGTTTGGCAGGCGGTGAACCAGTTGTTTTCACGGTTAAGCCTGCGCGACGAGCAATTGCGCCTGGAGCACGAAGCCGCCCAAAATGCCCTCAAGGAGAAGTTGCAGGCCGAGTCGGCCAACAAGGCAAAAAGCCAGTTTCTGGCCAATATGAGTCATGAGTTGAGGACGCCTCTTAACGCCATTATTGGCTACAGTGAAATGTTACGGGAGGAATCAGCTAACATCGACCATCCTCATCTCAATAATGATTTGAACAAGATTTACGCGGCCGGTAAAAATCTCCTGGCGCTGATTAATGACGTACTGGATTTATCCAAAATAGAAGCCGGCCGCATGCAATTGTACCTGGAGGATGTAAAGGTTCATTTGTTGGTGGAGGAGGTGGTTAGTATCGTCAAGCCGATGGCGGGCAAGAATGATGACGACATTGAAGTTGATTGCCCGGAAGGTGTCGGCACCATTAAGGTCGATATTATGAAACTGCGGCAGTCGTTGCTTAATCTGCTAAGCAACGCCGTCAAGTTTACCAAAGGTGGCAAAATAAAGCTGCACGTCCACCGGGAAATGCTGGACGGGGAGGAATGGGTCAAGTTTGTGGTAACCGATACGGGGATCGGTTTATCCGATAGTCAAATGGAGACCCTGTTCAATGCATTTTCACAGGCGGATATGTCGACGACCCGTCGCTATGGTGGTACCGGTCTGGGTTTGACGATCAGCCAGAAATTTTGCCGGTTAATGGGTGGGGAAATATCCGTTGAGAGTGATTTAGGGAAAGGTTCGGTATTTACCCTCTCTCTGCCCGTCGTGATCAAGGAGCCGGAATCAACGGATACGTCGGAGCAGGTGCCGCAAAAACCGCGTGGCTCGTATAGCAAAGTCCGCACCCAGCAAGCGGGTATCAGGGAATTGGAATATGACCGGCGCACCAAAACCAGTACCATTGTGATTATTGATGACGATCCCATGGCCTGTGATCTGCAGCAGCGCCACTTGGCAAAAAACGGCTACCAGGTTGTTTGTGCGACGGGGGGTGAAGAGGGTATTAAAAAGATTAATGAGCTGCTACCCGATGTTATTCTGCTGGATGTGATGTTGACCGATATGAGTGGTTGGCAGGTACTAACTTATGTTAAAAGCCAGCCGGGACTGGTGCATATTCCGGTCATTATGCTGACGATGATTGACGAGAAAAATACCGCCTATTCGCTGGGGGCCACGGCATATTTGACCAAACCCATTGATTGGGAGAAACTTGTCGTAACCATTAACCAATGCGTGCGCAAGGCGGGCCAGGATACTATTCTGGTTGTAGATGACGACGCCGATGCAAGAAAATTGGCGCGGTTGGTGCTGGAAAACGACGGGTATGCGGTTATCGAAGCGGAAAACGGTTACCTCGGGCTTATGCGTGTTGCCGAACGCATTCCCTCCGTTATCCTGCTGGATTTGTTGATGCCCAATATGAATGGCCATGAATTTCTGAACGAACTGGAGCTCAACGAGCGCTGGCGGGGAATACCGGTTATCGCGTTAACGGCAATGGAACTCGATGAAAATGAAAGTTATCGCCTCGAAAAGCGTGTTTCCTTCATTATCCAGAAAGGAGCTTACAGTATTGACCAGGTGTTAACGGCAGTTCGCGATATACTGGGCGAAAATCAGCAAATAACGAGGCCTCATGCTCAATATGTGGCTGGTACGGACGATACAACATCTGAATAAGTAGCGAGCGGTGAGTGTTTTATGGTTATCGCTTACATCGATATAGCTGTTCATCGCCGGCTATATGGACGTTGAATCTCAGTCACCGATAAAAAATGCTCAGTTGTAACCAATGGGCCAGGATGCATCACCTATGAACGTTGTAGCGAATCCACGGGCAGTCGATATGAATGTTGAACCGTCAGCGGCGGTGCTGGTTGTCGATGACAACGAAATGAACAGGGATATGCTCGTCCGGCGGTTGGAACCACTGGGATACCAGGTGGTTGTTGCGCGCGATGGTGCCGAGGCGCTGGATGTGATGAATCAACAATCATTCGATCTGGTATTGCTGGATATTATGATGCCCATCAAGGATGGCTTTGAGACCCTGCAGGAGATCAAGTCGCATAACGATTTATATATGATCCCGGTTATTATGATAACTGCCCTTGATGACACTTCCAGCGCTGCCCGCTGTATACAACTGGGGGCTGAAGACTATCTGACTAAACCCTTTGATCCGGTATTGCTAAAAGCCCGAGTGAGTACCTGTCTGGAGCGTAAACGGCTGCATGACCAGGAGCGCAATTACCGTAGCCAGATTGAAGAATATAACAACGAGCTCAAAGACAGAGTTCAGCAGCAGGTGCAGCAAATTACCTCCGCCCAACTGGGAGCGATCTTCGCCATGTCCAAACTGGCTGAGTCCCGGGATCCTGAAACCGGCGAACATCTGGAGCGGATGCGAGAATACTGCAAAGTAATTTCGGAATATCTCGGCCGGTTGTCGCAATATCAATCTATCATTGACCAGGAATTTGTTGATAATATTTATGCAGCCAGTCCGCTGCATGATATAGGCAAGGTGGGTATTGTCGACAGCGTACTGCTCAAGCCGGGCAAGTTGACAGTTGAAGAATGGCGAGTCATGAAGTCGCATCCCATTATCGGCGCTGAAACGTTACGGGAAGTAGACCGTCAGCACCCCGGTAATTCATTGATTCGTATGGGCATAGATATTGCAGAAAGTCATCATGAAAAATGGGATGGTTCCGGTTATCCCTACGGCCTAAAAGGTAACGAAATACCGCTGGTGGCCAGAATACTGGCGTTGGGTGATGTCTATGACGCACTGACATCCAAACGTTGTTATAAAGAAGCATTCAGCCACGAACGCAGCCGTACCATATTGCAGGAAAACGCGGGTAGCCATTTTGATCCGGCGGTCATTGACGCATTCCTGGCTACGGAAAACGAGTTCCAAAGAATTCGGGAGTACTATCAGGATTCGCAGGATTCGGAGTGAGCACGATTCAAACTTCCAAATAGGCTTGTTTGGTGATTAAGCCGAAGATGGTAGCCCAGTAAAAAACGCTCATGGAGTGTTAGCATGCCGAAATTATTGCTAGTTGAAGATAACGAGATGAACCGCGATATGTTATCGCGCCGCTTACAGCGTAAAGGATTCGATGTGGTATTTGCGCTGGACGGACAAGCGGCGGTGGAACTGGCTGATTCGGAACGCCCCGACCTCATTTTGATGGATATGAGTTTACCGGTTATGGATGGATGGGAGGCAACACGTCAGATAAAAGCCAAGGAAGATATAAAAGATATCCCAATCATCGCGTTAACGGCTCACGCGATGTCCGGGGATCGTGAAAAAGCGCTGGAAGCCGGCTGCGAAGAATACGATACCAAGCCAGTTGATTTTCCTCGACTCATCGAAAAAATTCGAGTATTGTTAAAAATGTAGCAGGTTGCACTTTACCTGCGGGGTAGAGTTTTGCAAAATAAACATGCTCGGGAAAAATGGTTAGGGATATTACCTGTTATCGCGCGTAGAAGCTTGTAGGTGCAACTTTCCGATCAGACGCACAGGTTCAAATAGCATAATCGGAACAAGCAACAGGTCCGAGTTATAGGTCCAAACAATACAAGCAGTAAGCAGGGTGGATACCAGTTGTAACGGCAAGTCGGTACCAGACGAAACAATAAGCGGGTACTGGTTCTTTTAATGTTAAGCTGTAAGGCGTTGATAGGGATGTTGATGTGTATTTAATGTGTGTTGCGTATCATGCATATGTGGTATGTGTTAATACACTGCAAACCCACCCGAAAATATGATGTAACAATTCGAGTTAACAAATCGCGAAGCAAAATAATACCGAATAAAAATATTGCACATTGCATAGTGAAACCGGATTGAACAGCGAATGTGGTTAGTGGTTTAGTCGTTTGGTTGTTGTCACTTAAAGTTGAAATAACAAAACTGCTAAAAACTTAATTAAAAATCATATTTTGTCCCATTGTGTGCTCGATACGTCGATACATGCATGGGGTACGCCTACATCGGAACCTTAATATTAAAATGAAAGAGGTCGCCATGCAGTCAGAAACCGAAGCGCCAGTCGTTGAACGCCGTGCACAATCCCATCGCGAGATCAGTGCGTTGGTTGAATCAAGAACCGGTACACTTGCATTGCTCAGTGAACTTGCCTCCAAACAACCTTTCAATCCCGACCACGATACGCAGGTGCTGCTGCAAAGCTTTTGCGAAAGCCTGATCGACTATACTGCTTCGGCGCATTTTCAACTGTATCGCTACATTGATGAAAACAAGGAACGGCGTGTCGCCGTACGGGAAGTGGCGGAAAAAGTGTACGATCGTATTTCGGAAACCACCCAGGCGTTCCTGGACTTTAACGATAAATATGATTGCGAAGATCATTGCGATAATTTGTCCGAACTGGCGAACGATCTGTCCAATCTGGGAGAAGAGTTGGCTGACCGCATCGAACTGGAAGATCAGATCATTAGCGTGATTTGCGCACCCCGCCAGGCGTCGTAACGATTCCGGATCGAATAAAAATTGTCCTATAATCGTGCCGTCATGCACGATGTGCCCCGTGCTTGATAGAGCTATTTTGTCAGTACAATACTTTATTGTCCCCGTCTGGTCGACTGACTGCCCCAATTGACGTAGCATACCCTTAATATACTCAAATATACCGAATGCCGGGTTCAGAGCCACCGCTCGCCGCGGGTCGCTTCCTGAACTTGACGATTTGTAACATGCCAAAGCCGAGCGATGTTGACTGTCATGTTAATGCTTGAAAATCCATTGCAAGTGAATCAACTGTGCCGGTTTCCGGTAGGGGCCGGGTTTTTATTGCTGTTGGTTCTGTGTTTGCCGGCAGCAGCGGCTGCCGCCGATGATCATGACAATCTACAAAAAGGACTGGCGGCGTATCAACAACGCGATTACGCCCAGGCATGGCACTATCTGGGCCCGTTGGCGAAACAGGGAAATCCCGAAGCTCAGCGTAAATTGGGCGTTATGTACCGGCATGGACTGGGGGTACAACAAAACGACGCACAGGCCATTCATTGGTATCGCGAGGCGGCGCAGCAGGGCCACGTTCGCGCACAAAACAGTCTGGGCATCATGTATCGGTTTGGGCTCGGTGTGCGCAAGGATACCCGGGAAGCGGCCAAGTGGCTCAAGGCAGCCGCCGAACAAGGGGATGCCAAGGGCCAGGAAAATATCGCGCTGATGTACCTGGATGGTGATGGCGTGCAACAAAGCGATCAGCAGGCGGTAAAGTGGCTGACCAAGGCAGCTGAGCAGGGTCAGCGAAAAGCACAGCTAACGCTGGGGTTGATGACGCTGGCTGGTAGAGGCACCAAGCGTGACCAGGACCGTGGGATGGAGTGGGTCAGGCGCGCGGCCAATCGTGGCTACCGCCCCGCGGCCGAGGCATTGGCTAAGGCCTATGCCGAAGGCTTGTATGGGATGGCAAAGGATTTGCAGAGCGCCCGCTACTGGTATCGCAAAGCAGGCAAGACTTTTAAATGACATGTCAGACAAAGGCGCCAGGGCGTAGCTGTTGTCGATAAAAGCTATTCTGATGCCGGCGGCTTTATCGCTTGAATCGCAAAACCTCCGTCCGTTGATTATTGAGTCAATGAATTGATAGAACAAATCAGGCAACCACATATCAAAGTCTTTATACCCGGATATAAAGGCAACCGAATAGCAAGGCGGGTTCGGGTTGACCAGCAGGTTTGTCAATTGTTAATTGCTTTGCACCGCTGGATTTTTGCAATAAATACTAAAGCCGTGTTTAACAGCGAACAGTAAGACTAATCAGCACTACTAATAATCCTGTCAGCATTAATCAAAAGATCATGAAACCATCGCATAATTTCACCCCAGGTTTGTATGTGTTCATAGCCCTGTTGATGTTTCAAGCCGCGCCGCTCGCCGTGGCTAAGCAAACTGAATTGACCGTTATCTATTCCGGTAACCTGGACGGTGAACTGGAACCCTGCGGCTGCTCCGATGAAGGGGACCTGGGCGGTATTAAACGGCGTACGACGGTACTCGATCGTCAAAGGAAGCAAAATCCGCAAACTGTCGTTATTTCTGCCGGCGGTTTGATTGCCAGTCAGGGTGTCAATGATCATTTGAAATCACGTTACATTTTCAAAGCATTCAGCCGTTTGAACTATGACGCCATCGGTGTGCAGTGGACGGACCTCAGTTATGGCGCCGAAGTTGCGGCAAAATACGATCTGCCCTGGGTGGCGACAAACTGGGTGAATGACAAATTTTCCAAATCCAGAACGATTACCCGGACGATTAACGGCCGGCAAATTGCTCTGCGTTTTTTTACCTGGCTCGATCCCGATAGTTCGCCGGCGCGGCAGATGCCGGGGGGGAAACCACAGGTTTATGATGATATTGATGAGCTCACCAAATCCCTGGCGGCGACTAATAAGCAGGGAGTATTAACCGTGCTGACCACGACGTTACCACTGGCGATTATCAAGGACCAAATGCCACTGGATAGTGTTGATATCCTGTTCGTCAGGGCGGGCTATGAAGTCTATAGTGAGCCGGAACAAAAAGGTCATACCCTGGTGCTGCAACCCGGATCGCGGGGCATGCGGCTGGGCAAGCTTCAGTTAACCCTCGATGACAGCAACAACATTAAAAGCTGGCGCCACGATATCATATCGATGCCCCAGTCCGTGCCCGATGCCCCTCGCATGAAAGACTGGTATGCCGATTACAATGCCGAGGTAAAAGAGAACTATGAAAAGCGCGTCGCGATAAAGAAACAACATCAATCCGGCGACAGTCCATTCGCCGGCGAAGAGCAGTGTCAGCAATGTCACGCCAAACAATATAAAGTGTGGCAGGATAGCGAGCATGCTAAAGCGTTTGAAGATCTGGAGATCGTGCAGAAGTCTTTTGATCCGGAATGTATCCAATGCCACACGGTGGGATTTAATCGGCAGGGTGGATTTATCGACATCAGCCTGACACCCAATCTAATGAATGTGCAGTGTGAAAACTGTCACGGTGCTGCCCGGCAACATGTTTCGTCCGGTGGTAAACAGCCGGTCGCTAATAAAGACTGGCCCAAAGCCAGGATGTGCGGTCAATGTCACGTGCAAAAACACAGTCCCTCGTTCGATCTTAACAAATATTGGCCCAAAATCGCCCATTGATGCGCACTAACATGGTGCATTCACGGTAACGTTGCGTCAGTATAATGAATCAATGCAACTTGTTACGCGGCGTGAACCAAGTTGGTGCAAATGTCGGTGAACACAGTGATTTGCCTGCACCGTCCCGGTTCATCACACTGGCCGCTATAATCACTCCTGTGTTATAAATAGCCCCGAATCAATAATCAATTAATAACGAAAATCTCAAACACCCGTTTTTATTTTTCATCCAGCTAAAATTTTAAACAACAATTTGGAGTGATCATGGAAGCTCTACAATCCGGGAGTGACGTACTTTTTATTTTGATGGGAGCCATTATGGTGTTGGCCATGCATTCCGGTTTTGCCTTTCTGGAAGTGGGAACAGTCAGGAAAAAAAACCAGGTCAACGCGTTGGTAAAAATTATTTCCGACTTTTCCATTTCATCCATTGCGTATTTTTTTGCCGGCTATGTGGTGGCCTATGGCACGGACTTCATGGACGCGGCGTCGGTATTGAACAAAGCGAACGGTTATGAACTGGTGAAATTTTTCTTTCTGCTGACGTTCGCGGCTGCCATACCCGCCATTATCTCCGGTGGTATCGCCGAGCGCGCCAAGTTTTATCCTCAGTTGCTGGCCAGTTTCGTTATTGTCGCGCTGATATATCCGTTCTTTGAAGGCATTACCTGGAATGGTAATTTCGGTGTTCAGGGCTGGATGACTCGTACGTTTGGCGCGGAGTTCCATGACTTTGCCGGTTCCGTGGTAGTGCATGCCATGGGGGGCTGGTTGGCGCTGGGAGCCGTGTTACTGCTGGGTGCCCGTATGGGCCGTTACAGTAAGGACGGTTCGCCCATGTCGTCGCATCCGCCGTCCAATATTCCTTTTCTGGCGCTGGGTGCGTGGATACTGACGGTGGGATGGTTCGGGTTTAACGTGATGTCGGCACAGACCGTGGAAGCGGTGAGTGGGCTGGTCGCAATCAATTCCCTGATGGCCATGGTCGGTGGCGTATTGGCCGCTTTGGTCGTGGGCAAAAACGACCCGGGTTTTGTGCACAACGGGCCACTGGCCGGCCTGGTTGCCATTTGCGCCGGCTCTGATGTTATGCACCCCGTGGGCGCGTTGATCACCGGTGGCGTTGCCGGGGCGTTGTTTGTCTGGACCTTCACGCTGACGCAAAACAAATGGAAGATCGATGATGTGCTAGGTGTTTGGCCGCTGCATGGATTGTGTGGTGCCTGGGGTGGGATCGCCTGCGGCATCTTTGGCACCTCGGCGTTAGGCGGGCTCGGTAATGTGGTCGTCGATGGAGACATTGCGGTGAAAATCAGTTTCCTGTCACAATTGGTGGGGACTTTGATGGGGATTGTTATTGCGCTGGTTGGCGGGTTGATCGTCTATGGCACCATCAAAGCCATTGTGGGGATACGCCTTAGCCAGGAGGACGAGCATCGCGGCGCCGACCTCAGTATCCACAAGATCGCATCTGAATCCCCTTACGAATAAATCTCTAACACCCCGGGAATCAAGGATTTTTACCTGATTTCCGGGGTGTTCCCGACGCTGTTGCAGTGGTTATTTCATCCAATTTGCGTTAGACTCACTCGCCCCAAAATCAATGGCCGCCCGCGATCCTCGGATTATATCCAATAAAATCAACCAGGTATGAGTGGAAAAACCATTATTTTGTGACGGAGGTCTTGAGACTCCGCGTGCTTAATATGCTATTCTTGCAAATAGAGGCGATGAAAGAGATATATGCCACGAACCTTGTTTATTAAAACATTCGGTTGCCAGATGAATGAGTATGACTCTGCCAAAACGGCGGAGTTGCTCAAGGAAAGTCACGGACTGGAACTGGCGCAAAATGAACATCAGGCGGATGTGCTATTGCTGAACACGTGTTCCGTGCGCGAAAAAGCGCAGGAAAAAGTGTTCTCGCAACTGGGCCGCTGGCGGGAACTCAAGGAAGCCAACCCGGCCATTGTTATTGGTGTGGGTGGCTGTGTTGCCAGCCAGGAAGGTGATGCCATCCGCGCACGGGCTCCTTATGTGGACCTGGTTTACGGCCCGCAAACCCTGCATCGTTTACCCCAAATGCTCACCGATCAACAACAGCGCCGTGCCGCCGTGGTTGATGTGTCATTTCCGGAAATAGAAAAATTTGACAACCTGCCCGAGCCCCGTGCCGAAGGTGCCACGGCCTTTGTGTCCATCATGGAAGGCTGCAGCAAGTATTGCACGTTTTGCGTAGTGCCTTATACCCGCGGCGACGAAATCAGCCGTCCCTTCGATGATGTGATCGCTGAAGTGGCGACGCTGGCAGCGCAGGGCGTCAAGGAAGTGAATCTACTGGGGCAAAACGTCAATGCATACCGGGGCCCAATGCACGACGGTGATGCCGCTGACCTGGCGTTGTTGATCCGGTTCGTGGCGGCCATTGACGGTATTGAACGTATTCGTTTCACCACTTCTCATCCCGTGGAGTTTTCCGATTCCCTGATCCAGGCGTTTGCCGAAGTGCCGGAGCTGGTCAGTCACGTCCATTTGCCGGTACAAAGTGGATCGGACCGGGTACTGGCCATGATGAAACGCGGCCATACGGCGCTGGAGTATAAGGACAAAATTCGCAAATTGCGGGAAGCCCGGCCGGATATCAGCCTGTCTTCGGATTTTATCGTGGGTTTTCCCGGAGAAACCGACAAGGATTTCAATGACACCATGAAGCTGATCGAGGATATTGAATTTGATCATTCATTCAGTTTCGTTTACAGCCCGCGGCCGGGCACGCCGGCATCAAATTTTGTTGACGATGTGCCGATAGAGGTAAAAAAGCGGCGTTTGGCAACTTTACAGGCAAAAATTAATCAAATGGCTCAGGCGATCAGTGAATCCATGGTGGGCAATATTGAGAAAATTCTGGTCGAAAGACCTTCCAAAAAAGATCCAGGCCAGCTTGCGGGCCGTACCGAAAACAATCGTGTCGTTAATTTTGATGGTCATTCCCGGTTAATAGGCGAATTCGTGAATGTGCGGATCACCGAGGCATTGCCCAATTCCCTTCGCGGCGAGGTCGTTATGATTGACGAAGGCATTCGTAAATCCGGTGAAGACGTTGTTCAATACGCGTGAGTAGTGAGACGATTTGAGTAGCCAACCACAATCCCACAGTTTTACTCTTGAACCAACAGACAACGAACGCCTGGCTAACCTGTGCGGCCAGTTTGACGGGCATTTGCGCCAGATCGAGCGGCGTTTGGGTGTTGAAATTAATAATCGTGGTAATACCTTCAACGTTATCGGCGATCAGTATTCGGTAGTGGCGGCAGGTGAAGTATTAAAAGAGCTGTACGCTGAAACAGAACTCTCAATGTTGACCGCGGGCCGGGTGCACTTGTTTTTGCAGGAAGCCGGTGTTGACGCCAGGCTTGACCAGGCTGGACAGGATGAGCCCGTTGAAGAAGTGATTATCACTACGCGCAAGGGCAAGGTAAAAGGCCGGGGCCGCAATCAGCAACATTATATGAAGAGCATCTTGACCCACGATATTAATTTCGGGGTGGGTCCGGCCGGTACCGGTAAAACCTACCTGGCAGTTGCCTGTGCCGTTGAAGCTCTGGAGAAAGAAAAAGTCCGCCGGCTCATTCTTGCGCGGCCTGCCGTGGAGGCCGGTGAACGGTTGGGATTTTTACCCGGTGACCTGGCGCAAAAAGTCGATCCGTATTTACGGCCTTTATATGACGCGTTGTATGAAATGCTGGGTTTTGAACGGGTTGCCAAGCTCATCGAGCGAGACGTTATTGAGATCGCACCCCTTGCCTATATGCGCGGCCGTACACTCAATGAATCGTTCATTATTCTCGATGAAGCCCAGAATACCACGGTGGAACAAATGAAAATGTTCCTCACGCGCATCGGCTTTGGCTCCACGGCGGTGGTGACCGGTGACGTTACGCAGACCGATTTACCCCGCGGTAGCCAGTCCGGATTGCGCCATGTCATCGATGTCTTGAACAGTGTGGAAGGTATCAGCTTTACCTTTTTTAAAGCCAAAGACGTGGTGCGCCATCCGCTGGTGCAAAAAATCGTCAGCGCTTACGAACAGTACGAGTCGGTGGAGACAAACAAGCGCAGCGATAAACCCAAAGGCGAACAACCCAAAGGTAAACAACCAAAAAAAGGTAACGGCCAGGATTGACCGCGAACATCGACATAGATTACCAGATTACCGAAGACACTCTGTGCGAAAGCTATCTGCCAGACCTGCCCACACTGGAGCGCTGGGTTTCGCGTTTGCTGCAGGAATTAGCCCGTGATGACACGGTGCAACTCGGTATTCGCGTCGTAGGCGAACGGGAAATAGCACAGTTGAATGCTCAATATCGGCACAAAAATCAGGCGACCAACGTGCTGGCATTCCCCTACGAACCCCTGCCAGGCGTCAACGTACCGCTGTTGGGAGATATTGTTATCTGTGCGCCGGTGGTCGCGCGGCAAGCCGAAGAGCAAGGTAAATCGGCCGAGCAACATTGGGCCCATATGGTCATCCACGGTGTCTTGCATCTGCTGGGCTTTGACCATATTAGCGAAACCGAGGCCGACGAAATGGAAACAACGGAAATCAATATATTATCGAAACTGGGCTTTCCCAATCCATACGGAGAAACAAACACACTATGAACGAAGACCGATCTAGACGCGCTGCCCACAAGGACGATGGGCAGCATCGCAACTGGCTGCATATGTTGAGTTACGCGTTGTTGCGCGAGCCCAAAGACCGGGGAGAACTAACCAGGTTGCTGCGTGATGCCCAGCACCGCAACCTGCTGGACTTCGATGCGTTGTCCATGATCGAGGGGGTTCTCGAAGTATCGGAAATGCAGGTTCGCGACGTTATGATTCCCCGAACCCAAATGGCGGTAATCAACCATAATGATTCACCGGAGGAGTTTCTGCCGTTGATTATCGAATCGGCTCACTCCCGTTTTCCGGTAATCGGTGATAACCGGGATGAAGTATTGGGCATACTGCTGGCCAAGGATTTGTTGCCGTTTTTTGCGCAGAAAGACCAGCAGCCTTTTAATATTCGTGATTCGTTGCGCCCCGCGGTATTTATACCGGAAAGCAAGCGGCTGAATGTTCTGTTGCGCGATTTCCGCGCCAATCGCAATCACATGGCGATCGTTGTCGATGAATATGGCGGGGTTGCGGGCCTGATTACCATTGAGGACGTATTGGAACAAATCGTCGGCGATATCGAAGACGAACATGATATCGAGGATGATCTGTTTATTATCAAGCATTCCGATAGCCGCTATACTGCCAAGGCGTTAACACCCATTGATGAATTCAACGAAATTTTTTCCGTAAATTTTCCGGAAGATGAATTCGACACCATTGGCGGCTTGTTGATCCATGAATTCGGCCGTATGCCCAAGCGTGGCGAAGTCGTCACCATTGACGGGTTTCGCTTCAAGGTATTGCGGGCCGACAGCCGCCGGATATATCTGCTGCAAATTACGCTGCTGGACGAGGGCAAAAGTGACGCTGAAAAAGCCGGCGTTGCCTGATAATTCATTTCAACGCAAAGGCGCAAAGGCGCAAAGGCGCAAAGGCGCAAAGGCGCAAAGGCGTAAAGGCGTAAAGAAAGGCGTAAAGAAAGTATTGGCAATTCGTATAGATTGCCGCAACAGTGTTGATAAAGCTGACGTGACTTGTTATCTACCAGAAGCAACAATAATCACAGGATCTATTCCTGTTAATTTTAGTGAGAAAGTTAACAGTAACCCCGGCGTGAATGCGTGATGTCAGTTTTTTGTATCTTTGCGACTTCGCGTCTTTGCGTTTAAAGAGTATTTTAGATCGATCCGAAATTGCTTCAATTGAACTCAAAATAATAATGTGAAGAACAAACTTTCCCGGTATTTACAGGACTGGCGCGGCGAACTGGCCGCGCTGTTGTTTGGTGCCCTTGTTCCCCTGGCGTTTGCGCCTTTTGATTTATTTCCACTGGTGTTTGTTTCACTGGCCGCGTTGTTTTACATCTGGCAAAACACGCAACGGCCCAGTCGGGTTTTTCTGCGCGGCTATGTGTTTGGACTGGGGTATTTCGGGTTCGGAATTTCCTGGGTATCCATCAGCATGGTGCGCTTCGGGGGGATGTCGCTGCCGCTGTCCATTGCGTTGACGGCGTTACTGGTACTGTTTGTATCGCTGTACATTGGCGGAGCGGGCTATCTGGCAAAAAGGTTTTTTGCCGCGGCATCGCCGCGCGTTACCCTGCTACTGTTGTTTCCGGCTTTGTTGGTGCTACTGGAATGGGTGCGGGGCTGGTTGTTTACCGGTTTCCCGTGGATTGATATCGGCTACAGCCAGGTATTATCGCCATTGTCGGGATTGTTTCCGGTTGCCGGCGTGTATGGTGTTTCGTTGGCGGTAGCGGTATGTGCCGGTTGCCTGGCGGTGTTTGTGTTTGAATCGCCTCGTGCGGTGGCAAAAGACGGCGGGTTATTGATCGGGATATTGTCGGTTAGCGGGCTATTAATGCTGGTGCCATGGTCGCAGCCCGATGGACCGCCGGTTACCGCCAGCCTTATTCAGGGCAATATTGGGCAGGAAGTAAAATGGCTTCCCCAACAGCGCCAGCCCACCATTGATTTATATACCCGGCTGACCCGCGCCAACTGGCAAAGCGATATTATTATCTGGCCGGAAACAGCGTTGCCGGCTTATTTGCATCAGGCAAAGGATTTTCTGACAAAACTGGGTGCCGAAGCGCGCCGCCATCATACCAGTGTATTAATCGGCCTGCCTTCGCTGGAAATGAAAAACGGCACCAGGAAATACTACAACAGTGCCGTGGTGTTAAATGACGGCGCCATGGAAGTCTATCGTAAATATCACCTGGTGCCGTTTGGTGAATTCATACCTTTTAAATGGTTGCTGGGTGACCTGCTGGCGTTCATGGACATCCCCATGTCGGATTTCAGCAGCAGCGCTGTACACAAGCCGGTAGTGACCATGGGGCGGTTAAAGGGCGCTGTGTCCATTTGCTACGAGGACGCCTTCGGTGAAGAGGTAATAAAAGGATTACCGGCGGCGAATTTTTTGATCAATATCAGCAACGACGCCTGGTTTGGCGATTCGCTGGCGCCGCATCAGCATTTGCAAAAAGCCCAGGCGCGGGCATTGGAAACGGCGCGGCCCATGTTGAGGGCCACCAACAACGGCATATCCGCGGTGATTGACGATAATGGTAATATCATTGCCAGTGCGCCCCAATTTACGCAGGATGTGCTGACGGCAAAATTTCAACCCATGCAGGGAGCGACGCTTTACGTGATGGTGGGGAATTACCTGGTGCTGGCGGTTTGTTGCCTGATGTTGCTTGCGGGCTTCCGCTACACAAAAAACACTACCCAATAAATGACGGCTAGCTACCCGGTGTAAACGTGAAGTTCAACGACAGGAAATCAATTTTAATCCCGTTGTCGCCATAGACGCTATTAATGTCATAGCGTTTCCAGGTGACACCCACTCCTACATATTCATTGAAAAAATAATTGGCGCCGATGCCATAGACGAAGTCATTGCCATCGTCGGTAGCTGATCCGTGGCTCTTCCCATCGATGGCGGATAGTACCGTCCATTCCGCTTCGGAGGACCAGATGAACAAGCCGGCGTTGGCATAGGGGATAAGCTTGTTGTTCATCACCGGAAAAGCCAGTTCGCCGCCCAGTTCAATGCCAAACGTATTGGCCGTTACGTCATAGGAGACGATATTTGTGCCGCCGGTGCCGGTGCCGTTAAACGTATACTGTCCCAGGTCAGTGAAGCTAAAAACGGCGGAGAGGTTCTTGTTGAACTGGTAGCCACCCGTGATACGAACGCCGGTATCAGTGTTGTCTTTGTTGTAAGACGGCGATATGCCCGGCAGTTGTGCGGCCACTTCGTTTTGAAAATTATCGGCAATAAAATTTGCCGATGAATAATCGACGGGACCCATTCCTGCTCCGAAGAAAAACAACCCGGGTGTGTTGCTTGCGGCGAAGCCTGGCTGAGTCTGGAACAAAGCGAGTCCAACAGTCACCACGAGGTTTCGCAAACATTTACTTACCAGCGTTATATTTTTCATCATTACATAGCCGCAATATTCTTGATTCTTCTTGGTAATCGTTTTTGGTGAGTTATCCCAATGGGGCGTGGATAGCTACAGGTAGTTTAAAGAGCCTCCAGATGGATATCAATGTTACCGGCCCGGATCCCGCCGAAATCGAAGCCGGTACGGTACATTAGTTCGACCTGGATTGATGTCACCCATTGAGGGGATTGGCTCACATTCTTTTGTCTCAAGGTTTACTCGCGGTTGTCGAACATAAAATAAAGTGCCAATACATTCATAGCAGCAGGAAGTTACCATGGCCCGGCAAAAGGAAATGAATTTTCGTCAAAGCGTCGATTGTATGCTCGACCGGGCGCTGGACGTATTGCAACTGGATTGCGGGGTTGCGCAGGCGATTAAGGCGTGCAGCGCGGTGCTCCAGGTCCAGTTTCCCGTCAAAATTCGCGGCCAGATTCAGGTATTTACCGGTTGGCGTGCGGTCCACAGCACGCACCGCTTGCCGTCCAAGGGCGGTATTCGTTACGCGCCGGTGATCAACCAGAATGACATCGAGGCCCTGGCGGCGTTAATGACCTACAAATGTGCCATTGTCGATGTGCCCTTCGGCGGCTCCAAGGGGGGATTGCTGATCGATCCCACCCAATTTACCCGCGATGAAATGCAGCTGATCACCCGCCGTTTCACCCTGGAACTGGTGCGCAAAGGGTTTCTCAGTCCGGCCACCAACGTACCGGCCCCGGATCTGGGCACCGGGCAGCGGGAAATGGCCTGGATGGCGGATACCTACAAACACCTGCACCCTGATGACATTAACTATATAGCCTGCGTCACCGGTAAACCGGTGGAATACGGTGGCATCCAGGGACGCACCGAAGCCACGGGACGCGGTGTGCAATACGCGCTGCAGGAGTTTTTTCGCCACGCCGACAGCGTGGAACAGGCCGGGCTAACACCGGGTTTGGGCGGTAAGCGTATCGTCATGCAGGGGTTGGGCAACGTGGGCTACCACGCCGCCAAGTTTCTTTCCGAAGAAGACGACGCCAAGATTATCGCCATTATCGACAGTTCCGGCGCCGTGATCAATGAAGAAGGTCTGTCGGTGGAAAACGTCTATCGCCATAAAATGGAACATAAAACCCTGGACGGTTATCCCGATGGCCGGTTTGAAAACGACGGCGCCCGGGTATTGGAAACCGACTGCGACATTTTGATTCCCGCCGCCGTGGAAGGGCAAATCCACAGGGAAAACGCTTCCCGCATTAAATGCCGTTTGATCGTCGAAGCGGCCAATGGCCCGGTGACCTTTGAGGCGGACGAAATCCTGCGCCAGCGCGGCGTGCAGGTGTTGCCTGATGCCTATGCCAATGCCGGCGGCGTGGTGGTGTCCTATTTTGAATGGATTCAGAATATCTCCCATATTCGCTTTGGTCGTATGCAACGGCGCTTTGACGAACAACGGGGTTTTCATATTGCCGATGCCATCCAGACGCTCACCGGGCTCCAATTGCCGGACCATATCAACTCCAAACTGCAAAGCGGTGCGGATGAATTCGCCCTGGTCCGTTCCGGACTGGATGACAGCATGCGCCTGGCGTTCCAGGACATCAAACAACTGCGAGACAGTCACGAGCGCATTGACGACTTCCGCACCGCCGCCTATGCGGTGGCCGCCAAGAAAATCTCCCAAACCTATCTCGACGTTGGTGTTTACTAGCGTATCCCGCCAGGTTCGCTGCACCCACCAAAAGGGGGCACGCCTGCCCCTTTTTTATAATTCATTGATTATCAATGTTATAGTAACGTAGCGTTTGCCCCATCTGGCCGGTAAGCCTGAAAAGACAATGCTGCTTTGCACAGGGCGTTGTTGTGGCGGGTGATTGGACTGCGGTATTCTTATCCCCTTTGACCAACCCGCTGCACAAAACAGGGAAATCCTGTAAAATCAGTCGCTTGGCTGGAGTCGGGCGCGTGGCAGCAGGCTGGCTGCCAGTACGTGCACGTTGCGGATAAAAATACGGACACAAGAGTCAATCAGAATTTTGGGCCAGGCCATATGACATTAAAACGACATTACGACCCCCGGGAGATTGAAACCGGGGCACAACAACACTGGGAAAAAAACGGCAGTTTCCGCGCCCCGGACCACGACGGGCAAAAGGAAAAATTTTACTGCCTGTCCATGTTTCCCTATCCCAGCGGCCGGTTGCACATGGGGCATGTGCGCAACTACACCATTGGCGATGTTATTGCGCGCTATCAGCGCATGCAGGGTAAAAACGTTTTACAACCCATGGGCTGGGACGCCTTCGGCATGCCGGCGGAAAATGCAGCCATTAAAAACAAGGTGCCGCCCGCCAAATGGACTTATGAAAACATAGATTACATGCGCACCCAGTTAAAACGTCTGGGCTTTGGTTATGACTGGGACCGCGAACTGGCCACCTGCCATCCCAAGTACTATCGCTGGGAACAATGGCTGTTTACCCGTTTGTTCGACAAGGGCCTGGTTTACAAAAAGACCGCGCCGGTGAACTGGTGCCCCAACGACATGACCGTGCTGGCCAACGAACAGGTGATCGAAGGCAAGTGCTGGCGCTGCGATACCGAAGTGGAACGCCGCGATATTCCGCAATGGTTTATGAAAATTACCGATTACGCGGAAGAGCTGTTAGCCGAGCTGGATAATCTCAGCGGCTGGCCGGAGCAGGTCATTGCCATGCAGCGCAACTGGATTGGCAAGTCCAAAGGGGTGGAGATTGTCTTCGGCATTGAAGGCCAAACTGAAGGATTAAAAGTATTTACCACCCGTCCGGATACCCTGATGGGGGTCAGTTATGTCGCCGTTGCGCCGGAACATCCATTGGCATTACAGGCTGCCGAAAACAACCAGGCGTTACAGGCGTTCATTGACGAGTGCCGCCACGGTGGTACCTCGGAAGCCGATCTCGAAACCATGGAGAAAAAAGGCATGGATACCGGCCTTAAGGCGATTCATCCTTTGAGCGGCGACAAGGTTCCGGTATACGTGGCCAATTTTGTATTAATGTCCTATGGCGAGGGTGCCGTGATGGCCGTGCCCGCCCACGACCAGCGCGACTGGGAATTTGCGCAGAAATATGGTTTGCCCATCAAGCAGGTTATCAAGCCGGCGGATGACCGTAAGGTGGATTTGAGCAAAGGCGCCTATACAGAAAAAGGTATCCTGTTCGACAGCGGCGAGTTCGACGGCATGGACTTTCAGCAATCGTTCGATGCCATCGCCAACAAACTGCAAAGTGACAACAAGGGCCAGCTGCGAATCAACTATCGTTTACGCGACTGGGGGGTCTCCCGCCAGCGCTACTGGGGCGCGCCCATTCCCATTATCAACTGCGATAGCTGTGGCGCCGTGCCGGTGCCGGAAAGCGATTTGCCGGTGGTGCTGCCGGAAGATGTATCCATGGAAGGGGTGGGGTCGCCCATTAAAAAGATGCCGGCGTTTTATGAAACCACCTGTCCCGCGTGCGGTGGTAAAGCGCAACGGGAAACGGATACCTTTGATACGTTTATGGAATCATCGTGGTACTTCGCCCGTTATGCCTGCAGGGACAACGATGACGGCATGCTGGACGAACGCGCCAATTACTGGTTGCCGGTGGACCAATACATCGGCGGTATCGAACACGCTATTTTGCATTTGTTGTACGCGCGGTTTTATAACAAGTTAATGCGTGATGCGGGTTTAATCAAAAGCGATGAGCCGTTTATTAACCTGTTAACGCAAGGTATGGTGTTAAAAGATGGCGCCAAGATGTCCAAGTCCAAAGGCAATACCGTCGACCCGCAGGCATTGATTGAGGAATACGGCGCCGATACGGTGCGCCTGTTTACCATGTTTGCCTCGCCGCCGGAACAATCCCTCGAGTGGAATGACGACGCCGTCGAAGGCGCGTTCCGTTTTTTAAAACGGTTGTGGCGCATGGCGGCCGATGACGACAAGCAGCCGGTGTTAACCGAGTGGTTGGGGGGCGGTAAGCTTGAATCATTTGACTGGCAAACGGTGAACGGCGAATTGAAAGACATGCGTGCCGAAATTCATGGATTACTGGAACAGGCCAACCGCGACGTCGGTAAATACCAGTTCAACACCGTAGTGGCTGCCACCATGAAAATGGTGAATACCCTGCAGCCGGTCATCGAAAAAATGCGTGACGGTAGTGATGAACAAACACGGGCGGTTTATGCCGAAGCCGTTGATATCCTGTTGCGCCTGTTGTCGCCCATCGTACCGCACGTGACCCATGTTATATGGCAAGGTGTCGGGTGCTCCGATGATATTCTTGACGCACCCTGGCCAACGCCGGATGCTGATGCCATGGTCAAGGACACCATAGAACTGGTGGTGCAGGTCAACGGCAAGTTGCGCGGCAAAATTGCCGTGCCCGCCGCTGCCGACAAAGCGCAGATCGAACAACTTGCCATGCAGGATGACAACGTCCAACGTCATGTCGAGGGTAAGAGTATCGTCAAGGTTGTTGTGGTGCCGGGGCGGCTGGTCAATATCGTGGTCAAGTAAAAGGACTGCTCACTGTGTTAACATCGCCAGGCTTAAACACCGCGTTTGTCCGATTGCTATTGTTGTCAATCGTGATGACTGCACTGACAGCCTGTGGTTTTCATTTGCGCGGCAGCATTGAGTTACCCGCAGAAGCCAGGCAGGTGGCGATCGACGATGGCAAATCGGCGACAGATATTGCCACGAGTTTGAACATTCATTTACGGCGAAACGGTATCAAGCCGTTACAGAAGATCGATAAAGCCAAGGTGGTGATCAAAATTCGCAGCGAGTCCTTTCAACGCCGGGTGCTGACCGTGAGCTCCGCGGGTCAGGTACAGGAATTTGAGCTGATTTATGTCGTGAATTATTCAATCAATAACAGGGACAACAAGGACGCTTCGTTGACCGACCAGACGCTGACCCTGCGGCGTGATCTGCGCTTTAATGCCAATGAAGTGCTGGGAAAAACCACCGAGGAAGCGCGGTTGAAACAGGATATGCTGGATTCTGCGGCGCAACAGATACTGCGGCGTTTACCAACGGTGGTTGGTGCTACTCCTGAATGAAAAAATTTAACGCAAAGTCGCGAAGAATATAATTGATTTTGAAAATTTAATTTCGCCTAAATGAAGGAATGGTTCATTTGCTGGTAAATGTAGTATCACTATACGTCACTCGTGGTGACTGTTTTTAATTTCTGGATCTTATGTTGTTAATCTCTGCGTCTTAGCGACTTTGCGTTAAAATTAAACCATGAAAGTAAACGTTAACGAACTGAAAAACCATTTATCGGGAAACCTGGCGCCTGTTTATGTGGTAAGCGGTGATGAACCGCTGCAACAGGGCGAAGCCTGCGATGCGATTCGCGCCGCCGCCCGCCAGCAAAATTTCACCGAGCGCAATGTATTTCACGTGGAGAAAGGTTTTGACTGGGACAGTTTTCTTGCCATGGGCAACAGCCTGTCTTTGTTTGCGGACCGCCAGCTGATCGAGTTGCGTATGCCCAACGGCAAACCGGGCGACAAGGGCAGCAAGGCATTACTGGAGTATGCGCAAAATCCGTCACCGGATTCTATTTTATTGGTGATAACCGGCAAGCTGGACAAGCAAACCCAGCGCAGTAAATGGTTTACCCAGTTGGAAAGTGCCGGGGTGTTTATCGCGGTATGGCCGATAGCCACGCGGCAATTAGCAGGTTGGACACAGCAAAGGGCACGATCCCGGGGAATGAAGCTGACACCGGCGGCGGTGCAGGTCATTGTGGACCGGGTCGAGGGTAATATGCTGGCCGCTGCTCAGGAGATCGATAAACTGCAGTTGTTGTTCGGCAGCAGTGAAATTGACGAACACGCGGTGATGGAAGCGGTTTCCGACAGTGCCCGGTATGATATTTATGGTCTGGTGGACGTCGCGTTATCCGGTGACGTTAACCGGGTAACGCGCATGGTTGATGGTTTGCGGGCCGAGGGGGTGGAGCCCATCCTGGCGTCGTGGGCGCTGGCGCGGGAAATACGCGCCCTGTATCACATGTCGCTGGCGGTGGCGCGGGGAAGCCGTCCGGAACAGGCGGTGGCACAGGCCAGGGTCTGGCCGCAGCGAAAGGCGTTCGTCACCCAGGCGTTGAAACGGCATAATGTGGCGTCCTGGCAGGCGATGCTCCAGCATGCCGCAAAAATAGACAGGATAATCAAAGGCCTGGCGGCAGGCAATGTATGGGATGAATTGTTACAATTATCATTAGGCATGGCGGGAATCGCACTGTTCCGGGAACCGGCGGTGCTTTGAGCACTTCCATCATGCTAACCAATGCAATTGAATTCAGAGCCGGTAAACGACGCGGTCGTTGATGGCTTAGATCGTACTTTTTGAACCGGCACGTGAATCGACACGTGTTAGCACACGCGGGACATGACATGGACATTAAACAATACATGACACAGCTTGGCCAACAGGCGCGGGCCGCATCACGGGAAATGGCCAAGGCTGATACCGGCGCCAAGGACCGCGCTTTACTGGCGATCGCCGACAGCATCGTCGCGTCCCAGGACCGTTTAATGGAAGAAAACGCCCGCGATCTTAAACAGGGCAAAGACGATGGTCTGGACGATGCCCTACTGGACCGGCTGGCGTTAAATGAAGAACGTATTAAAGGCATGGCTGAAGGGCTGCGGCAAATTGCGGCGCTGGCGGATCCCGTGGGTGCCATCAGCGATCTGAATTACCGCCCTTCGGGCATCCAGGTGGGCCGTATGCGGGTACCGCTGGGTGTCATCGGGATAATATATGAATCGCGTCCCAACGTTACGGCGGATGCCGCGGGCTTGTGCCTGAAGGCCGGCAATGCGGCTATTTTGCGCGGCGGTTCGGAAGCCGCCCATTCCAACAAGGCAATCGCGGCCTGTATTCATAGCGGATTGGAGCAGGCGGGGTTGCCGGCAAACGCGGTGCAGGTCATCGAGGTAACGGATCGGGCCGCGGTGGGGGAGTTGATTACCATGCCGCAATTTGTCGATGTGATAGTGCCCCGCGGCGGTAAAGGCCTTATCGAACGTATCAGCGCGGAAGCCAAAGTGCCGGTCATCAAGCACTTGCACGGCGTTTGCCACGTTTATGTTCATGAGAAAGCCGACCGGGAGAAAGCCATTAAGATCGCTTTCAATGCCAAGACCCATCGCTACGGGGTATGTAACGCCATGGAAACGCTATTGGTGGAAAACGCTGTTGCGAACGACATATTGCCGGAGCTTGCGGACCGTTATATTAATGAAGGCGTCGAATTACGGGGGTGTGCAAAAACCCGGTCCATCGTCGATGGTATCAACGAGGCAACGGATGAAGACTGGGATACGGAATACCTGGCGCCCATTCTGTCCATTCGCGTGGTGGATGGTTTCGAGCAGGCGCTGCAACATATACATGATCACAGTTCCGGGCATACAGAATCCATTGTGACTGAGGACATCGGCGCGGCGCGGCGTTTTCTGTCGGAGGTAGATTCAAGTTCCGTCATGGTCAACGCCTCGACCCGTTTCGCTGACGGTTTTGAGTACGGTCTGGGCGCGGAGATCGGGATCAGCACGGACAAGATTCATGCCCGCGGACCGGTGGGTCTGGAAGGCCTGACCTCGCAAAAATACATTGTTATCGGCGACGGACATATTCGACAATAATGCCATTGGTAACGGTTATTCGTAACGCTAACGGCGCAACGCCCCACAACAACCTTTTAATCAACGGGCTGCGGCTGCACCCATGATAGGCGTATTTGGAGGAACCTTTAATCCTGTTCACTGGGGTCATATACGCACAGCGCTGGAAATCAAAAAAGCCCTTTCCATGGATGAGCTGTTAATGGTGCCCGCCGGCATTCCTCCGCACCGGGATGCACCGGATGTCGATGCGCAAGTCAGGCTGGCCATGTTGCAGGCTGCTGTCGCGGACTATCCTGAGCTGCAAGTTGATGAGCGTGAACTGAAGCGCGAAGGTCCTTCCTATACCGTCGATACCCTGCAGTCGCTGCGCGAGGAAAAAGGCGATGATATTTCGCTATGCCTGTGTGTGGGCGCAGATGCGTTTATCCAGCTGGATACCTGGCATGATTGGAAAAAACTATTTCGCCTGGCGCATATTATTGTGGTGCATCGTCCCGGATGGCCGGTGGATGCGCTGATGCAGCGAATCAACGGTGACTTAAAATCCATCGTCGGCAATAGCCTGGTGAGCCAGCCGGCGTTGCTCAGGCAACAGTCCCGTGGCCTGGTATTGCTGCAAAAAGTTACCAATCTGGATATTTCATCGTCGGCTATCCGGCAGCGACTAGCGCGGGGGGAATCCGTCGCGCAGTGGGTGCCGCCGGCGGTGCTGGAGATTATTGAGCAACAACATTTATATCAAACAACCGAGAAGAGTGAATGAATACGCAAGCATTACTGGATTTGGTCATCGAAGCGCTGGAAGATAGGAAAGCCCAGGATATTCACGTGGTGGATGTACGCGGTAAAACCAGTGTTACTGATATCATGGTAGTCGCCAGTGGTACCTCTGCCCGCCAGGTCAAGGCCCAGGCGGAACGAGTGATCGAGCACGCCAAGCATAACGGTGTGCAGCCGTTGGGTGTCGAAGGGGAAAAAGAAGGCGAATGGGTGCTGGTCGACCTGGGGGATGTAGTGGTACACGTGATGCAGCCGGAAGTTCGCGATTTCTATCACCTTGAAAAACTATGGACAACGGACGAGGTTGCCAGCCGCGAAGGCGGTTCGTAATTTGCCGCATCTCGAAAAAACGAAAAGTGCTGCCGTTGCCAGTCACGGCGGCGCAACGCATTCAGAAAATAACGTCGAACAATAATCGGTTTCGAATAATAAACAGTGTCATTGCATGCGCATCTATCTCGTCGCCATTGGGCAACGTCTCGATAACTGGGTGATTCAGGGTTACCAAGAATACGCCCGGCGTTTGCCGCCGGAATGCCAGTTGCACCTCATTGAAGTGCCACCCAACAAACGCAGCAGACATCCGGATATTAAGCGCATCGTCAAAGAAGAGGGTGAACGCCTGCTGGCAGCGGTTCCGGGTAATGCGCGGCGGGTGGCACTGGATGCCGGGGGCCAACAATGGACTACCCGACAACTGGCCGATCATATAGCGCAGTGGATGACGGAGGGCCGGGACGTTTCCCTGTTGGT
This sequence comes from Gammaproteobacteria bacterium, assembly GCA_050116575.1. GTDB lineage: Bacteria > Pseudomonadota > Gammaproteobacteria > SZUA-152 > SZUA-152 > JAKEGK01. Next base: position 16,726 of record JASFOJ010000002.1, on the reverse strand, counting down.
GGGTGGTCCTGACGGTCTGTCCGAACAATGTAAGAGCCAGGCGGAAACCACCGTGGCGTTGTCTCGATTGACCTTTCCCCATCCGCTGGTGAGGATCATCGTCGCCGAACAGGTCTATCGCGCTGTAAGTATTCTCAAGGGCCATCCTTATCACCGTTGAGCCCTGAGCTTTATGTGGCTATGCTAACCAAATGAAAAACCAGCAAATTTTTCTGGCTTCCCGGTCGCCGCGCCGACGAACGTTGATCGAGCAATTGGGCCTGGGCTATCAAATCCTCGATGTCGAGGTCGACGAACGGCATCGCGACGGGGAATCACCTGCAGATTACGTGGCGCGTCTGGCGCTGGAAAAGGCCCGTCGCGGCTGGCAACAGGTCGCCGCGCAGGGGGTGCCGGTGGTAGGGGCCGATACCTGTATCGTGTTGAACGGGCGGATTGTGGGTAAACCGGTGGATAAAGCCCACGGTATTGCGTTATTAAAGCAATATTCAGGCGCCACTCACCAGGTGTTCAGCGCTGTGGCCATGGTGGGGACAGCGGCTAAAACGCTGCAGAGCGCCCCACAGGAACAGGTTAGGGTCAATACTAGCCGTGTCACCTTTCGCCAGCTGACGGAGCGCGAATGCGAACGTTATTGGGAAACGCAGGAACCGCTGGACAAGGCCGGCGGTTATGCCATTCAGGGTAAGGCGGCAGGATTTATCAAGAACATCGAAGGCAGTTACTCAGGTATTATGGGCTTGCCGCTGTATGAGTTTGCAGAACTGATGTCGGCATTCAGCATCCAATGGCTAAATGCCTGATTTTCGCGCTCTGCATAGCGGCAAAAACTGAGCGGTTGCAGGAAAACATTAATGAGCGAAGAAATATTAATAAATGTCACGCCGCGGGAAACGCGGGTCGCTATGGTGGAAAATGGTGTCCTGACCGAAGTATTTGTGGAGCGGGCGAGCCGCCTGGGATTGGTGGGCAATATTTACAAAGGCAAGGTGTCCCGGGTGTTGCCCGGTATGCAGGCTGCCTTTGTTGATATTGGCCTTGAACGCACGGCGTTTTTACATGCGTCCGATATCGTTAACACCAATGCACCGAGCAATGGCGGGACCAATGGTAAAAACGCCGAAGATATTTCGAAGTTGCTGTATCAGGGGCAGACCGTATTGGTGCAGGTGGTCAAGGACCCGTTGGGCAGTAAAGGCGCCCGTCTGACCACGCAACTGTCTATTGCGGCGCGTTACCTGGTGTTAATGCCCGAAATCGACCATATCGGGATATCCCAGAAAATTGAGACCGAAGAGGAACGCCAGCGTCTCAAAACCCTGGTGGAAGAATTGGGCAGCGAATTCCAGGAAAGCGGGTATATTGTCCGTACAGTTGCCGAACGTGCCAGCGATATTGAACTGGAAGCCGACATGCGTTTTTTGCATAAACTGTGGAATGAAGTTCAGGAGCGGGCGAAATCGGAACCTCCCGGTTCCCTGATTCATGAAGATTTACGCCTGGTGATGCGCACTATGCGAGACCAGGTGGGCAGTGGTACCGACATCGAAAAAATCCGTATTGACTCCCGGGAAAACTATGACAAAGTCGTCAAGTTTGCCGGAAAATTTATTCCGGAGTTGGTCAATAAAATTGAATACTATCCCGGGGAGCGCCCGATCTTCGATCTTTACGGTATCGACGATGAAATCCAGAAAGCATTAAACCGCAAGGTTGAGTTGAAATCCGGCGGCTATTTGATCATTGATCAGACTGAAGCCATGACCACCATCGACGTTAATACCGGCGGCTTCGTGGGCCACCGCAACCTGGAAGAAACCATATTCAAAACCAACCTGGAAGCCACGCAGGCCATTGTACGCCAGCTTCGGCTGCGCAACCTGGGCGGCATCATCATTATTGATTTTATCGACATGCTGGATAATGCTCATCGCGAGCAAGTGATAGCGGCATTGGAAAAAGCACTCGAGCAGGATCGGGCCAAAAGTCATATCAGCGAGGTTTCGGAGCTGGGGTTGGTTGAAATGACCCGTAAACGGACCCGCGAAAGCCTGGAACACGTGATGTGCGAAACCTGTCCCACCTGTGAAGGCCGGGGCTCCGTTAAAACCGCGGAAACCGTCTGTTATGAGATTTTTCGGGAGCTTATGCGTGAGGCGAGACAGTTCAATGCGCAAAAGTTTCTGGTACTCGCCTCCCAGGAAGTTGTGGATATTCTGCTTGATGAGGAATCCACCAGTGTTGCGGAGCTCGAGGAATTTATCGGGAAATCCATTAATTTTCAGGTCGAGACGCTGTATACACAGGAACAATTTGACGTTGTATTGATGTAAGAAACGGCATTTGAACGAACATATACAACTAACATCTAACTACCGAGAGTCCGGCCCCGTGATAATAAAAACAGCGTGCCGGTTGATAACGGTATTATTGAAAGATTGCCTCGCAGGCTACCGCTAAATCCTGCCCTATGAATTTTATCCGCAAATGGTTTCGTCGCATATGGTATCTGGTGTGGTATTTATTTGCCGCGCTGGTGGTGTTCCTGGCGGCGGTGTTTGGCCTGGCCAGGCTGTTATTGCCAATGATCGACGACTACAACCAGGACATCGAGCACTATGCGGCCCGTCTGATCGACAGACCGGTCAAGATTATGTCCCTGGATGCCGAATGGCACGGTTTCAGTCCGTCGCTGGTGCTCAACAATGTGCGGTTGCTGAGTAAAGACGGCAGTCAGACCTTGCTGGATTTATCTCGCGCCCGACTGGATTTCGACCTGCTTGGTATTATCAAAACCCGGACGGTTCAGTTTAAAAAGTTTGCCTTGTCCGGCGCCAATTTGTCGATCGTGCGGCAAAAAACCGGTGAAATTAACCTGGCGGGATTTGATGCGAAGCGGATCGAAGTACCGGCGCAACAGGAAAGAGGTCTGATGATGCGCTGGTTACTGGCGCAAGGCGAAATCGATTTACATGCCAGCAATCTGATTTACCAGGACCGAAAGACTGGCGACGCGCGCTATCATTTGACCAATGTTTCCCTGACATTGCGCAACGGCGACGGCCGCCATTTGATAGACGGCGCCATTCGCTTTCCTCGCCATGAGGACCAGGAGTTCAGTTTTTCACTGGATATCACGGGAGATATTACCCAGGGTAGGCGCTGGGCGGCTAGCATGTACTTCGCCGGTGCCAATGTTGATGCCAGGCGCGTATTGGGGGCATTGGGCATTCGTGACTATAAAATCAGTGTTGGTCAATCGAATTTTGAGATCTGGAGCGATTGGCAAAACGCTTCGTTGGTGAGCCTGCAGGGTGATGTGTCATTGGAGAACGTGGCCCTCAAAACCGGTAACCAATACACGCCGTTATTACAGCCATTGCTGGCCGGTATCGATGAACATGCCCCGCAAGTTGCTGTAAAGGGTGGCGGCCGAACTCACACCGTCTCCTATGACAGTGTTATTGGTCGCTTTCAATGGGATAAAGATGTCAATGGCTGGCGACTAAAAGCGGATCAATTTGTATTGGCGCGTAACAAGCGTGTGTGGCCGGCGTCGCAATTGTCCATGCGGTATGTACGAGCAGACAACAACGCACCCCGGTTTGATGTGCGAGCCAGTCTGCTACGAATCGAAGACCTGACACCGCTGTTACCGGTTCTGGTGGGTGATAATCAGCGCTATACCGAATTTATTAAAAAGTTGTCGCCACAAGGTGAGCTGCGCAATGTTAATGCACAGTGGACTGGTGAAGGCAATCGCTACGCCATCGCCGGCCGGGTCGAACAGGTAGCTTTCCGTCCTGTTGGTAAGGTGCCGGGTTTTAAAGGGCTTACCGGCGAAGTGCGTTTGGATAATGATCAAGGTTCGGTGGTGTTCGATACCGGTGATGGAGAGTTTTCGTATCCACGCATGTTTCGCTGGGACATACCCGTTAAACGGCTGCAAGGACTGGTGAGGTGGCGCAACGGTGAGGATTCGTTGCAACTATCGAGCCGCGATATCGTGCTGGATACTGCCCACTTAAAGTCGGAAGCGGTATTGGATCTGGAGATACCACGGGATAAAAAGCCGCCGTTTATTTCATTAATTACGAAATTCCACGATGGCGACGGCAGTAAGGCATCGTATTATTTCCCAGTGTCTATTATGAAAGAGAAAACCGTTAAATGGCTGGACACCGCCATTGTGCAGGGCCATGTCACGTCCGGTGGCGCCATTATATATGGTCCACTGGACCGGTTTCCTTTTACCAAAGGTCAGGGAGTGTTCGATGTACGTTTTAGCGCGGAGAACGCAATTCTTGATTATGCCGAGGACTGGCCACAAATCCACGACGCCCGTACCCAGGTTGTTTTCCGTGGAAACAGTTTGTCTGTAACATCAAATCAGGCGCAAATTTTCAGTAACACGCTGACCAAAGTGCGCGTTGCCATCGATGATCTGCGTGAAAAGCCGCTGCAGCTGTCAATTGCCGGCCGGGTGTCGGGCAAGTCGCAGGAAAAACTGAATTATATGATCGTCAGCCCGCCTTTGTACCGCAAATATGGTCAGTTTCTTCGTAACTTGAAAGCCGCAGGAAACAGCGATCTGGATCTTAATATTGGACTGGACATTGCCGATGAGGTGCAGGCCACCGTCAAGGGCGATTTGCATTTAACAGACAACAGTCTGGAGATGCGTTCGATTCCCGATATGCTTTCCGGCTTAACCGGCGATTTGAAGATTTCTAATAAGGGATTGAACGCTCGCCGTATTCAGGCGCATTTACTGGGTCAGCCGGGTACGCTAAAAGTTAAGACGGTGTCGGCCGGCGCAACTGCGGACACCCGCGATATCGTGGTGACCGCCACCGGAAAGTTTGATGCCAGGACCTTGAGCGAACAGCGGTTTCCTGTCATGAAAGACCTGGTGGACGGGCGCGCAAACTGGCAGGTCGCTTTAACGGTGCCGGGTGGCGGCGGCGAGCAAGAAAGTCGCAACCTGCAGCTGGCGGTCACAACCAAACTAAAGGGCGTGACAAGTAATTTGCCCCCACCGTTTACAAAGCAAAAGAACGATGTTCGTGACCTTAATATATTAATGGATATCAAGGACGTCCAACGAATACTGTTTAAGGTGTCGTACGCGGGGCAATTTGCAGGCATCTTTGATTGCGATACCTCCGATCCTCTGTGGGTAACCCGCGGAGACATTCGTTTTGGGGGAGGGCCTGTTGTCTTGCCGGGTACCGAGGGGCTGCGCATTACAGGCACAATGAAAGAATTGTCGGTGGATATCTGGAAGTCGTTAATCGAGCAGGCTATCAATTCGTTTAAATCCTCAAACAGCGTGCCCGTTTCCAATGCTCAACCAAAAGATACCAAGCCGCTTTACATGGCGTTGATTAATTCGGTCGACCTGTTAATCAAAAAATTCGAGATATTCGGACAACAGGCTCAAGACCTCAGGCTAAAAATAAAAAACAAAGGACAATGGCTGGATGCAAACGTCGACAGCAAGGAATTAAAAGGCAGTATTGTCGTACCGCAGGACCTGCAAAACAAATCTCTCGAGCTTGATATGCAGCGTTTGCAACTTCAATCGGTTGAAAACCGGGGAGGAAAATTTGACCCCCGGGATTTACCGTCCATCGCGTTTAACAGTCGTTCCTTGATGTATGATAATAAAAAACTGGGGGCTGTCGCGTTCAATGCAAAGAAAACCGACAAGGGATTGTTGCTTGAACAGATAACTGTTAGGCCCAGGGCAACCACCGTAAAAGGCGTCGGCCGCTGGCAGGTGGAGCAGGGACAGCAAAACTCGCGATTTGAATTTGTGCTGGATAGCGATGATCTTGGCAAAACCATGCAGGACCTGGGGTACGTGGATACTATCGAAGGCGGCGGAGGGAAAATAACCGCCAAATTGCATTGGCCCGGTGCCCTTATCGATCCGGATTTGCACCACATTAGCGGTAATGTCGAGCTGAATTTCACCAATGGCAGGATTTTAGACATTGAACCCGGAGGGGCGGCGCGGCTGTTCGGATTGTTCAGCCTGCAAACGCTGCCCCGGCGGTTGACGCTGGATTTCAGTGACCTGTTTGGCAAAGGGCTGGGTTTTGACTCCGTTCATGGCCAGTTCAAAATTGAGGACGGCGACGCATACACAAATAATTTTACCATGACCGGTCCCAGTGCCGACGTGTCGCTGCGCGGGCGTATCGGTATTGGCAGCCGGGACTATGATCAACGAATTCGAGTTACGCCGCACATTACCGATACCACCATTTTACTGAGCATCATTACCAGCCAGCCGTTGCTGTTCTTTTTCCAGCAATTGCTCAAGGAGGATTTTGACAAGGCGGCAAGTTTCGAATACAGCCTGACAGGCTCATGGGATAACTATAAACTGGAACCGATACTGAAGCAGCCGCCTGCGGCGCCGGAAAACGACGGATTTTAGGTCCTGAAATTGCACAGTGTAAAAGAGGGTAAGTCATTGATCAGCGGTGTTGCGGAGCCAATGCGCATACTTGCAGGCAATAACCTGGACAATAACAGTGCAGGGAAGCTGCTCGGGTATTGATTGTGGCGTAATATGCCCATGATAAAAATTGTTGATAAAAGAAATTCAGCTAATCGCGGTTACCGCAATTGATAAACACGCGGCAATTGCGGTAGTTTGACGGGTAACGGGTATAACTTTCTAGCTCCAGGTGTTTTATGACTGACAAAACAATAAAAATTGCGGCTGTTCAAATGGCCTCGGGACCGAACATTAGTGCCAACCTCAATGAAGCAAGGCGTCTAATCAAACTCGCTGCCGATGCCGGCGCCAAAATGATTGTGTTGCCGGAAAATTTCGCGATTATGGGTATGCAGGAACAGGACAAGGTCGCTGTCAGGGAAAAACCCGGCGAGGGACCGATTCAGGCGTTTTTGTCCGAACAGGCGTCAAGCAACAACATCTGGCTGGTGGGAGGGACTATTCCCCTGGAGTCGACTTCAGCCGCCAAGGTCAGGGCGGCCTGCCTGCTTTACAACGACCAGGGTGAGCGCGTTGCACAATATGACAAAACGCATTTATTTGACGTGCAGATCACGCAAAGCAACGAAAAATACATAGAATCGGAAACCATAGAAGCCGGTGATACGGTAGTGGTGGCGGAAACACCCTTTGGCAGGCTTGGGCTGGCGGTCTGCTATGACCTTCGTTTCCCGGAGTTATTCCGCAACATGCTGAATCAGGGTGCGGAATTGATTGCGATACCGGCGGCGTTCACCGCGGTTACCGGTAAGGCCCATTGGGAAATCCTGGTGCGGGCCCGCGCCATTGAAAACCTGTGCTACGTCATTGCGGCGGCCCAGGGAGGATATCATGTCAATGGCAGGGAGTCTTACGGTGACAGCATGATAGTCGACCCATGGGGCAACGTGCTGGATCGGCTGGCAAGTGGTTCCGGTTTTGTCATCGCCCACTATGATCGTTCACAGATCAGGAATCTGCGCAGCACATTCCCGGTGATTGATCATCGCAAGTTAACCTGCGTCGTCGAAAAGTAACGTTTTCCTGCCGGAGGTATCCAGTTCCGGGCCTTTGACTGCAAGGGCCGGAGCAGCTACGGTATTTGCTCATTCCTGTTTCCCCTATTAGCGCTCGCAGACCAAGAACCTACCGGCGGGAATTTTCTGATATTTCTTAATTTATATTACCGCTGATACGGATTAGTAAATATTATCAGTAAGTTGTGATAGATTCGCTGTCAAGGCGCATGTTGTGACAAATTGCACAAAACCTGTAAACATTTCATCGAAACGGACGATACAGGATGTACTTTTTTAACATGCTTTGTCTAATCCGTGTCAAGAGGTAGTTATTTAAATGAGTAGCAGAAGTCAGGTCGGCGTAACAGTTTTTCAATCAGTTAAGGGTACATTTAAAGGCGGTTTCGCTAAACCGTTGGCAACATCATGTTTAACAATCGCGTTGAGTGTCGGTATTTTTGGCGGTTCTGTTGCCATGGCGGGCGATGCTGGCAACAAGCGCAAGGACGAACACCTGGGTGGTTTCTCGCTTGAGGACGGCAGTATGCTGGGGCGTTATGGTGACGTCAATGACGAATGGGTACCCGCGGCCAGGGTGCAGATCAGCAGCAATGAAATGACCAAGGAGCGCAGCCGGAGGGCGCCGAAGAAAGACAATCGCCTGGGTGCTTATAGCATGCAGGACGACGCCATGTTGGGTCCCTACGGAGACAAGAACGACGAGTAAATCCGCCGCGACCTAACTGGCGGTCGTCGCTTTTATCGTTGATCACAGGGCGCTTCTCGCAACGGGAAGCGCATTTTTTGTTAGCACCCAGAGGGCTTCAGGACACCAGCAGCTCTTTAATAAAATGAAACAATTTTCGATATGCTTTGGGCGGTTTGTTATTGCGGTGTTCCTGGCGCGCGGTTCTTATTAACTGGCGCAATTGTTGCCGGTCGGTATCGGGATATTGCTGTAAAAATGCCTGCAATGCCTGATCTTCATCCTCCAGCAGGCGGGTTCGCCACTTTTCCACCTGGTGCAATTGTGCAACGGCGGCAGCCGAATGTTGAGTAACGTTATCGTATTGTTGTTGTAAATCGCCGGCATCGACGTCCCGCATTAACCGTCCGACGTATTGCAATTGGCGGCGTCTGGCACCGTGTTTTTTGATGGCCTTGGCCTGCAATACTGCATCGCGCAACGCGTCGGGAATATTCAGTTGCTGGATTTGCTCGTTAGATAGTTCCACCAGCTTTTCACCCAGCGCTTGCAGCGCGTGCATTTCCCGTTTCATGCGCGATTTGCTGACGGGTTCAATATCGTGCTCGTCGCTGTCGTTTATGTTGGTCATTAAATCAATAAAAACAATAAGTTAAAATTGTCGGCGGTACCTATAAGCGGTGCCAGCAATCCTGATACACCATCGGTATTCTTTCTATTTCCGCGCAATATGCTTAAGTTTTAGCACCTTGCAGACGTTACAGAATTTAGGTGCGGTAATGCTAGCACATTTTTATATATCAGATAGCGAGGCATGTTCAAAATGATGACTGCAGGTTTTGATGAAGTTGATGATGCACATAAAGAACAGTTGCTCAACCGTGAGATTCTGGACGCATTAAAAAACTTTATTGGCAGTGAACCCTTTGGTCAGTATCTTTCCGAATACCTGAACAACACCGCCCGTAATCTGGAACGCATCGAGCTGGCCATAGCCGCGGGCGATGAGCCCCGGACTCGGCATCTTGCCCATCGGTTGAAAGGCAGTAGCGGCAATATCGGTGCCCTGAAACTGGCCTGGCACTGTGTATTATTGGAAGCGCTTACCGAAGAAGAACATACGGGTCAGCAATTGAAGTCACAGCTTGCAGAACTATCAAAAGTGTTTGAGACTACCCGGGAAGCGATTCAGTCTTATATTGACGATATTGCCGTAACGCAACATCATGTCGCCTGATTTGCTACAGTAATACCTGTTCAATGCCGCCTTTGCGAGCGCGCTCGATAAACTCCGCTTGCCAGTTTTCACCCAACAGCTGATTGGCCAGTTCCACGACGATGTAGTCGGTATCCAGGCCGGTTTCATTGCGGTAGCGGGACAGTCCCTGTTGGCACGCCGGACAGGAGGTTAATAGTTTCACATTTCCCTCGCGGGCGAGCGTTTCCCCTGTCAGTTGATGGATTCCCTTAGTCAGTTCTTCCTGTTTACGGTAGCGTACCTGGGTAGCTATATCTGGCCGCGATACCGCGAAGGTACCCGCTTCGCCGCAACAACGGTCGGAGAGCGGAACCTCCTGTTGTAACAGGGCGCGGGTAACTTTAGCGGGACTGTATTTCTTCAACGGTGTATGACAGGGATCGTGATACAGATATTGCACGCCCGATGGGTTTTGTAACGTGACGCCTTTTTCCATCAGGAATTCATGGATGTCCATGAGGCGGCAGCCGGGAAATATTTTATCAAACCGGTATTTCTCCAGTTGGTCGATACAGGTGCCGCAGGATACCAGGACGGTTTTAATGTCCAGATAGTTCAGCGTATTGGCCACGCGGTGAAATAGCACCTGGTTGTTGACAGAGATTTGTTTACCTTTTTCTTCGTCACCACTGGAAGTTTGCGGGTACCCGCAGCACAGGTAACCGGGCGGCAGCACGGTTTGGACACCGGTGTCGTACAACATGGCAATGGTGGCCAGTGAAATTTGACTGAACAGCCGCTCGGAACCGCAGCCCGGAAAATAGAATACACTTTCCGTGTCATCGGTTAACTCTTCAGGATTGCGAATAATGGGGATGGTTTTATCGTCCTCCAGCGCCAGTAATTCCCGGGCGGTCTGGCGCGGCACGTTTGCCGGCATGGGCTTTTTGACAAAGTGCACCACCTGGGTGGTTAATGCCATTTTGCCGGTGGTGGCATCGGGGCGTTTCTCCCGCTCGGCGGGCACGAATTTACGGTACCACCGGTTGGCCAGTCGTTGCAGTTTATACCCCCATCCAATGAGATATTTGCGCATGAGTCTGATGGCGCGGGGATCGGTCATATTCAGATAAGCAATGGACAGCCTGGTGCCGAGGGTGGTTTTGCGTTTGCCATGATAGTTGAGCAAATTGCGCATCAGGATGGATACATCACCGAAGTCGATGTTCACCGGACAGGGGCTCAGGCACTTGTGGCACACCGTACAATGATCGGCAACGTCGGTCATTTCATCAAAATGACGCACGGATATGCCGCGGCGGGTTTGCTCTTCGTATAAAAACGCCTCGATGATTAATCCCGAAGACAGTATCTTGTCCCGCGGTGAATACAACAGGTTGGCCCGCGGCACATGGGTATTACAGACGGGCTTGCATTTACCGCAGCGCAGACAATCCTTGACATGAGTATTCAGTTCGCCCAGTTCGCTGGCTTCCAGCAATATGGCTTCCTGTTCCAGCAGGCGCAGTGACGGCGTATAGGCACTGTCGAGAATCTGCTTTTGAGACAATTTGTCAGGGTTGAACCGGTTTTGCGGGTCAATCTCACGTTTGTATTTGCTGAATGCCGCGATACTTTGATCGTCCAGGTACTGAATTTTGGTGATGCCGATACCGTGTTCTCCGGATATGACGCCGCCCAGAGACCCGGCGATATCCATGATGCGGTCAACCACTTCCTCGGCTTCGTGCAGCATATAGTAATCGTTGGAATGTACCGGAATATTGGTATGCACGTTACCGTCACCGGCGTGCATGTGGGTGGCGACAAACAGCCGGCTGTTACGGATGTCGCGATGGATTTCATCAAACTGCGCGCGCACCGGCTCAAACTCCTTGCCGGCGAAAATCTCTTTTAGCGGCTGCTCTACGCTGCGGCGATAGGAAATGCGCAGCTCGCGCCGTTGCAGCAGGCGGAACAGGTTTTCGTCGGATTGAATGACCTTGTCCAGCGTGCTGTTCTGTTCGTTGATCAGTTCCGCATCGACGAGGTTTCGGTGTTCGTTGGCCGGATCATCGATATGCGTCAGCAGGTCCGTCCACTGGTCTTTGACTTTTGTCAGCACTTGTCGTGCTGCCTGTTGTTTACCGAAAATGATTTCGTCACCTTCTGCACTGGTTTCGTCGTCGGACAGCTTGACGTAGTCCGGCAGTTTGTCATCGAGAAACTCAATGACTTCGTTGATCATGCGCAGTTTGTTTCGGGTAGACAGCTCGATGTTGATGCGTTCGATGGCCTCGCTGTAGTCCGCCAGTTTATCCAGCGGAATGACAACGTCTTCGTTGATCTTAAAGGCGTTGGTGTGCGCGGCGATAGCCGCGGTGCGGCTGCGATCCAGCCAGAAGCGGTGCCTGGCTTCTGGGCTGACGGCGATAAATCCTTCGGCGTTGCGGGCATTGGCCATTTGCACCACCTGTGAAGCGGCTTTGGCACTTTGGTCTTCATCGTCACTGGCAATGTCCAGTAATAACACCATTTTCGGATATTCGCGGCGGGCCGCCTTGGTACTGTAATCCACCGCGCGTACATAGCGCTCGTCGAGATGTTCCATGCCCGCCAGCTGCACATCGGGCAGGCTGTCCAGGTAATCCTTGGTTTCCACGATTGCCGGCACCGCCATGCGCATATCGGCGCCGAAAAATTCCAGGCACACCGTGCGGATGTGCTTTGGCATGCGGTGTAAGATAAAGACTGCCGAGGTGATTAATCCGTCACAGCCTTCCTTCTGGATGCCGGGCAGGCCGCCGAGGAATTTATTGGTGACGTCTTTGCCCAGTCCCTGCTTGCGCAATTCCTTGCCGGGAATGCGCAACGTGATCGAGTCTTTAAGCGGTGTTTTGCCGTCGCGCTGGTAGTAGTCGACGCGAAACTCGGCGATTTCCTGTTCGTGAATCTTGCCCAGGTTATGATTGATGCGGGTGACTTCTAGCCAGTTGGCATCGGGCGTGACCATGCGCCAGGACACCAGGTTATCCAGCGTGGTGCCCCAGAGCACGGCTTTTTTACCGCCGGCGTTCATGGCGATGTTACCGCCGATGCAGGAGGCATCCTGTGACGTGGGATCCACCGCGAACACATGACCGTGGGCTTCAGCCTGTTCCGCTACACGGCGTGTAACCACACCGGCGCCAACGGCAATGGTCGTAACAGGTTCATCGACGCCCTCGAGCCGAGCCTGGGTGACGCTGCCGATATGATCCAGTTTTTCGGTGTTGATCACCGCGCTATTGTTTTGTAATGGAACTGCGCCGCCCGTGTACCCGGTGCCGCCACCACGGGGCACAATACTTAACCCGGCCTGTGTACAGGCGTGAACCACCTCCGCCATTTCCTGTTCGGTATCCGGGGTAATAACCACAAAGGGAAATTCCACGCGCCAGTCCGAGGCGTCGGTGACGTGCGAAATGCGCGCGTGACCGTCGAAGTGAATATTGTCTTTATGGGTGATGCGTGCCAGCTTACGGGTAACTTTTTGGCGCAACTGTTTTTGCCGGGGAAACCAGGTCTCGAAATCCTCCACCGCCCTGCGACAGGCGTTGGCCAGCGCCAGTGCGCGCTGGTTACCTTCGGCGCGGGCAATCACCTGGTCCAGCCGGTGGTGCAGGGCGTGGGTCAAGGAGGCATGGCGTTTGGGGTTGGTCAGCAAGTCATCCTGGATATAGGGATTACGGCTGATAACCCACATATCGCCAAGCACTTCAAATATCATGCGCGCTGACCGGCCGGTGCGGCGCGAACCGCGCAATTCATTGACGGTCTGCCACATGTCCTCACCGAGATATCGCAATACAATTTCGCGGTCGGTGTAGGAAGTATAATTGTAGGGTATCTCGCGAACGCGTTTCACTGATCTAGATTCACTTAGCCGGTTAATTCGTCAACTTACGTTAGTTACGACTGCACTTTACTGATGGGGTTTTGGACTGCCGGAATGATTATTAGTCTTCACTGGAAAAAAAGGCCTGTGCTCCTGTCAGCGAGTGACGGCATATTGAACAACCCCCGCTGCGTGATTTTTTTATGTCACGTGCTATCTGGTGGTAATGGTCGGTTTTAACGACCGGTTTGGCTCTCCTTGGCTCGCCGCTTCCCTGCCGTCAGCTTCAATCCCTGCAAATCCTGATTCTTGATTTGTTATAGGCAATAATTTTAACGTATTTAGCACATTAAGCTAATACCACAAGGGTAATATAATTATCCTGCATTTAGCGTGTATCGAACGGATTCGGCGGTTTCGCCGGTTTTATTGCAACGCACATTCCGGTTTGGCTTACAATAGCGCAATCGCTGGCGCGGCTTTGATGACGAACAAATAACGGACCATTTTCCCCAACGCCAGTAACAGCAGCGTTAATAGAGGATTGATTTTCAGGTATCCGGCAGCGGCGCATAATGGATCGCCGATGACGGGAACCCACGAGAGCAGCAAACTTAAACTGCCCCAGCGCTGTATACGTGCCAGGGCCGTTTGATGTTCGCGGCGCAATTCCCTGTTGGGAAAGCGCCAGGCTAACAGGCGTCCCAGCCCGTACGTCGTCATCCCGCCCAAAGTATTCCCAGCCGTGGACAATGCCAACAACAATGGTATTGGATGCGAGGAATGGTTTACCAGGTAGACCAATAATACTTCCGAACTGCCGGGCAACAACGTTGCGGACAAAAAAGCGGAGGTAAACAATCCCCATAAACTCAGGGCACTATCGGGCATGTTTGATATCTGTGGCGATATTACCTTTTATAGTTATAGCGTACCGATACGAATACTGACGACGTTAATACGAATTGTAGTATCACGCAGTGTATTGTTACCTGTCGTGGTTGTAATCAGGTGTTGTTGTCGAGTGCTGTTGTCTTCAGGCGTTTTATTATGTTGCCAGGCGTAAAACAAAAAAAAAGCGACCGAAGCCGCTTTTTAAAACTTGGTTGTTTTTATTGTTGTAACATCAGCGAATTCCTCCACTGAGTGACAAGCAATCTACCTGTTGCTCGGCGCAGAGTCAATACTGAGTTGCAGTTAATTGCAGTGAAACGCCGCAAAGGCAACGACCGCACGAACTGGATCAAGTCTAAATTCAGTCCGTAAATTTCGTATCCGGATGTTATTGTAGCCGGTGCCGTGGCCCATGTTGTTTCGCATTAGGGATTAATCTAATCTATAACTAATTGAATTATTGATTCTTTGCCGCTGTTTGCTTTGCTGCGGGAATATTCGCTAACAGTAATAAGCGTAATAACCGTTTTGTGGATTTGCGTTGTCCGGGGGCGACAAAAACATTTGATCATATTTGGTGCGCAGCACTAATAGCGGCTGATCATAACAACGTCGACATCATATTGTTGGCATTACGTTTTCGCGATTGCAGGCATAGCAGGTAGCACGTCTTTTGCAGATAATGCCGGTTTTGGCTACTTACGTAATTTGTAATACTACCTAGGGAGCAGCTTTGCTGGAGAAAATCCGACTGAAACTGGCCGGTGCCGAGGCATTACCGTTGTTGGTATTGCTAGGTATCGTGGTTGGCGTGTTTGCAGCGTTGATTATCATTGCCTTTCGTCTGATGATTGAAACGTCGCAGGCCGCTTTTCTCCCTCAGGGTAATGCCGAGAACTATGAAGCGTTGTCATTGACAATGCGTTTTTTATTGCCGTTCGTCGGTGCGCTGATCATTGCTGCGTTATTTTTTGTTTTCTACCGTGGCGCCGTGCCGATAGGTATCGTGCACGTGCTGGAGCGTCTGGCGTATCACCAGGCTAATCTGCCGTTTCGCAATTTTATGGCTCAGTTCGCCGGTGCCGCGATCAGTATCATTTGCGGGCATTCGGTGGGACGTGAAGGGCCGGGTGTGCATCTGGGTGCCGCCGCCGGCAGTTTTATCGGGCAGTGGCTCAAGTTGCCCAACAATACCCTGCGCATCCTGGTGGCCTGTGGTGCTTCTGCCTCCATCGCGGCATCTTTTAATACGCCCATTGCCGGTGTCATTTTTGCCATGGAAGTGATTGTCATGGAATATACCATTGCCGGCTTTGCTCCCATTATGTTGTCCGCCGTCAGTGGTGCGCTGTTAACCCAGGCTGTGTTTGGCGTTGATCCGGTGTTTTTGGTGCCGGCGCTGAAGCTTGCCACAGTAAAGGAGCTGGCGGCGTTGCTGGTCATGGGGTTGGTCATTGGTTCACTGGCGGCCGCTTTTATCAGATTGATGCGGTTAACCATCAAAACCACCGCGTCCATGGCATATCTTTATCGTATGGGGTTGGCAGGTTTGCTGACCGGGATATGTGCCATGGTGCTGCCCCAGGTGATGGGTATTGGCTACGATACCATGAATGCCGCGATTACCGGAGAGTTGGGTATTGGCTTACTGGTTGCCATCGTGGTGGCCAAAATGCTGGTAACAACGATTAGCCTGGGACTGGGATTGCCGGGAGGACTAATAGGTCCGACACTGATTGTCGGGGCGGCCGCCGGCGGAGCAATCGGTATCGTGGCGCAAACCATTATGCCCAATGACGTGGCTTCGGTGGGATTTTACGCCATGCTGGGAATGGCGGCGATGATGGGGGCGACTTTACAGGCGCCGCTGGCGGCGTTAATGGCATTGCTGGAATTGACGGTGAATACCAATATCATACTACCCGGCATGTTGGTGGTGATCGTTGCCAGTTTGACAAGCAGCCACCTGTTTCGCCAGCAGGGTATATTTTTAATGTTGCTGAAAGAACGCGGTCTGGATTTTCGTAACAATCCCATCGCCCAGGCATTACGCCGCGTAGGGGTGTCCAGTATTATGAGTCGCTCCTTTGTGCAGGCACCCCATCAAGTGCGCCGCCAGGAGGCACAGTCGCTCCTGCAAACGGAACCGGAGTGGATTGTGATTGAGAAAGACAACGCACCTACTGCGCTAATGCCCAGCGTGGAGCTGGTACAGTACCTCACCATGAATCAGCAGGACGATATCGACCTGTTGGATATTCCCGGTACGCGTTACGATTGTATGGCGGTCGGCATTCGCGATACCTTGCAGACGGTGCTGGACCGGATGGAAGAACAACAACAGGATGTTGTCTATGTGGGGCAACAGAGCCGGCGCGCTGATGAACGTTACCTGATACACGGCATCGTGACGCGGCAGATGATTGAAACCCATTACCGGTATTATTGATAACTGCGGTTATTTAAATCTAACGCAAAGACGCAAAGACGCAAAGACGCAAAGACGCAAAGACGCAAAGAC
>JASFOJ010000001.1:0-112980 GCA_050116575.1 Gammaproteobacteria bacterium | reverse complement strand
GCATTCCCTGGGAGCTAAGCTGAGCACCGTGGCATATGT
Organism: Gammaproteobacteria bacterium; assembly: GCA_050116575.1. GTDB lineage: Bacteria > Pseudomonadota > Gammaproteobacteria > SZUA-152 > SZUA-152 > JAKEGK01. The sequence goes on along the minus strand of JASFOJ010000001.1, from coordinate 112,941 downwards.
TACTCCGATGGTTGCCGGCATCACTGCTATATTGTTTATGCTCAAGCCGCTGTTCGCCCGACCTGCCGGTGAACCCAAAACCGTTATCCTGGATCCCCTCAAGGAACCCATATTTGTCCATTTTGTTTATAAGATCGCGTTGGCCGTGGGCGCACCCCGGCCCAAGCAGATCCAGATCGATTGCGATGTGAATGCCGCCGCCAGTTTTCACCGTGGTATTTTCGGATTTTTTGGTAATGAACTTGTGTTAACCGTCGGATTGCCGCTTATTGCCGGCTTTAACGCGTGCCAGCTGGCGGGCGTGTTGGCCCATGAGTTCGGGCATTTTTCCCAGGGCGTCGGTATGCGGTTTCACTATCTGACGTATAAGATCAATAGTTGGTTGTTCCATGCGGTTTATACCCGCGATACCTGGGACCAGAAGCTGGATGAAGCGGCAGAACAGTCGGCGGACTGGATCAATATCATTTTAAATATCGCACGTGCCGGGGTATGGCTTACGCGTAAGATTCTTTATGTGTTTATGATGACCGGGCACGCCGTCAGCAGTTACATGTTGCGGCAAATGGAATTCGACGCCGACCGTTATGAAATATTCATGGCCGGCAGCAAGCAGTTCAAGGACACTACCCTGCAGCTGCAGCGACTGGGTGCCGCCTTCCAGATAAGTCATGATCATTTGGCCCAGGCCTGGGAGGAGAAAAAGCTGGTCAATGATTTCCCCAGTCTGATTGCCCACAATGCCAGCCAGTTATCGCCTGAAATCGACAAGGCCGTATTGCGGCAAATCGAGGAGGCTAAAACCCAGGTTTACGACTCCCACCCCAGTGACAAGCAACGCATCAAGAAGGCGATGCAGGAACAGGCTCCGGGTGTGTTTAACTTAAATTGCGAAAGCCGGGAATTGTTTAAGTCGTTCAACTACCTGGCCAAACAGGTAACGATCCATCACTACGACAACGACCTGGGGCTGGAATTTGAAAAAGACAAACTGGTGGACGTCAACCAGGTGGTTAAAATCACCCGCGATCATGAGCAGCAACAGGAAGCTTACAGCGATTACTTCAAGGAAATGGCCCCCGTGTTTGCGTTTCCCCTGGCGGTGAACATATTTGACACCAGTAAAGTCGACTGGGACAAACTCGTCGAACAATACCAGGAGGTCAATGATCGTATTGCCAATGAAGCTGTTACCCGCAATCGGCTCATGTCCGCTGTTAACAAGGCCTATCGCAAATATCAGATCTTCGACACCATAGACCTGCTTAAGCAGGCAAAAGTCGTGATGTTGCCGGAATGGTTTGATCTGGACGACGAAAACCTCAGTAAACACAAGGCGCAGCTGGAAAAAGCTGAACAGGCATGGCAACAATTGATGACACAGTTAAAGCCCATGTTTGAACTCAATGACCAGCGGCTTTCCATCGCATTAACGCTGCTGAACCATCCCAAATTGATCGGGCGTAACCGCGAACACGCGCATCATTTGAAGATGAGAAACCGCCTGTCCTTGTTAATCAATAATTTCAAACGCAACACGGACACAATTATTGATTTTGAATATAAAAAGTTTCGGTTGACCGCATTGTTGTCCTGCGCGCGCGTCATTGGCCAGAAAACACCGGAACTACAGACATTAACGGATCAGTTGCTGGAAGAGTTCAAAGAATCATTCGCCCGGTTATCCGGTTGCCTGCACCGGCTGGATTATCCATTTGTGGCGGAAGGTGAGCATGAAACTATTGCCGGATATCTGGAAACGTTGTTGCCCAAACGTCATCAGTGTGCCAGCGAGTTGGAATACTATTTATCAAGCGGCAACGTAATCGAGGAAAAACTGGAGTCGACCTACAAGCGTATTATGTCAGGCCTGGCGGCCGTGGCCTTAACCGTCGACCGTTTGTTGCCAACGATGGATGATGAGCAGGAACCCCGTGTTGAGGAAAAACAGCAGCAGGTTGCCGTGAGCGGCTCGATGTCACAACAGTCCAACCTAGCGTTTAAGTCGGCTGACTATTTTGATCAACCCGACGTTAGCGACAGTCAATCTGATTCCGCCAGGGCATTTTATGAAGCCGCGGTTATGGGAAGCAACCCGGCGGCAAAACCCGCGGTAGTACCCGTCAATATGAATCCCGGTACCCAAACCAGCGACAAGCCGGCGGGCAATACTAAGGACCAGGCGGTTGGTGCATCACAAACGATTTCCAACTTGCTGCAAAAACCCAAGCAATCTGGTCAAAATCACACAGATAACCAACAACCGCAGGCCGACACCAGCAGCAGCTATCCTGCAACGGGCGCCATTTGGCAGTCTGAAGCGGCGGCAAATCCCGCGTCAAACAAGCCAGCTACAACAAAGGACAGTCCTGCCATTGGCTCGGAGGTCGTAGCTGACTTGGGGGCGAAAGACAATGCCGGTGGCGATATTGTCAGTAAAGAAAATGTCAATAACGACAGTGTCGGTAAAAATAGTGAGGGTAGTAATAGTAATAATCAAAACAACGAACAGTCAGCTGGTGCCAACGAGGCCGACGGCATTGCTCCGGCGACCAAGGATCGGGCGCAGGATCAGGTGGGCCCCAAGCAAGACGAAGTGCCGGCACCGGATATTGAGCTCAACAAAGCAACGAATCTTAACGCTGATACCGGCAATATGACTTCCGGTGAGTCTGTTGCTGATGACGCTCTGCCAGCCGAGAATCGGGAAAAGCCGGATGAGGCGCAGGCGGATCAAGTCGGCGTCAAGGAACCGTACGATGGTGAGAGCGCCGTGGCGACATCACCAACTGTCCTGCAATCCGACAATAAACCGGCAGACGGTCAACCCCCGGAACCAGGCAATAATAGCAATGAAGCGGCCCTGTCGGACTTACCAGAGCCTATACCAACCACGGATAAATCTTCAGAGCCAGCGTCATTGCCGGCGGTTGCAGAAACGGAATCCCAATCGGCATCGCCACATGCTATGGATGCCATGACCCAAAGTATTGACAACCTCAAAAAAACCGTCAACAAATTGAAAGCGGCGCCGGTAAAGATGCCGCCTGCAACAAATCCGGCGGCAATAACCCCTCCCGTCACAGAGTCATCGTCCGCATCCGGAGAACACGCCGAGGATGTGACGTCTTTGGGCGTTGCTCCCGAGACAACCACAGCGCCAGACGAACAGCAGCCGATGGAATCGTCAGCAAGTGATACGTTGCAAGCCGTTGATCCAACGTCGAATAGTACGTCCACAAACGACACAACCACGAATGATACACCTCGCGAAGATTTGTCCATAAGTGTTACAGATGCAGGCGATGCCTCGGAGCAAGAATCGCAGGTGAGTGATGCGTTACATGATGTCTTGCAGGCATCCGATGCACTGCCTGATATTGACGATGAGCCAGCCAATCTGCATCTTCAGGACACAGGTCAAGATAATGCTATGTCGTTGGATCCAGAGGATATGGAACAGGAAATACAATTACAGCAGGTGAAACTGGATCAAACGGTTATCGAGGTGATGGCGGAACTGGATGACCTGAGTGACGAGTTGGCGTTGCCAACCAGCGACCTGGAAGCTGACCTGCCGTTGGATTTCAATGACGGAGGTCGTATTGCCGGGGATAGAGAAACTGATGAAACACAAAGCGGTCTGGAAATGGCGGCTTCGCTGGAAGAGGTGATCAATTACGGACAGCAGCAAACACCGGTTGATAGTAACAGCGATACTGTTGACGATCCCGATGCAGTTTCTCGTCAAACGGCGGGCGACGACGCGCGACAAGCTGCTGGGAGGATAACAGCAGCATCCGAATCAAACAATGGGAACTCACCCTCGGACAGCAACCGAGAAGCCGCGTCTGCCGCTGATCCCGGATCCAACCAACGGCTTTCCGAAGCACTGGCCAAAATGGCGGAGAAGCGAAATAACTGGCGTTCGTACCTAAGTCAGGTGACCACTACGGTTGTGGAGCCGGGGCTGGAAACCGCGGACCGCTATGCTTCCATTAAAGGCGATTCATCTGCTGACATTAAGTCACAGGGTGACGACCCACAAGGAACAGATGCTTCAAGTGTTGAACAGTCGACGTCGGGCGAAGCAACCGCACAAACCGCTTCACCGATGGCCGACCGGGTATTGGAGCTACAGCGTGTAACCCAGCCATCGGTTAAACAGGATCCGGCGTCATCTGTGATACCGCCTAGCGTTGATGATAACGTCCCGTCCGATAACAACAGTGGCGACGATGAAACGCCCCAGGAAAGTCCGTCCGCCTAAAGCGCGGCTATGCAGATAGTCGATTGACGGTATGTTGGGGCACTGTTAAACGTACCTGCTTGTTCGGTTGTCCAAGGGGCAGGCTAATACAAACCCGCCGGATACTTCCTTCCTTACGGCAAAGTTTTCACTCTCTTAATTTTAGTGCCGTTTCCGTCGAATCGATTCCTACCAATGTCTTTGCTGCTGGTCCGGTTGTGCCGTTGCAGCCAATTGCGCTGGTTCTTTACATTGGATCTGTTAGTACGGATCGGGTCATATTGACTTCTTTCTCTGTTGCTCTTTTTGATTACTGCTAACGGCTTATACATAGACCAATAGCAAGTATTCCCGCCGGAGGGGAAAGCTGTGTTTCCGGTTACCACCGTTGTTTTTAAAAGTGGTTCTACCAACATTTACAACTATCGGTGGTTAATGCCTGGATGGAATCAGTGTGTATGATAACTGTGCACTTAACGCACAGGTATTTTTAATACTCATGCCGTCATATAAAGTTCATTTTACTGTAAGCAATGTTTAACATTGCTGCAGGAAACTCCTCACTTGCAAGCCAATGTGTTTGTATGTGCGTAATTTTGATTACAACGAAATGTCAATACAAGCATTTACTTTTACGTTTGAAGTTTGAGGAGGCCGTTTTATCATGTTCCATAAAAATCTCATTAGCGCAGCTGTAATGCTGGCCAGTACTCAGGCCGCATTTGCTGCAACAGATGTTTATTTCAACCCGTTGACCCAGTCTGCGGCTGTTGCACAGGTGCCTAACCATATTAATGAATTGAATTCACCCTGGCAGGTACCGGCGGGTGTTAGTTACACCAATCTGACCAGTCTGCATGAGATCGAGTCCGATCCGTCGCAATCCACTGTGCGTGTGCCCGGTCTTGGCAGCAATGCTTCTATGACCGATATGAGTGCCTTTGATCCCACTGGCCGGTATATCTTTCTGCCCCACGAAACTCAGTACGGCGCCGGTCTTACGCGTTATGACACTGAAACCGACAAAGCGGTTAACTTGTTCCATGGTGACGGAGCCGGTCAAGCGCCGAACAACGACTGGAGTAATGACTATGGTGCACTGGACCCGGCCACCTGGACTCCCGTGGACACCCTGTTAGTGGCCGAAGAGTGGTCCGGCCAGGGGCGTGTATTCGAAGTGGTCAATCCCATGGCCGATGTGGCGGCTGGTGAAGCCGTGATCGTCAATGAGTTGAATAGTATTCCCAATGTATCTCACGAAGGGTTGCGTTTTAATCATGCTGGCACGGCTTTGTATTTTGTTGATGAGGACCATTCCGGTTCCATTTACAAATTTGTGCCAAGCGTAGCAGGCGACTATAGTAACGGACAGACATTTGTTCTCGCCGCCGACGCGTTTACGGGTGATCCCAGCATCAATGGTAACGCAGCAGGAGATCGTACAGGCATGGCCAGATGGATTGCCTTGACTGATGCAGACGGTGTTGCATTAACAGCAGCTGATCCGTTCGATAATGCAAGCCGAGGTGGCCGTGCTGCAGCTGACGAAATCGGCAGTACACCATTTGATCGACCGGAAGATGTGGAAGTCGGTTACCTGCGCAATGGTCATGAAGTACTTTACTTTAATGCGACCTCGGAAAATGCGGTTTATTCCGTTGAAGAATTGGGTAATGGCGAGACCATGGTACGTTTGGCGGCCAGCGAAGCCGCTACGCCGAAGAACCTAGGTTATGCTGGCACAACCGGCCATCTTTCTTCCCCGGATAACCTGGCCCAGGATGCGTTAGGTAACATCTACGTGGTGGAAGACAAACCTAATGGCGACAACATTGGCGGCGATATTTGGTTCCTTCGTGACGCGAATGGCGATGGTGTTGCCGAGTCCCTGGATCATTTCATGAGCCTGCAGGTGAAAGGCGCGGAAAACACCGGTATGATCTTCCGTCCAGGGCATCCCACCCAGTTCATTATCAACGTGCAGCATCCGGAAAGCACCGGTGAAACTGACGGACAAGGTGATGCAACCTGGTTGATCGATGTTAAGGATGTGGTTGCGCCTCCCTGCGTGAAGGATGACGGCCATCATAAACACCACCACCATAAACTGAAGACCTGCAGCGACAGCGATGACACCAATTTCGTAAAGAAGCTGATCAAAGCCGGCGAGTAGGTAGTTCCAAGCTCTAGCTGCAAGCGCCTGCCTGAAAAGGCAGGCGCTTTCCATTTTCCGGCAGTCGAAAACTGCATCTTCCTCCCGATTGCTACAGCCCCGTTGAGCGTATCTTGTTGATTATATTGATATATTATTTAGACAATAAATGCCTTCTTATCCTTGACCGTGTATGGATCCTGCATATAGTTCTTTAGTAATCGAAGTTTCCCGCCGCTAACTAAAGGGAATTAATAGCTTTTCTTGTTTCGCCCATGATGCGGGTCATCGGAAAATTTACCACTGCTATCTGGTTGCTGTTGGGGGTGCTGTCCCAGGCCCAGGCTGCGTACATCGAACGTACCATTACCATGGACGGGGTGATGACCGATTGGTATGACACCGATGCCAATACTTACACCCCCGCTGGTGATATAACTAATAATTCAGGCCAGTATAGCGATGACGCGGAAGATGGTAGCGGCAACGACCTGGATGAACCACTGTCCAGCACCGGCCGGGACTTGCGCAAGTTTTCCTTTACCTGGGACAACACCTACCTTTATTTCTACGTGGAGCGTTGGGCGTCATCCACCAACACGACCGACTGGTGGTTTTACATGGATACCACCACCGGCGGTGTGGCGGGTACCGATCCGGATGGTCTGTTACAGTCCGGCGAAAAGGTCTTGCGGGTATCATGGCAGGGCAGCAATCAGTCAACGGTCGCGGTACTTTACGACTATGTAGCAAGCGCCTCCGGGGGTGATCCCCTGGTTGATAGCGGTGGCAACGGCGACGGATATACGATGCCCGGCGATAAAACCAACGAGACCAGTTTGTACAGTACCAATTACGGTTCATCCTCCGGCCTGGCCATGGAAACCATATTGTCGTGGACCAATCTGGGACTAAGTGAGCCTTCCAATCTCAAGTTTCATATATCGTCGTCCAACGGCCAGAACATTCCCAGCCGGATTATTGATAATATGGACGGGCCGGCGGGTGGCCAGCTGTTTCCCCAGGACTTGCAGATTTCAAAAAGCGCGACCGTTTCCACTATTAAAGGCAACCAGTCTTTCACCTATACCGTGGAGGTTTATAACGCGTCGATTATTGATTTTACCAACATTGTGATTTCCGACGTGTTGCCTTCACAAGTGACTTATAACAGTCATAGCGCGCAGGCCGGCACGACCTTTGACGATTCGGACAGTAACGGTGTTCCTGATCAATGGAATATACCGACTATAGCACCCAATACAACGTATACGCTGACGATCAATGTTACTGCCGGTGTTGTACCGGTCATCATGAGTGTCGACAACACGGCAACCCTCAGTGCATCGGATCAAACCGACGAAGACAGCAGCAATGACAGCGCCACTGTCACCGTCGCCATAGAACCGGTTCCGGTTCTGACCATGGTGAAATATGCCTCGTCGCCGTCGGTGAATCCGGGAGGCGTGGTGACTTATACACTAAATATTACCAACACCGGTGGTGATAACGCCTATACCGTAGTGATCGACGACCAGTTAAGTCCATATATTATGTTTGGTTTGAATTCTTACGGAGCCGGTCAGCCTTTTCAACTGGTGGATGGCACACCGGCGTCGGGACTAACAATCGGGACCACGACTTATTCCAACGATAATGGCGCAACTTATACCTATACACCGGTTTCCGGCGGCGGAGGGGCGCCGGCGGGCTATGACGCCAATGTGACGAATTGGCGTATTCAAATGACGGGCAATATGAATACGTCAAACGCCAATTTCGATCTCAAATACCAGGTGCTTGTGCAATAGCTCGTCTCAAAATGTGACGAATCATGAAAATCCGAACGGTGGCGCGACACCAGCGGCAATATGTGTGATATTCATACAAAATTTTGTATGGCGCTGGTGGCGGGCATGATCTGAGCCTGACAATGCTCTATTATTAATAGGCAATTATTTAGTAAATAATTGGTAAATCGTTAAATCCGGCACCGTGGGCGCGCCGTTCAACCCGGTCAGCCCAATGCAGGAGCGCAGTGCCGTCGCAAACCAGCCGCAACGAGGTGGATGTTTTGACTGTTTTTTTATGGATTTTTGGAGCGGTACTGGTGGGAGCTGTTGTATATTTGAATGTGATGAGTACGCGGATCATTCGGCTATCACAATTGCACGATGCCAGGAAGAAAAAGCAGTTTGTCATTCTGGTCTGGGCATTGCCCGTGGTAGGCGTGTTCGTGGTGATGATGCAGATTAACAGGGATATAAAAAAGAATCAGAAAAAAGTTGAAGAAGAGATTGCGCCCGCCATTCGCCAGTTGGCCGACCAGCTGAAAGTTCTCGAAGCGGATATTCAACAGGAACAGCAGAAAAAAAATAAATATCACTGATACACGTATGCGATTGCGCTACGTGTGGTTGAATATTGGTGTTGGCGCCAATATCGGCTACCATCGTGTAAACAATGGACTTAACATGGAGAAAACTATGACGACTAAGACGCCATTAATGAAATTGACGGCCAGGATTTCGCTGGTTTGCTTTTTGCTGGTGAGTTTTCAGCAGGCGGCAATGGCCGGTATTGTGACGACCACAGACATTGTTGACCAGCAGGTTGTGCAACTGAACAAGCAGCGCATTAATGACCTGCTGTCGCAGCGGGAAGTGCAAGCCCAATTGATCGCGTTGGGTGTCGATCCACAGGACGCCAAACAACGCCTGGCAAATATGACTGACCAACAAATTCAGGCTTTTGCCGATCAGATAGATGAAGCGCCGGCCGGTGGCGGTGTCGTGGGGACGTTGGCGTTCATATTCATTGTATTGCTGATTACCGACCTGATGGGTTTCACCGACGTTTTTCCCTTCGTGAAGAAAACCGTATACGACTAGAATTGTTGTTTTACGTTATGACCAGGAATGTCAGGGCTGCCTTGCTTTGCTTAGGCAGCCTTTTATTTTTATGCGCCTGCAGTACTACGCTGCAAATCGACAAGCTTCGCCAGTCCGCCGGCTGGGACAAGTTGCCTCGTTGCGAAGTTGATAATGTTCCTTTTTTTCCGCAGCAAGAGTACCAGTGTGGTCCCGCCGCATTAGCGACGTTGTTGAAGTGGGCGGGAGTACCGGTCACCCCTGACGATCTGGTGCCGTTGGTTTATGTGCCGGAACGCCAGGGCAGTTTCCAGGCGGAAATGGTGGCGGCGGCGCGTTACTATGATCGCATTCCCTTTGTGATAAAGCCGGGTTTTCCCGCATTGCTGGACGAATTAAAGGCCGGCCATCCGGTGCTGGTGTTCCAGAACCTGGGGCTGGACTGGATTCCGCGTTGGCACTATGCCGTGGTGACCGGAATGGACCCGGCAAATGATGAGATTATGCTTAACTCCGGTACGATCCAGCAGCATGTGATCAGCCTGGAAACCTTTGAACGAACCTGGCGGCGGGCCAAGCTATGGGCCATGGTGGTGATGCGGCCGGGTGAGATGCCTGCGTCGGTGACGCCCTTACAGTATGTCAAAGCAGTTGCTTATTTTGAGCGCAAGGGCAAACTGGCACTGGCCGACACGGCTTACCGGGCCGCCGTCAAACGCTGGCCGCGGTCACTGGTGTCACTCATGGCTTTAGGTAACGTTTGTTACCTAAGAGGACAACTTCAACAGGCGCAACAGTTTTATCGTCAGGTTCTGGACGTGAAACGCGACTATGCGCCGGCACACAACAACCTGGCGCAGGTTTTAATGGAGCAGGGGAATCTAACCGCTGCGCAGCGGCACGCACAACAGGCTGTGCAGTTGGGTGGCGAATATGTTGCCAGCTACCGCGATACACTTTCCCATATTGAACAGCGCCTGGCGTCCGTACCGTCAGACGATTCGACCGGTCACTGAATTCATCTACTCAAGCGAAATCACTGATACCGACGGCGTCGACCACGGCTAGCTGTCCGCGGCGCGTTATCGCCAGCATGGCTGGCTGCTACCCCGGAATTCACCCAGGTGGGTGATTTATGCATAGGAGTCCCTTGCAGGCGATAGATGTTTATTCCGTGCAGCAACTTGTCGTGACTGCACGAACGGTAAATTATGTTTCTGGCGCAGAACACCGGCGGGGAACGAATAGTGCGAAAGGGTGGGTTATACCCGCAGCGCGTTATCGCCAGCAAGGCTGGCTCCTACCTCGGAATTCACCCAGGTGGGTGATTTATGCATAGGAGCCCCTTGTAGGCGATTGGTAATTATTTTGTTGCGCGTCTACCTGAATATCCCGCAACGTAAAATCAATATTTTCAATGGTGTGAAAGCGACAAAGTAAGAATATTCCTATCCAGGTGTCAGCAATAAATGAGAATGTCGTGGTCGCGTTGACTTTGAATCCTCAGCAAATATACTCATAAATAAGCATTACTTATGCAGTAAATAAGTAAATGATTATGCTTAAGCGCTTTTTCATCCTTGCAAGCAGGGGGCATGCGTCGATGAAAAAGCAGTCGTACCAGGCATCGAATGTGAACACTCGGGAATTAATCGGTGCGGCCAGGGGCGGGACCAGTGGGGGTTAGTGAACACAGGCAATCCGTTTGTCTGTCTCAAGCCTGATCCGGCGCTGCTTGTCTCCGGTTTTCACTTCTCGATGCTTCCCGGACACACATTGTGTGAATGGGCAGGAAAGCAGTAACGCAAGGACGCACCCAATATCAGGGTGGTTTACTTAAAACTACAAGCGTCGGGGGTTGTCCATGAATCACGAATCGTCAAGGGCTGACTCAGGCTCAAATGCTTCAAAAAAAGAGGTTACCAAAGCAAATAAAGGCATCGTCAGCGCGGTTGCCATTTTAAAGCAGAAATACCCGGGACAATTTAACGAATCGAAAAATGAAGCTTCCCGGGCCTCATCACGCAAATTTTTCCTCGTTTCATCCGTTATTGCCGTTATCCTCTCGTCAGCGTGGATACGTTGGGGGCAGTTCAATGCCATTGCCGATTATGATTTTATATATAACACAGGTCTTGCCGGTGGTTTGTTGATGTTGATTGCATTGACGTATTCGCTGCGCAAGCGTCTGCCTGTGTTGAGAAACGCCGGCAAACTTGAAGCCTGGTACTACCTGCATTTGGGTGCCGGCTTAACCGGTCCTTTGCTGATTATTTTCCACTCGACTTTTGCCATACAGTCCATTAACAGCCTGATAGCCATTATCGCCATGGTTCTGATCGTCGGCAGCGGGGCGTTGGGTCGGTTCCTGTTTACCCGCTTGTCTTTTACCATGCATAGCAAGCTGGCGCGAATAGACCGTGAAGAAAACCAGTTGTTTGAGTCGCTGGTGAAATACGACAGCGAGCTTATTCGCAAACACCTGTCACGGTTAACCACAACATGTCTCATACAGCCTAAAACCGTGTTTCACATCCCGTATGCCTATTTACTGGTACGCGCCCAGGCCGCCGCCTGTTATGTGGCGGTGGGTGATCAGATTACCCGGGTATTGATAGAGGTCGCCAGGCGGGGCAACTGGGATCAACAGACACTGCAAGCTACAATCGCGATGGAAAAACAGTATCTCAAACGATACATCAGTACGCTGATGGATGTCTCGCTCGTGCGATCCTGCGAGCAACTATTGAGTAAGTGGCGACTGTTTCACGTGCCGGTGATGTATTTATTATTGGTGTGTTCCCTGGCTCACGTGCTGGTGGTCCATATCTACTGACGGCCGCGATGCCGTTGATGGATATATTTAACTTTAAGTGAATGTTTTAGAGTTACATCGTATGTATTTTGCGAAGGTGTTAAAAAACCCTTTCCCCGGCGGGCGGGGAAAGGGTTTGTTGTATCTAATGGCTTCGGTGACCGAACCGCGAAAATTTAATTGCGGTTAAATGTCATATCACGCGTTTTGTTTTTAACGCACTTTAATTCCTTTTTGTTAGCGACGGAGCATACTAATTTGTGCTCGGCGTCCTGCCAGCCCATTTTTACCGGTACCTTGCCACCGTTTGCCGTAAAAGCCGGGTCGGTGACTTTAATATCGACAACATTATTGCGATAGGAAACCTTGAAATTCTTTTCATCGTCCAGGCTGTAGAGGATGGCTTTCGTGCGGTAACGAATGTCGGCCATGCCGATATTGCGCGTTACTTCCTCTGAGACGCATTCAATGGTTCTTCCCTTGTCTTTACAGTTGGTGACCTTGGATGGCAGGTATTCGGCGGGCTTGTGGCTCTTGGACCAACCGCCGGCCAGCAACAATTTTTTTACGTTGGTTTTTTTGGAACTGATCGGCGGACTTTTGGCCATCGCCGCCCGGCGGCGCTGCAGTTCCCGTTGGCGTTTGAGTTCGGCCTGCACTTCGCGTTCTTTGACAATGTCCTTGATTTCCTGTGCCCGTTGCTTGGCAATCATATAGCCGCCCTTGTAGGCGCGGGTATACCAGCGCAATGCGGTGTCGAGGTTTTTGGATACACCATGTCCCTTTTCATACATGGAGCCGATAAAATAAAACGCGCGTACGTTGTTTTTATCGGCGGCTTTTTTTAACCATTCCATCGCTTTGTCATAATCCTTGCTGACGCCTTTGCCGTGCAGATAACTTAAGCCAACTTTGTAAGCTGCTTTGTCGTTTCCCTGCTTTGCGGATTTCATGTACCACTCGAACGCCTTTTCCATACTTTTCGCAACGCCGTTGCCTCGCTCATACATCGTGCCAATGTCGTATTGCGCTTCGACGTTACCGTTTTCAGCAAGCGGCATCTGCTGCTTGAATTTTTCCTGCCAGACGTAGTCGTCTTTAAAGGCATAGGTGGATAACGGCACCAACACACAAAAAATTAAAACTATAAACCGTACCATCGTTAAAACCGCCTTTCGTTAATCTGTTTCCCAAATATGTTCTGCTGTAAAAAATATCGGTAAACACTTGTAATAACTTTAACCAATTATCAGTTTTTGATTGGGAATTTTGTTATTTGCACACTTGGGCAATAACTATATGTTCGAATAGAGAATTTTGGGAAATATAACCTTTTGAAAAATAAGGATTTAGCAGGACTTGGCAGGGAATCCGGCACACAGGCGAAGTGATAATAAGAGCAATTTATGGACTTAACCAAATGGATAAGATCAAGGTGCCAGGGGCCCTTTACACTGAAATGGAATATGAATAACCAGTCAGCGGTTAGACGTTAATGGGCATTTCGTTGGGTTGAAAACGACAGCGGGTTTTTAAACAGAAATCGAGCCATTCGCCAAGGAAGCGGTTGATTTGTTGTTTCTCGTTTCTATGATACATATTGGGATTGGGGTAGGAATAGCGCGACTGGAATTGTTTATGGTGCTGGAAGTTGGCGACTTCCGCGACGCGCAAGTCATGATAACAGCGTACGGCGATATGAACCTGCGGCAGCCACTTTTGTTCGCCCGCATAGTTAATATTAAAGGAAAACATGGTGGTATACTTGGTGACTTCCAGAATTTTGATTTCCACCACGTGAGCCGGTGTGCGTGCCCATATGGATGCGTCACAATGCATTGAACGGACAAACGGAATCACACGCATGGTTTTCGTGTAGTTGGCTTCGTGAACCAGCGTCAGATTTTTGGGATGGCGTTTGAACCTGTTCATAGAGATTAAAATAGCATTTTTTTGGCCTAGCCGTCATCTTTAATCCAGTCTTCCATTCTCGCGCGTAATCGCAAATGCGCTTGACTTAGTAACTGACTTATGCGTGATTCACTGACATTGAGCACTGAACCAATTTCGCGTAAATTGAGTTCTGATTCATAGTATAGCGCAACAATCATTTTTTCCCGTTCGGGCAGCGATGCGATGGCTTCGGTAAGCTTTTCATTAAAATTTAGTTTTTCCAGTTCTTCCTGCAGACCGAATTTCTGGTCACCGGTGTTGGAGCGAATGGCGTCTTCGTCGATTCCCAGTTCATCCCAACTCATGACCCGGTGTGACGAAATATTCTGCAGCGTTTTGTAGTATTCTTCCTTGGTAATATTAAGTGATTTTATCACTTCTTCATCGCGGGCATCGCGGCCTTCGCGGTTTTCGATTTCACGAATTGCATCGGTTATATCACGTACTTTACGGTGTACCGATTTTGGTGCCCAGTCGTTGCGGCGTAGTTCATCGAGCATGGCACCCCGGATGCGGATCCCTGCATAGGTTTCGAAACTGGCGCCCTGGTCCGAATCATATTTGCGGGACGCTTCCAGTAGTCCTACCATCCCCGCTTGTAATAAATCATCCACAATGACAGTTGAAGGCAGACGTGCTTTTAAATGATAAGCAATGCGTTTGACCAGCGGCGCGTAGCGGGTGACGAGTTCATCATGTGCACGTGCGTGTAAATTATCGTACATTTTAATTCCTTACTTCCGGGGGACAGGATTCAACAATCATTGTTAATGGACGAAAGCTAAACAACTCAATGCTATTCGGCGTTGTGGTATAAACCTTTAGCGCGCTCATCGTGTAATATCCGCCGCGCAGTAGCACAAAATGAGATGACGTATTTTCATTATGGGTGACAGGGCCGGAATTCCATAACAATCGTTTTGTGAACCGTGTCACAAAACGGATGAATCCAGGGAGTATAGTGATTAAGTAACCTTTCTCAGCAGCAAATTGATGCTTTCAATTGCTGCGTTTTCTTCGTGAGTAGTGCAGGAGTAACGATAAAAACACAAAAGAAGTGAGTTAAGAGCCGCGCAGGGTGACAAACTTTGTTGTATGTCACCAAAAGGTAATTGGTTATTGGTTGCGGTTATATTTCCCGTCGGCCGCTGAAAGCATGTGATAGAGTGCCGCCGTCGACATATTCCAGTTCGCCACCTACCGGCACACCATGAGCGATGCGTGTGGATTTGACACCGAATTCCCTGACCAGGTCACTGATATAATGCGCCGTTGCTTCGCCTTCGGCCGTTGGATTAGTGGCCAGTATGACCTCGTCGATGCCGCCGCTTTTGACCCGCTGTTCCAGGATATCCAGCCCAATTTGTTGCGGCCCGATACCATCCAGCGGCGAGAGGTGTCCCATTAGCACAAAATAAAGACCGTTATAATCCGTAGCCTGTTCAATGGCGTTGACATCGGCGGGCGTCTCAACGATGCACAACACGCTTTGATTGCGTTTCGGATTATTGCACACGTCGCAAACCGTGGCTTCAGTCAATGTGCGGCACAGCTGGCAGTGACCGATGTTGTCAATGGCTTCCAGCAAAGTATGGGCCAGTTGCCGGGCGGATTCCCGGTTGTGTTCCAGCAAATGAAATGCCATGCGTTGTGCTGACTTGGGGCCGACCCCCGGCAGACACCGCAGGTCCTCGATAAGGCGATTAATCAGGGGACTTAATGGCACAATACGGCTCGCTTGTGTAAAGCTTTATCGTTGTTAGAACGGCAGCTTGAAGTCACCGGGAAGGGGCAAACCGTCGGTCATGGATGACATGGTTTCCTTGGATTTTTTCTCGATGTGACGTACGGCATCGTTGACCGCCGCGGCGATGAGGTCTTCCAGCATTTCCTTGTCGTCCATGATGCTGTCGTCAATGCTGACTTTGACAACGTCATGGCGGCCGTTCATGACCACTTTTATCATACCGCCGCCCGCCTCACCGTTGAATTCGGTGTTGGCCAGTTCTTCCTGCGCTTTTTGCATATTGGCCTGCATTTCCTGCGCCTGTTTCATTAATTTTCCAATACCACCTTTCATAACTTACACCTCTTTATTTGTGCGATCATCGTTAACCGGTCCACCCGGGAACCACTGTTGTACTTTCTTTATGTTGTAGCTCGGATTATTTTACCTTAGCGGGCGATTCGCCGTCCCGTATCAATCGATAGGCTGAATCGATTTTGGGGGAATTCGGCCCTCGAAAGTTTCAATGATGGATTTGACAATCGCATCATTATAAATCGATTGTTCTGCCGACTGTTGGCGATCTCTGTTGCGCTGTTGTTGCCGGCCGGCGGGGGTTTCTCCCGCTTCGACTGATATGTCGATGGAAAGTTTAATGTCCTTGCCCGTTGCCTCGCCAATAGCGTTTGCCAGGATCTCCTGGCGTTGTTTGCTGAAAAACTGCTGATGACCTTCGAATAACTGTAATTCCAGATGCCCGTCGCCGCAACAGGCGAATGAGCAATTGCGGGCCAGCTGCAGCGGGACGCCACTGACCGGCAGCCGTTCCACCAATGATTCCCACGTCGAGTGGTCAGTGGGCAGTGGCAGCGGGCCGGTAACGGGTGCCGCCCGGGTGGTTTCGGCGGCCGGTGCCGCGGGTGCATCTTTGTTGGTACTCGTCGGCGCTTTCTTTGCCGGTACGTTGTTAATCTGTGTCGTTGATGCCGGGTTGGTGCTTTGTGCCGGTGCTGCGGTTTGAGCCCGGTGGTCCTTATTGTTCAGTTTTTTTTTAGTGGTCGCGGTCCCCAGCGTTTTACTGATGGCTTGCAGGTGATGTGCTTTGGTTTGCTGGGCGGGCGCGGATGGCGTTGGTGTTGGTGCTGCGCCAGAGGACGATGGCGTTGCCGATGTGGTCGGTGCCGACGAGGCCGCGTGACCGGCACTTTGTCCCGCTGCGGTCGGATTTGCCACGCCAGTATCGGGCCGGAACCTCAACATGCGCAACATGGCCATCTCAAAACCCAGTTTAGGATCGGGCGCCAGCGGCAAGTCCCGTTTACTGATTAATCCAATCTGGTAATAGAGCTGGGTGTCTTCCGGTGTCAGGGTTTGGGCCAGTTGGTCCAGCCGGGGTTTTTCCGGCAACTGGTCATCAATGGCGCCGGGGGCCAGTTGGCTGAGCGCGACGCGGTGCAGTACGCTGAGCACTTCGTTTAGTACATTGGTAAAATCCGCCGCATGGCTGGCCAGCTGTTCAATACCGGTTAGTAATGCCGTGGAATCGCGATCCGCCAATGCCTGCATCAGGTCATACACGTATTGTTTGTCCACGGACCCGAGCATGGCGCGCACGTCCGCTTCCTTGACTTCGCCGCCGCCATAGGCGATGGCCTGGTCTAGCAAGCTTAAGCCATCGCGCATACTGCCGTCGGCGGCGTCCGCGATTAACGCCAGGGCAGTGGTTTCGGCGGCGATGTTTTCGGCGCCGAGAATTTTTTCCAGGTATCCGCGAATCAAATCCGCCGGTAACCGCTTCAGGTTGAACTGAATACAACGCGACAGGATCGTGACCGGCAGCTTTTGCGGATCGGTGGTCGCCAGCAGGAACTTGACGTGGGGCGGGGGTTCTTCAAGGGTCTTGAGCAATGCGTTAAAGCTATGGGTGGACAGCATGTGCACCTCGTCAATGAGGTATACCTTGTAGCGGCCCCGTGTCGGCGCGTACTGTACGTTTTCCAGCAGCTCGCGAGTATCTTCCACTTTGGTTTTGGAGGCAGCGTCCACTTCGATCAGATCCACGAACCGGCCTTCATTGATTTCGGTGCATGCGCTGCATTCGCCGCAGGGACTGGCGCTGACGCCTTTTTCGCAATTCAGGGATTTGGCGAGGATACGCGCTATGGTGGTTTTACCGACGCCCCGGGTGCCGGTGAATAAAAATGCATGGTGCAGGCGTTCGCTGTCCAGCGCGTTGATCAGGGCGCGCTGCACATGCTCCTGGCCCACCAATTCACTGAAGGTGCGTGGGCGCCATTTTCGTGCCAGAACCTGGTAACTCATTGAAGTCGATGCTTACTAATTCGTCGTTATTGTGGGTAGCGTCAGGCGCTATGATCTCACCCGGGGGAACGGCAAAGCAAGTTGTGCTGCGCCAGTTGATGGAAAGATTGGGTGGTGACTCATACCAGCCACACCCCGGCACACGAAGCCACTGCTGCCGCTGCTCCCTTCCGGGCCTGACGGGGTTCACAGTTTCTCGTTGCGAGGGAACCGATATGAGGCACCATTGAACCTTTGATTACTAATGGGTTTTGCCAAATATGTGGCGGAGAGGGAGGATTGTCTCGGGTCCATCCATGGACCCTCGCCCTGCGGGCGTCACTGCGTGACGACCAAATCGGCTATCCTGCCGATTTGTCGAACCCTCTTCTTGGGTTCAAATCCACTCACTCCTGATATTTCGTAAAACCATCCAAAAAGACGGATGGTTTTACGAAATATATGGCGGAGAGGGAGGGATTCGAACCCTCGATACGCTATAAACGTATACACACTTTCCAGGCGTGCTCCTTCAACCACTCGGACACCTCTCCAATTTTTGTTTGTAATCTGACTCTTAAGGCTGATTGATGGCCTGAAAAGTGTTACACACTTGCCGCTCTCGGCTTCCTGCCTCCCGCGGCACTTGTGCTTCCTGCACATCGTCCAGGCGTGCTCCTTCAACCACTCGGACACCTCTCCAATTTTTGTTTGTAATCTGACTCTTAAGGCTGATTGACGGCCTGAAAAGTGTTACACACTTGCCGCTCTCGGCTTCCTGCCTCCCGCGGCACTTGTGCTTCCTGCACATCGTCCAGGCGTGCTCCTTCAACCACTCGGACAATGCACACGGACGTGCAAGTGTCGCGGAAGACAGGGATGTCGGTAGCGACCACCTCTCCATTAGACTCATTCGCCGCAAAATTTGTTTTGTAACCGCTAATTAGCGATTTCCGTATTGCCTGTGACGAAAGACGCGAAAGGTTAAACCAGTTTGGCGGCAGGTGCAATCGATAACCGGGTTTGCTAATATGATTAGCTCGATCGAACAAGGTCGTTTTAAGTAATTATTGTAGTATTATCAGTAAGTTGCAATTTAATTCGCGAGTGTTTCATGAGTTTGACGTCCGCCAAATCAGCCGAGTTACTTGACCAGCTGACCCAGCATCGTATTTACCAGGATCCCGTAAAACGGGTGAACTGGTTACGTCTGAACCTGGATGACTTCTGGTTGCCAGAGGAGGCGCTGTCCTTGTACGGCGTGTCGGAGTTTATGGTGCTGCCGGCGGAGCAGCGCAAGGCACTGTCCCAGTTTGAATATCTGCACATGATGGAAGCCAATATCTGGCTGGAAGGGTTGTTAATGGAGCGGTTGTCGCGGGCTGCTTTGTATGCACGGCGCAATATCGCGCTACTGAAGTATCACTTAAACGAATTGCGTGAAGAAGCCGGCCACAGTCTGGTGTTTACCGAAATTGTGCAGCGCAGTGGCTTGCCACGCGTGGCCACCCGGTTCCATGAGTTGCGCTGGTTTAACTGGTTCTCGCGCAATACCTCCATGGATTCGGCGGCGTTCTGGTTAACGGTGTTGTTGGGGCAGGAGATACCGGACCGGATAAACCGGCTGATACGGCAACACAACAACATGGTGTGTCCCGCCATTTTTGACGTGGCCACGTTTCATACCGTTGATGAAGCGCAGCATATTTCCTTTTCCCGGCGTATGGTAAAAGCCGGTGTAAATGAGATGTCGCCCGCCAAGACATTTGTGCTGCGTTTTATTATGCAACGTATGCTCAACGAGTTCGTGGCAGCGTTTTATTTTCCCGAACCCGGGTTATATGATTTTGCCGGCCTGGTGCCGGGCCGTAGTTGGGCAAGCCTGGCGCGTAAAAATCCGCATCGGTTACAGTTCGTGCGCCACCAGTTGTCCGGTGTGCTGCATAATCTGGAACGCACCGGGATTCATCTTACCTGGCAACACAAGTGATGTTTAACCTGTAATGTTTCGTTGTTTTTGCTGCCCGCTTCAAATATTCCCTTTATTTTAGTTTAGAAATCAAAGAGAAACGGCTACAATGCAGTCATGTCTGGCAATAGCATAGGAAAATTGTTTACCGTTACCAGCTTTGGCGAAAGTCATGGCCTGGCGCTGGGCTGTGTTGTGGACGGTTGTCCACCAGGATTGCCGTTAACGGAAGCGGACCTGCAGCATGATCTCGATCGCCGCAAACCGGGGCAATCGCGACATACCACCCAGCGCAAGGAAGCCGATGAAGTGAAAATTTTGTCCGGGGTTTTCGAGGGCGTCACCACCGGCACGCCCATTGGCATGGTGATTTACAATACCGACCAAAAGTCCAAGGACTACACCAATATCAAGGATCAGTTCAGACCCGGTCACGCCGATTACACCTATCAACAGAAATACGGCTTGCGGGATTACCGCGGCGGTGGTCGGTCGTCGGCACGGGAGACCGCCATGCGGGTGGCCGCAGGCGGCATTGCCAAAAAATATCTGCAGCAGGAATTTGGTATTGAAATACGCGGTTATCTTGCCCAGCTCGGCCCCATCAAGGCGGAAACCATCGACTGGAACGAAATTCATAATAACGCTTTTTTCTGTCCGGACGCAGACAAGGTTCCTGCGCTTGAACAATTCATGGATAAGTTGCGAAAGGAAGGAGACTCCATCGGTGCGCGCATCAATGTGGTGGCTACCCGGATACCACCGGGTTGGGGCGAACCTGTGTTTGACCGCCTGGACGCGGATATTGCCCACGCCATGATGAGTATCAACGCCGTGAAGGGGGTGGAGATTGGAGCCGGTTTTGCAAGTGTTGAACAAAAAGGCACCGAACATCGGGACGAAATGACGCCGGAGGGTTTTTTAAGCAACAATGCCGGTGGTGTACTGGGTGGTATTTCCAGTGGCCAGGATATTAAAGTCAGCATGGCGTTAAAACCGACCTCCAGTTTGCGGATTCCCGGTCGCAGTATTGATATGCAAGGCAACGCCGCGCAGGTGGTGACCACCGGTCGGCATGATCCGTGTGTCGGAATACGGGCCACGCCGATCGCCGAAGCAATGCTCGCGATTGTGTTAATGGATCACATGTTGCGCCATCGCGCGCAAAATTCTGGCGTGCAATCGCCTACGCCAGTCATTCCAGCAGGGTATGATTGACCGGTTTTTGTCCCTGATTCTGTACTTCTATAGCGGTTGAATTTCATGGAATTTGTATTGCCGTTTGGAATTTTATAAACAATATTTGATGAAAAGGTTATGGTAACAACAAGTAGAAGAAGAAAACGTTCGCAATCCGCTTTGTTCAATAAAGATCCGTTCGGACTGGTTGGCCTGTCGCTGATCTATCTGATCGTCATGGTGGCTAAGTGGTGGTACATCAGCCCCCCGGAAGGAAATAACTGCGTAGGGTGCGTGGTGGGAGTCATCTGGCTGATATCGACGGGAGTTTTTGGGCTGTTATCGGTTTTTTGGGTGTTCTGGTCAAAGAAATACGCCAAAGGGACGGCATTTGTGTTTTTTCTTTGCCTGTTGTGCCTGATACTGGTGGCTGTTGACTTCGAAGTGGTTAAATATGTTATCGGCAAACTTTATTACGGGGGCGCATTGCGTTGGCAGGAAGCCGATGCGTCCTATTTAATGGATACTTTCATTGCGCATTCGCTGGGTCTGTTGCTTCTCAGTGCTATCTTCTACAGCACACTGCGGGTGTTTTTTTGCCGGGAGCTGAGCGATAAACCTCTGGTTTATGTCCTGAATGCGATAATTATGCTGTCCGTGTTACCGCTGTTTTACCTTGGTTTGCGGCTTTATTGAACACAGCGCTTTATTCTCACAAAAATATGTTGTAACTCCCGGGCGTTGTTCTCTGGGACGCGGTTGTGGCATCTTGTCCGTTGTTTGATACCCAATAACCTATAACATCGATAACGAACCATTCATTTCATGCCTTATTGGCGTCTCTCAGGATTTTATTTTTTCTATTTCGCATCGCTGGGTGCGTTAGTGCCCTATTGGGGGTTGTACCTCAAGTCCACCGGATTTTCCGCCCACAGTATTGGTATTTTCATGGCCGTTATCATGGCTACGAAAATTGTGTCGCCAAATATCTGGGGATGGATTGCCGATCACATGGGCAAGCGCATGCTTATCGTGCGCCTTGGTTGTCTATTGGCAGTGGTATCTTTTGCCGGTGTCTTCGTCAACAACAATTACTGGTGGTTGCTTTTGATCATGGTGGCATTCAGTTTCTTCTGGAATGCCGCGTTACCGCAATTCGAGGCAACGACGTTTAATTATTTGGGGGACTTCACCCACAGGTACAGCAATATTCGATTGTGGGGATCCATTGGTTTTATCGCGACAGTAGCCGGTATTGGGTCGGTACTGGATATCCTGGGTGCCGATATTCTGCCTTTCGTGTTGGTTGTTCTGTTTGCCGGCATCTGGCTGATGAGCCTGCTGGTTCCAGAACAATCCGCCCGCCAATTACCACTGAGCCATGAACCCTTGCTGGACATCCTGAAACGGCGGGACGTACTGGCGCTGTTGGCCGTTTGTTTTTTGATGCAAATGAGCCACGGCCCGTACTACACCTTCTATACCATTTATCTCGAAGAGCATGACTATTCGAGCTGGTTAATCGGCCAATTATGGTCTTTGGGTGTGGTTGCCGAGGTCGTGTTGTTTTTATTAATGCGTTATCTGGTGCCCCGGTTTGGGCTACGAACGCTGTTATTGTTGAGTTTATGGCTGGCGGCGATTCGCTGGTTGCTGATCGGTTATTTCGTTGATGTATTGTGGCTGTTAATTATTGCGCAAGTTTTTCATGCGGCCAGTTTTGGGATTTACCACGCCAGCGCCATTGAACTCATACACAGGTCTTTTAAGGGCCGGCACCAGGGCAAAGGACAGGCGTTATACAGCAGTTTGAGTTTCGGCGCCGGCGGCGCCATGGGCAGTTTATACAGCGGCTTAACGTGGGATTCCCTGGGAGCGACCGCGACATTTGGCGTAGCCGCCATGGTTGCGTTAGTGGCGTTAGTTATTAGCTGGTTGTGGGTCAGGCCCGGTGCAACGAGCGTTACCACCGCCTAGTTAAGAAACCGTGTCACTGTCGCAAGTGGCTATTGCCGATGGATATTGAATTGTGTGCGAGTCAATAGCGTTACATGCCGCACTCAACGCATGCTCAACCGTTCAACTTATCCTGTGTATGGTTCAGTTGGAGCGCATATTGACCAATTGAGAGATCTTGCCGGGATCGTCGATAAAGGTGTTTCGATTTCCCTGCAGCTTTTCGATAATATCATTGCGGCGAAATTCGTCGTTACTGGGTGGATCTTCCTTGTGCCAGGAAATTAATGTGCTGAGAGAATGATTGCTGATGGGCAAGCCGTACTCCCAGTGCATATAGAACAAGGCCCGGGCGATATTACCCCGTGCAATAGGGCGAGCTTCCACCACGCTATTGCGAACATCCTGTTCAAAATCACATTCGTAAAACTCCCGGAATTCTCCCGGCACATCGCCATACACGTAGTCGCGCCGGGCCACCTTGATCATTTTTAAAGCGGGATAATAGTTGTGTAAATCCGCCTCCATACGATTGAATCGGCGGCTCTGTTGGCGGCAGTTGTCCAGGCTTCCGCATCCAAGGTAGTCGATGATCCATTGAATCGGGTAAACATGTTCAATTGTCAGGTCGCTGTTTTTATCGGTAAATCGTTCGCCGCAATACAGCGTATAGTGGGTGCCCGGATACAGTTCTTTCCAGAATACGGATGTTGCCTCGTCGGCATTGCCTAACCGGTATTGGTCCGCGTTGCAGGGAGACAACACGGCGAAAACCAGTATGACAATTCTGAACATGTTTACCGCTGGTGTCATATTAATGGCCTTATCGTATTTATTATTCTCTAAATGGTTGAATTTATGTAACGCCTAGATTAGTGGTCCCCCCGGTGTTTCGCAAGCGGGAAATTTCCACAGATTGAATCTTGAATCTGTAACGTCCCGCTGTGATCAGTTGCTGACCATTGGTTTGCCATGGCAATTTGAGTCGGGTTTGTTGCCAATTTTCCAGTCCCTGCGACGAAGTACCCTCGATGTCGCTGCTGATCGCGCGTCGGTGACCACGTTACGCGCTTCCGAAATTCCCCATTGGTTCAATATCCATTATTAAAACTGATAGCGCCGGGTTGGTGGATAAAAAATGTAAATGGCAGTGAGCGTGGTTACCGTTGCGCTTGTTCGCGCTGCTCGGGGCAAACAGTTTGTGGCGCGGTTTAAGAGCGGTTTAAAAACGCCCGCACTATGTACTATATTTATATTTAACAGAGTGGAAATATATTGCGTACCAGTTCACGGTTTTCCTTATTGGATTTTCCCCAAGGAAATGGCGCCTCCGGTGATTGGATTAATATTGCCCGGGGACCGAAACAAATCCCATTTTCCGGGATTCAAAATTTCCCGTTGATCGTTGTTAAAGTAGCCGCCGGGCTGGACGATATTTCCGTATGAGTTGTTGTTAATGTTGAATCGGTAATTAGTTGAGGGCTGTATCGTGAATGATCGTCAGTTTGGAAAACCCATTGGATCCCATCTTGGTAAACCTATCTACGATTTTGTTGTTCAATCCGGCAGAAAATATATTTTTGACCGGCTGGCGGAATGCGACCGCGACGGTTGTCCGCTTGATCAATTGAACAAGGGGGAGCTGTTGTTTACACCTGGTTTGATCTATAAACAGGCTTAACCACCTCCAATCCTGTTGTCATAACATTGCGAATTTCGTTATTGCAGGCGTGAACCTGTAGACGGGTTGTTTGCGCTGAAATTATCCATAGCAACGGCTTATTATTGAAAAACGGGATAAATGATGCATAGCGCGAAAGTCACCCAGTGTGAGAGTACAGCTTGGCTGTAACAAAGTGGCCGTTCACGGGTTAACCCCCAGCTAATCCGCCGTTGTATGGCTTTCATGGCGGGTAACGGAGCTGCCTGACAACCATTAGCAACAGCTAATTGCGCTCAATGGCCTCGATAAACGATGCGCGATCGCCGTGTTAGCGGCACCATCCATCACAATCCATCAAAATCTAAAACCATTTTCAAAAGTATCGATTCGTAGCAGGTGGAAATCCACCGTGACTGGCCATTTTGATCACACCGTAGGGCGGGCGACAAGCGTCGCAGGCATCGTTCTGGTGAGTAATGTCAACTGAGAGACCTTGTCGTCAAGCACTGTAAAGGATCATATTAGAAGGTGGCGAGTGC
Source organism: Gammaproteobacteria bacterium (assembly GCA_050116575.1). Lineage (GTDB taxonomy): Bacteria > Pseudomonadota > Gammaproteobacteria > SZUA-152 > SZUA-152 > JAKEGK01. Next base: position 87,569 of record JASFOJ010000001.1, on the reverse strand, counting down.
TGGTGATTCGGAATATGAACGTATAGAATAATTAGCTATAACGTATGCGGTAAGCTTGCCGCGCGCTGACTGGGTTTGCGATTGGGCCTGGGAGTATTGAGTGCCGAGGCGACTTTGCCGGGCGCTCTCGCGGGGGATACAATTAAACTTCAATAGTGAACATCGCCGCGCCCAACGGCGCGGTTGGGTAATCACCATTTCGGGGAAAACACGTCGAATTCTGGCACTAGCACTAAGAGTTAGGTCCGTTTACAGGTTTGGCGATACAATCCGCGTTATTGAGCGGCTTCGGCGGCGATGTACAGCGCGGCTGCGAATCCGCGGAGTCGCGGGCTGGAAGGGGGCATGATATGCGTATTGTGTGGATATCAGTCGGTTTATGTCTGGCGCTGTTGGTTGTTTTCCTTGGCATTTATGAACCGGGGCCGGATGAGCAGCCATCAGCAAACGCCGAACAGGCGAAGGATTTGACAGCAGATCCGTTTGCAGATGATGAACCAGGTGCTGAGGACAAGAACGTTACGCTGGCCGCATTACCCGCCAGTGCTTCGAAGCCGAAAAACAATGGGTCGCCGAATGGTGCCACGGTCAAATCCGCGCCGGTTGCACAGGAAGACGCCGGGAGCGAGACTGATAATAAAGCGGCAAATGTTGCGTACCGGCAAAATGGCGGCGCCGCACAACAGACAACGGCGACGCTCGACTCTGATGGGGCTGGTAAAATTACCGGCGACGTTGCCGATCAATCGGGCGAACCCGGCGATGTCGCTGAACCAGGTCCCGCGGAGCGTCATACGGCGTCCGTCACCGTTTCCTCTTTTTTAGATGACCCGGATGATGACACGATTGCCGTGATTGTACATTCGAGTAATCAACAGTCCCTGTCACCCGCCGAAGTGCGTGCCATGTACTTGGATAAAATGACTCGCTGGGACGATGGTGCGCGGGTGATGTTATACAATTTGCCACTGGGTGATAAGGACCGGGAAAAATTTTCCAAAAACATACTGGATATGACGGCGCTGGAAGCGGACAAGCTGGAGAGCAAGCGCCGCGAAAACCACCAGGTGGTGAACCCGGTGAAAGTTAAGGCCAAGAATATCGTGGTGTCGTATATCGAACGGCACCCGCACGCCATTGCGTACGTTCCATTGTCGGAAGTAAGCGAGCGGTCCAACGTCAGGGTATTAATGACGATCCCCAACCGGTGATTGCCGGGCCTGGTTCAACAGGTCCAATACGATTTTTGCCGCGTTGGACAGGGTTCTTTTGGGATGATGTACGACACCCAGGCTGCGCTGCAGTTGCAAGCGCGGTATCGACAATACGCGTAAGTCAGAGCCCACCATCGTTCGGGGCAACAGACTCCAGCCCAATCCCACACTGACCAGCATCTTATTGGTTTCCAGGTAATTTGTGGACAGTGACGTTGTGATCTCATGTCCCAGTTTGGTGAATGCCCGCTCCAGAATCTGCCGGGTATAAGTGTTTTTTGCCGGCAGAATGGCGCCATATTGGGACAGCAGTTTGGCTGATATGCGCTGACTGGACGAACCGGCACTTACCAGCGGATGGTTACGGGCGACCACAAATTCCAACGGATCCGGCCAGATGGTGACGGTATGCAGCTCCGGATCCGGTGATGCCGGGATGGTGATGACCCCCAGTTCCAGTTTGCCGGTCTGGACGTCATGATAAACCGCTTCCGAATCCTGGAAATGGATGTCAAGGTTGAGATCAGGGTATTGCTGGTGCAGTTGTTTCAGCAGCGGCGGCAGGCGGTGTAGGCCAATATGGTGGCTGGTGCCGATATGCAGCGTACCGGCGACTTTGCCGCTTAAGTTGTCTATTTCCCGCCGGCTGTCTTCCAGTTGCTGCAATATTGACCGTGCCCGTTGGTAAAATACCTCGCCAGCGGGTGTCAGCAGTGTTTGCCGGCCGACCCGGTCGAACAAGCGCGCACCGAGCTCCTGTTCCAGTGAGTGCAGGCGTTTGCTGATTGCCGGTTGTGTCAAATACAGGTGTTCGGCGGCCAGGGAGAATGAGCCGGTGTCGGCGATGGTCAAAAACGTTTTCAGGCTGGTGGTGTCCACGGCACGAGTTCCCATTAAGTATTCCAAAAAGTAATAGAATATATGAAAAATATGAATTTGTGTAATAGTAAATGCTGCGGTATTTTAAGGCTTCTTCTGAGTTAATGAAGGATTGAACCATGGCAGGCAAAACACTTTACGATAAGTTGTGGGATTCCCACGTCGTCCGGGAACAGGATGACGGCACCTGTTTGATCTATATCGACCGTCATCTCGTCCATGAAGTCACTTCGCCCCAGGCGTTCGAAGGCCTGCGGCTGGCGGGGCGCAAGCCGTGGCGGGTCAGCGCCAACCTGGCAACGCCGGACCACAATGTGCCCACCAGCGATCGCGACAAGGGCATTACCGATCCCGTCTCACGCCTGCAAGTGGATACGCTTGACCAAAACTGCGCGGAATACGGCATTACCGAATTTAAAATGACCGACAATCGCCAGGGCATCGTGCACGTCATCGGTCCCGAGCAAGGAGCGACTTTGCCGGGCATGACCGTAGTGTGCGGCGATTCCCATACATCAACCCATGGCGCGTTCGGTGCGTTGGCGTTTGGTATTGGTACTTCAGAAGTAGAGCATGTGCTGGCCACCCAATGCCTGATCCAGAAAAAATCCAAAAACATGTTAGTCAGTGTTGATGGCCAGGTGGGTCCCGGTGTCACCGCTAAAGACATCGTGCTGGCAATCATTGGGGAGATTGGCACCGCCGGTGGTACCGGGTATGCCATTGAATTCGGTGGCAGCGCCATTAGCGGATTGTCCATAGAAGGCCGGATGACGGTATGCAACATGGCGATTGAAGCCGGTGCCCGTGCTGGCATGGTGGCAGTGGACGACAAAACTATTGAGTTCGTCAAAGGCCGGCCATATGCACCCACGGTTGATCTGTGGGAGCAGGCGGTTAGTGCCTGGAAAAAGTTGCGCAGTGACGACGATGCTGCGTTCGACCGTGAGGTGCACATTGACGCCGCCAGCATCAAACCGCAGGTAACCTGGGGTACGTCGCCGGAAATGGTGGTTTCCGTGGATGGCAAAGTGCCTGATCCCGACCAGGAAACCGATACCACCCGACGTGAAGGTATGCGCGCCGCGTTAAAATACATGGGGCTCGACGCGAATACACCTATCACGGATATTGAAGTAGACAAAGTGTTCATTGGTTCCTGCACCAATTCGCGCATCGAGGATTTGCGCGCCGCTGCGCAAGTCGTTAACAGTCATAAAGTGTCGAAGCGGGTGAAACTGGCCATGGTGGTGCCCGGTTCCGGGCTGATAAAAAAACAGGCCGAAGACGAGGGATTGGATAAGGTGTTTCTTGCAGCGGGTTTTGAGTGGCGCGAACCGGGCTGTTCCATGTGCCTAGCCATGAACGCCGATCGCCTGGAGCCGGGAGAGCGTTGCGCGTCCACATCCAACCGCAACTTCGAAGGTAGGCAGGGGCAGGGTGGCCGTACCCATCTGGTGAGTCCAGCCATGGCCGCTGCGGCGGCCATTTACGGACATTTTGTGGATGTGCGTGAAACGAAGAAGGAGGGGTAATGATGGAAAAATTTGAAAAATTGACTGCTATCGTCGCGCCCCTGGACCGTTCCAATGTGGATACCGACGCGATTATACCCAAACAGTTTTTGAAATCCATCAAACGTACCGGTTTTGGTCCCAACCTGTTCGACGAATGGCGTTACCTCGATCATGGCGAACCGGGCATGGACAACAGCAAGCGTCCTGTTAATCCGGATTTCGTATTGAACCGGCCACGCTATAAAGATGCGAAAATTCTGCTGGCCCGGAAAAACTTCGGCTGCGGTTCCTCGCGGGAACACGCGCCGTGGGCGTTGCTCGATTATGGATTTCGGGTAGTCATTGCGCCCAGTTTCGCCGATATCTTTTATAACAACTGCTTCAAGAACGGTATCCTGCCCATCGTATTGGACGAGGATATTGTGGACGCATTGTTCGAGGATGTTTTCGGCAACGAGGGATTTCAGCTGACCGTAGACTTGCAGGAGCAGACCATTGAAAAGCCGTCCGGCGAGACCATTGGTTTTGACGTGGATGAATTCCGCAAATATTGTCTGCTCAACGGGCTGGATGATATCGGGTTGACCTTGCAGCACGTGGATGACATCAAGACCTATGAACAAAAGCGCGCCCAGGAGGCGCCCTGGTTGTTCACCCAGTGAATACGCCAATACAATGACAATAAAGGAAAAAGGAACACGTAATGACGAAAAAAATTCTGGTATTACCCGGCGACGGAATTGGTCCGGAAATTATTGGCGAGGCAGTTAAAGTCCTGGAAAAGCTCAAGGCGGATTTTGGCCTGGAAGTTGAACTGGAAACTGCCCTGGTCGGTGGCGCGGCCTACGATGAACATGGTAGCCCGTTACCGGAACTTACATTGGCCAAAGCACGGGAAGCCGATGCGATTTTATTGGGTGCGGTGGGTGCGCCAAAGTATGAGTCCCTGGATATTGCGGTGCGGCCGGAAAAAGGCTTGCTGGGTTTGCGATCGGAACTGAACCTGTTTTCCAATTTGCGTCCTGCTATTTTGTATCCGCAACTGGTCGAGGCGTCAACGTTGAAGCCGGAGGTGGTATCCGGCCTGGATATCATGATCGTGCGCGAATTGACCGGGGGTATTTATTTCGGCCAACCGCGCGGTATCCGGACACTGGAAAACGGCGAACGCCAGGGTTTTAATACGCTGGTTTATTCCGAATCCGAAATCCAACGCATAGGGCGTTCGGCGTTTGATACCGCCATGAAACGCAACAAACGGCTTTGCTCGGTGGATAAGGCCAATGTGCTGGAATGCACGGAGCTGTGGCGGGATGTGATGACGGACATTGCCCGTGACTATCCCGAAGTGGAGCTAACCCACATGTATGTGGATAACGCGGCAATGCAACTGGTGCGTGCGCCCAAGCAATTTGATGTGATTGTCACTACCAATATGTTTGGCGATATTCTGTCCGACGCCGCGGCCATGTTAACCGGTTCCATCGGCATGTTGCCGTCGGCGTCCCTTGATGCCAATGGTAAAGGGATGTATGAACCTATTCATGGATCGGCGCCGGATATTGCCGGAAAAAATACCGCCAATCCATTGGCAACCCTGTTATCAGTCGCTATGATGTTGCGCTATTCGCTGAATGAGCCGGCGTTGGCTGGCAAAATCGAACGCGCGGTGAACACGGTACTTGATCAGGGACTGAGAACCGCGGATATTTATAGTGAGGGAACCCAATCGGTATCCACTACCGCCATGGGCGATGCAGTTACCGCCGCGTTGGCTGGCTGAAGCGATGTCCGAAAAAGCGCCTTAAAAGCGCTAGTGTCAAACCTGAAACAACGTTAATATAGTTAGTTCATCAGTCAGTAACTACATACACACAAGTATTTTTCACGCCGGTAATACCTTCAAACCGGTCATTTGAGAAATGCCGCTCAGGCGGGACACTGCTGGGTTTGCCGCTAATACAGAATAAGAATCCATAAAATTCAGTAGCTTATAGAGGATGTGTCAATGAGCAAGGAATTCGATGTCGCTGTAGTCGGTGCGACAGGTGCCGTGGGAGAAACCATGGTTTCCATCCTGGAACAACGTAATTTTCCCGTCCGTAATCTCTATCCTTTGGCCAGCAGCCGTTCTGCCGGCGCCAAAATCCAGTTCAAAGGCAAACATGTTACTGTCGAGGATTTGGGCAATTTTGATTTTTCCAAGGTACAAGTGGGCCTGTTTTCCGCCGGTGGCTCCGTGTCCGCCGATTATGCCCCGAAAGCAGCGGCCGCCGGTTGTGTCGTCGTGGATAATACCTCCCATTTTCGTTATGACGACGATATTCCGCTGGTGGTTCCTGAGTGTAATGCGCATGCCATAGCGGACTATAAAAACCGGGGTATTATCGCGAACCCCAATTGTTCGACCATACAAATGCTGGTTGCGCTGAAACCGATCTATGACGCGGTGGGGATCGAGCGTATCAACGTAGCGACTTACCAGGCGGTTTCCGGAACCGGAAAAGAAGCGATCGAAGAGCTGGCGACCCAAACCGCCAATTTGCTTAATTTTAAGGAAATCAAGACCGAAGTTTACCCAAAACAGATTGCATTCAATGCCTTACCGCACATCGACGTGTTTCAGGAGAACGGTTACACCAAGGAAGAGATGAAAATGGTGTGGGAAACTAAAAAAATATTTGAGGATGCCGCTATATTGGTTAACCCGACGGCCGTCCGTATCCCCGTGTTTTACGGGCATTCTGAGGCAGTTCATATCGAAACCCGGGAGAAGATCACCGCGGACCGTGCGCGTGAGCTTTTGGCATCAGCGCCCGGTATTGAAGTCATGGACAGGCAGGAACCGGGAGGTTATCCCACGGCCGTCACCGAAGGTGCCGGACATGATCCCGTATATGTTGGCAGGATCAGGGAGGATATTTCCCATCCCCATGGACTGAATCTGTGGGTTGTCGCGGATAATGTAAGAAAGGGTGCTGCACTAAATAGTGTGCAAATAGCTGAAATTTTGGTAAAAGAGTATTTGTAAGCTATAGTAGATTCTATGACAGGCCCGTAATTGCTTAATATTATTAAATTTAGTCAAAAACTGACGATATTAATGGACGTCAGGAGTCAGAGGAAACACAGCTGTAGACATGGAATTGGAGAAAACGGGAGTAAGCATGGGTAAATTAATTGTCCGGGCAATAGGCTCGGTCTTGTTGTTGGTGCCAGCGATCAGTTTCGCTTTAGGGCTCGGGCCTATCACCATGCGGTCGTCACTGAACCAGCCCCTGGATGCTGAGATTGACATTCATTCCGCGCAGCCTGGTGATCTGGATGGGTTTGCCGTGCGCCTGGCATCTCCTGACGATTTCGCGCGAGTCAACGTCGAACGATCGCCGTTTCTCTCCCAGATCCAGTTCAAACTGAAATTTCGCAACGATGGCTCGGCTTATATTCACCTGACCAGCCAGCGCTCTGTCACCGAACCCTATCTCGATTTTCTTATTGAAGCACGTTGGCCCCGTGGCCGCGCCCTTAAGGAATACACGGTTTTAGTTGATCCGCCGGTGCTGACGGCCGAAACCCCGAAACCGGTCCAGCAACCTGGTACCGAGCCGGTATTTACTGAGCGCGAACAAGCGCAGACACGCGAGCCTGTACGGCCACGTACCTCACCTCCACCACGCACGCGCCAACAAATTGCGCGGCCGACGACACCGCCGCCGGTACGACGTGCGCCGCCCCCCCCCGCCCCGCAGCCCAGGGTTGCGGAGACGCCCACGGGCGATGTGCAGTACGGCCGTGTCAAGCGTGGCGATACCCTGTGGGAAATCGCCCGCGATACCCGTCCCAACAACAGCGTCAGTATCCATCAAATGATGCTCGCGTATCTGCGTGACAATCCGGATGCCTTTATTGACGGCAACATCAATAAGCTAAAAGCCGGCTATGTCTTACGTATCGACGATGCGTCAACGATTGCTTCAACCTCGCGGCGGCAGGCGATTGACGAAGTTCGCCGCCAGAATCTGGCCTGGCGTGAAGGCCGCGGTACCCGGGTAGTGAAACAGACAGAACCCGAAGGTGACAGCCGCGTCAGTTCCATCCGGGATGAAGTTGCCGCTGAACAAGGCGGGTCCACTCAGACCGCGAAAGCAGGCGATGAAAGCGCCCGTCTTAAGCTGGTCGCGCCGGGTGAAGGAGAAGGTTCCGGTGGTGCCGCCGGGGAGGACAGCGAATCGGCGAAAGTGAAGGAAAACCTGCTGCTGGCCACCGAAGCGCTGGACGCCACTAATCAGGAAGCGGAAGAACTGGATAACCGCATGGCCGAGCTGGATGAGCAGCTACAGAGCATGGAGCGCCTTATCAATCTTAAGGACGAAGAGCTGGTGGCTTTGCAGAACACGTTGGGCAAGCAACCTGACGCACAGGCCGCTGCGCCGAAGGCGGACAAAAAACAAGCTGCAGCTAAACAATCAAAACCCAAAAAGGAGCAGGCTAAGGACGAGTCGATTATTCCTGATGAACTGTTGTCCGATCCGATCTTGCTGGGCCTGGCGGGTTTGCTGGTGGTTGCCGTGGTCGGCTGGCTGGTGGTACGCCGCCGCCGGATGCACGACGGCTTTGACGAAAGTATCCTCAACGTGGGCGTTGGCAGTGCCTCTGTAGGGGCCGCATCGGCTGAAGAAGGCGGGCCGGAAAGTGCCATGGTCAGTGACTTCGTCATGAGTGATATGCCCGGCGCACAAGTCGATGCCACGGAAGTGGATGCCATTTCCGAAGCCGATGTCTACCTCGCCTATGGCCGACATCAACAGGCGGAGGATATTTTACGGCAGGCACTGGATAAAGCGCCGGATCAGCTGGACCTGCAAGCTAAATTGCTGGAGGTTTTTCATGCCGCCAAGAATGCGGATGCTTTCGAAGAGCAGGCCAGGCTCCTTCACGAGAAAATTGGCGGTGACGAATCCAATAGTTACTGGATGGATATTGCGCCACTGGGCCGCGAGATCTGCCCGCACAGTGATTTGTTTGGTGGCAGCGGCGGCGCGGGTGCCGATGACACGTTGGGGGCAGTGTCCGCTGACGAAGAAGATTTGCTGGACTTCGATTTTAACGCGAACGATGACCTTGGTGATATCGCCGCAGACAGCGGCGGTGGTAATGATCTGGATGAAGCGCTGGATTTCGACATGTCATCGTTGGACATGGACATGGACATGGGGGGCGATGAGCCCGCAGAGCAAGCGCCAACGCCGGATCTTGATAGCTTCGATAGTGCCATAGAAGAAGAGACCCATACCGGCGGTACGGACGATGGCGGTCTTGATTTTGATTTGTCATTTGACGAAGATCATGCCGCTTCGAGTAGCGCCGAGCCTGAACCCCTGGAAATGGAAACCGCCGGCGGGTTTGAAACTGAATTGTCCGATGACGACAATAGTATTGATTTTGGTGGCCTGGACATGGATCTGCCATCAGAATCACAACAAGAAGAAATGATGGTGGAAGATGATGACGCGCCGTTGGAGTTATCGCTCGATGACAGTAGCGACGACAACGCAGTCGGGGGGGGAGACGATATGTCAATGGATTTTGATCAGGGTGCGGATATTGTGCAGCTTGATACAGGCGGTGGTAGTGATATCGACCTGGACGGGGAACTGGATGAAGATATCTTCTCCAACGTCGATGAAGTAGGTACCAAACTGGATTTAGCCAAAGCTTATGTTGATATGGGGGACAGTGACGGCGCGCGTAGTATACTGGACGAAGTTCTGGAAGAAGGCGACGATACCCAAAAACAACAAGCCGAAGAATTGCTGCAACAAATGGGCTAGTGACGGCAGGGGGTTATTCCTGCGTCTTTATCAATAACAAATTAGTCAATAACAATGAACGGCTTGTAAAATACGACCATTGCTCACTACCGACATTAAATATCGACATTGTTTGCCGAATATCAATAACCGCCAGCGTGGAAAACCTGGCGGTTTTTTTGATTATGCCAAACGTTAAATTAGTGTTCCTTTCAGGTGTCTTCCCTGACAGGATTGTGCCTGCGTTGTTATTGTATTTAATGACCGCAACCGCTAACTTGCCTTTATGCATCCTGTAATCCGTATTGTGTCTTTTTTGATTCTGGCCGGATTTGTGGCATTCGGCGGGCGCAATGAACTTGCGTTGGGGTTTGTGATCGTTCTCGGTTTAATTCTAGCTAAACGTATGCAATCCATCGAGTTGAGTATCCGGATTGTGAAAAGAATGCGTTGGTTGTTTTTATCCATCCTGATTATTTATCTATGGTTTACACCCGGCAAGCCGGTGATCGCGTATGGGCACGATTTTGTACCCACCTGGGAAGGTTTACAAACTGGCCTGCTCAGGGTTTCCAACCTGATCCTGATCATACTGGCGGTGAATTATTTTGTATCAGCGATTGCCCGCAATCAGCTTGTGCAGGCTATTACCTGGTTATCTTATCCCCTCAACTGGGTCGGTATTGACAATAAATTGCTGGCGCTGCGTATTGCGTTGACTCTGGAATTGATTCCCAAAGTGCAACACATTGTGCTCGATATGAAACAGCACTATTTTGCTGAGATGTCGCGGCTGCAATCCCAGAAACTGGTCATAACTGCCCGATTAAAAAACCGTTTGTCATCCATCAGCCGCGTCGTTGAAATATTGTTTGAGCGGGTCGTTGACAATGCCCTTCACATGGCAGTGGAACCGCTGAGCATAGGCACATTACGGCGGCCACCGGTGGTGCAATGGCTGATTCCGGTTTGTCTGGCAGCGCTGTTCCTGGGAATTCAATATCTGGAGCCGTGAGCGAGCTATTACTAAAAGCGCACCCGTGAAATTCAAAACGATTATGCAGCAAAAAACAGAATGCCTGGCTTTGGTTAGCTGAATATTTTGAAGTGGCATTGCCCATATTGAACAGACGATGGATGCCCCCAATTTTGAGTTACCGCCATGGGTATGCTGGATAGCACAGGATGCTAATGGTGTCTGGTGGGGCTACGAGTGTGAACCTCTGCAGCACGATAACGGCTGGTATGAAAATGAAGTAGGGCGGTATACCAAACTGGGATCAATGAGTGTCAATGTGCATTGGCGAATGACGTTGACCCGCGTAAAGTTAATGATGATGTACTTGCGTGAATCAGACGACCACGGATATCAGTGGCAAGTGAACGCTCAGGAAGGCAATGGCCATAAATCCTTGGCCTGGTTAATGACGAAATTGCGGAATTCCGTGGCGATAGGCGATAGGCGCTTGCCTTTACGATATACGATATACCAGTGACGCAGGATTGGAAAACCCTCGGCTTTCACAATAGCAACGCGATTTAGTTCCAGTTCCAGCTCCAGCGTGTGAATGGATACGATGCCTAATCCCAGCCCGGCCTGAACCGCCTGTTTAATGGCCTCATTACTGCTCATGCTGACGGTGGTTGCCAGTAGCGCGCCTTTGTCCGCGAAAAATTGCTCGATGGCGGTCCGGGTACCGGAACCCACTTCACGCAAAATGAATGTTTCCTTTTGCAGATCCTGGATGGAAACACTTTCCTTGTTTGCCATATGATGGTCCGGTGCTGCGATGAGCACCAGCGGATTTTCCATGAACGATTCGGCCTCCAAATCCATGTCGCGGGGAGGGCGGCCCATGATGACCACATCGGTGTCGTTGTTTTCCAGGTGTTGCAACAATCCTTCCCGGTTGGTGACGTCCAGATTAATGGTGACCTTTTCGTGCATCTTGTTGAAGGTTGCCAGTATTCGCGGTGCGAAATAGTTGGCGGTGCTGGCAACAGCGATGGTTAACTTGCCCTGTTTGACGCCCTTGAGATTTTCAATGACATGTTCCGCTTCTTCCAGTTGTTGTTGAATGGAGCGGCAATAGTTATACATTTCCTGGCCGGCTTCGGTGAGAAAGACTTTTTTACCAATCTGTTCAAACAGTGGTAGACCAATGCTTTCTTCAATTTGTTTGATTTGCATCGATACCGCCGGTTGGGTCAGGTGTAATTCGTCGGCCGCCTTGGTGAAGCTCAAATTGCGGGCCACCGCTTCCAGTACCGTCAGTTGTCGAAAGGTTATATGCATTGAAAGATCACCAGCATGGAGTGAGCAATCTGAACATGGGATTTCTAATGCGATTACCTCTGTGCCGTGTCAGACTGTTTTCATAGATTTTAGACCAAAAATAGCAGGCTGTATTCAATGCAATGAAAAGAAAATTCGCCGCGCGGGCAATTATCACGTGGTCCGTTTTTACTGCATGAAAAACAAGAATATAGATTGCGGAACTAATTCAATAGACTAGCAAGGGTTTTGCGTGCCGATCGCACGCGTTCATCCTGGTTGCCCAGCAGGGTAAAAATGTCCAGGACGGTTTTCCGGGCGATATCGTCACCAAAATTGCGGTCTTTTTTGATGATATCAAACAACAGCGCCAACGCCTCTTCATAGGATTGCGTTGCGATATAGTGATTGGCCAGGTCCAGGCGGGCCTGTAGATCCGTTTCATCCTGCGTGATACGTTGTACCAGCGCTTCCTTGTCGGCAACCTGGCCACTGCGTTCGCTGAGATCGATCCGGGTCATCAATTCCTTGAATCGGTCTTCCTGCTGCAGGTTGAGGGGAACTTTGTTGAGCAGGCTGCGCGCGTTGTCGAAATCCTTGTTTTCAATCAGCAGGGCAGCCAGGTCTATTTTGGCGTTTTGATTGTCGTCATCAAGTTCCACCACTTCTTGCAGTAGTGTCACCGCGGCATCAATATCACCTTGTTCATACTTTGCTAAAGCCGCCTGGCGTTTGGTCTCACTTTCATTGGGAATAATTTCTTCCAGAAATTTACGCAGAGTCGGTTCCGGTATCGCCCCAGAAAATTCATTTACCAGTTTGCCGTTATAAACCGCTTTGACACTGGGGATACCCCGCACCCCGAATTGTGACGCCAGGGCCTGGTTGTCATCGGCATTGACTTTGGCCAGCAGGAACTTCCCCTGATATTCCTCTGCCAGTTTTTCCAGCAGGGGTTTGAGCGTTTGGCAGGGACCGCACCACGGTGCCCAGAAATCCACAACGACGGGAACGGTTTTGGATTTTTCGAGAACTTGTTGTTGGAAATTTTGTTCGGTGACGTCGATTGAGTACATAACTTGCTTCCGTTTTTTCCTTTATAACGAGCGATTTTGAGTGGATTGTAAGCAGATGGTGACGGAAAGTGCCAACTTCAAGGCGTCCGCGCACCTCAGCCAGCGAGGTTTCGCAGTTTTGTTAGAAATTGTCGTGAATTATACAGTCTATAGTAATGGTAGGTGAATTGCATAATCGAAAAGAGATATAAGCGATAAGACGACTCTTTATTTTATGATTTTCAAACCACATTTTCCGTTCACGAACCAACAGCGCCACGCGATCCAACGGGCACATCTGGCGGACGAAACCCAGTGCGTGAATTCATTGCTGCGGCAGCTGGAAAACTACGATGCGCTGCGAGATGCCATTTACCGTCAGGCCTGCCAACTGGTTACCGACGTTCGAGACAAAAGTCAGCAAATCGGCGGTCTCAACGCGTTTTTGCAGGAATACGATTTATCATCCCGGGAAGGAATTGTACTGCTTTGTCTGGCCGAGGCGTTGTTGCGTATTCCGGACGCCGATACCGCGGACCGGCTGATTCGTGACAAACTCACCAATGCTAACTGGCAACAGCACCTGGGCAACAGCCGGTCATGGTTTGTCAACGCCAGTACGTGGGGGCTCATGCTCACCGGGCGTATGATTACCCTGGACGATGCCACACAACGTGACCCCATGACCATGGTCAATGGCCTGATGGCACGGGTCAGCGAACCGGTGGTACGTTCGGCGCTAAAAGAAGCCATGCGCATTATGGGGCATCAGTTTGTCATGGGCCGTTCCATCGAAGAAGCATTGGCGCGCAGTGAATCCAGTGAAAACCGGGTATACCGTTATTCCTTTGACATGCTGGGGGAGGCGGCGTTGAGCCAGGAAGATGCCGATCGCTACGGCGAGGTTTATCGCCAGGCCATTGCTGTTATCGCTGAGCATTACGGTGGCGGCAGCGATATTGTCGGTGCTCCCGGTATTTCCGTCAAACTGTCCGCGCTACACCCGCGGTTTGAGTACGCGCAGCGCGAGCGTCTATTGAATGAACTGATACCCCGGGTGATGGCATTGGCCCAAGTGGCACAACAGGCCAATCTGAGTATGACCATTGACGGCGAGGAAGCCGACCGGCTGGATATCACCCTCGATGTCATCGAAGCCATATTGACTGATCCACAGTTTGCTCACTGGCCGGGATTGGGAGTGGTGATCCAGTCATATCAGAAGCGTGCGCCCTACGTTATCGACTGGCTGGCCGATCTTGCCAGCCGTAACGGGCGCCACATCATGGTGCGGCTGGTCAAAGGGGCGTATTGGGATACCGAAGTCAAACGTGCCCAGGAACAGGGGTTGTCCGGGTATCCGGTGTTTACCCGTAAGCAACACACCGATGTGTCGTACCTCGCCTGCGCGCAGAAATTATTAAACATCGGAGAGATGGTTTATCCTCAGTTTGCCACCCACAATGCTCATACCGCGGCCGCGGTGTTACAAATGGCGGGTGAACGCAAGACGTTTGAAATGCAACGCTTGCACGGCATGGGAGAAGCCCTCTATCAGGCACTGCTGAACAACGACAATAGCATCGCCTGCCGTGTCTATGCGCCCGTTGGCAGCCACAAGGATTTGTTGCCGTATCTGGTGCGCCGGCTACTGGAAAACGGTGCCAACACGTCGTTCGTGAACCGGATTACTGATGACCGCCAACCGGTGGAAGACATTGTCGCTGATCCCGTGCAATGGGTGCAGGGTTCCAATCCATCGCCGCATCCGGCGATACCGCTACCTGAATCGATTTTTGGCGAACAGCGGCGGAATTCATCCGGCATTAACGTTAGTGATGAACAGACGCTGCGGCAACTGCAAACACAGTTACAGACCTACAGTGATCGGCAATGGAGCGCGGCGCCGCTCATTGACGGCGAACGGGTGGATGGCGAGCCACACCCAGTGGTCAATCCCGCTGATTGCCAGCAAACCATCGGTGAGGTGATTACCGCCAATGAAGCACACGTCGAGCAGGCCATCGCGTCCGCGCAAGCGGCCTGTATTGACTGGAATAATATGCCGGTCACGGAACGGGCCGATATCGCAGAACGTGCAGCGGAGTTGTTGGAAGAAAACCGCGCCAGGTTCATCTCGCTGATTGTGCGCGAAGGTGGGCGTTGTATCCCCGATGCGGTCTCGGAAGTGCGGGAAGCCGTGGACTTTTGCCGCTACTATGCCTGTCTGGCGCGAACCAGGGTATTCCGTCCCGAACAGCTACCTGGGCCCACGGGGGAATCCAATGTATTGACGCTCCATGGGCGCGGTGTATTTGCGTGTATTAGTCCGTGGAATTTTCCCCTGGCGATTTTCTGTGGCCAGATCGTTGCGGCCCTGATGGCTGGCAACAGCGTGATCGCCAAACCCGCAAGCCAGACGCCGCTGATTGCCATGCAGGTAGTGCAATTACTGCACGCTGCGGGTGTACCGGAACCGGCGTTGCAGTTTTTACCAGGTTCCGGCGCGGTGGTGGGCAATCGCCTGATTGACGATCCGCGCATCGCCGGCGTTGCCTTTACCGGCTCAACACAAACGGCCAACGATATTAATCTTAAACTGGCGCAACGGGGCGGTGCCATTGTGCCGCTGATCGCCGAGACGGGCGGACAGAACGTCATGATTGTCGACAGCTCCGCTTTGCCAGAGCAGGTGGTCGTGGATGTGGTCAAATCGGCGTTTAACAGCGCCGGCCAGCGTTGTTCGGCCTTGCGGGTGTTGTTTGTGCAACAGGATGTGGCACCTCGCATGCTGGCGCTACTAAAAGGGGCCATGCAGGAACTGAATGTCGGGGATCCCGCCTGGTTGGCAACGGATGTGGGGCCGGTGATTGATAACGCCGCGAAACAAAAACTGCAAAGCCATATACAGTGGTTGGAGCAGCATGGTCGTAAGGTGTATTCAGTGGTCGACGATGAACGATGGGCAAAAGGCAGTTATTTTGCGCCGTGCGTTTACGAAATCGATGCGTTATCCCAACTACAGTATGAAGTCTTTGGTCCCGTGCTGCACGTTATTCGCTATGACGCCGGTGAACTGGACGAGGTTATTGCTGCAATCAACGATACCCGCTACGGCCTTACCCTGGGTATCCACAGCCGCATCGAGGAAAAAGCCCGCTATATTCAGCAACGGGTTCATGTGGGCAACATTTACGTCAATCGTAATATCATCGGTTCGGTCGTGGGTGTGCAACCGTTTGGCGGTGAAGGTCTGTCGGGGACCGGGCCCAAAGCGGGCGGACCCCACTATTTATATCGTTTTGCCACAGAGAGGGTATTAACGACCAATACCGCTGCCATTGGCGGTAATGCAACGTTGCTGGCGTTGAAATGATTGCGTATAACGGTAACCATGCAACGAAAGCCGGTTGATGGTTGTGCTAAGCTGTTAATGTTGAATCCGTAACCGGGTGCGAGGATTGTGTCAATTAGCGCGTTCGCGCGGATTAATTAATCTGTAGCGTTGTGTATTTTTTCTTTTTTTGAATGAATTTTCCCAAAATAATTGCTATATCGTCATCGATGCAAGCCGCGACCATAACTAACCGTTCTTTATATTTAATCAATTACCTTTTGATGATCACGCTATTGCTTTTGTTTGCAATCGCCATGACTGGCTGTGATGCGTCCGATAAATCGGACGGGACCGCCGCCAACGCACCAAGCCCTGACAAGTCATTCGAGAACTACGTAGAGCAGGGTGATTTGCCCGCGTTAAAGGAGCGGGGAAAACTGCGCATTTTAGTGAGCGATGCGGGACTAGAGGTGCCATATTTGCCCCGCCAGGGTTTGCCGGTTCACTACGAATCCGATTTAATCATTCGCTTTGCGCAGGAGCAGGGCCTGAAGCCGGAATGGATTTACGTCAAGCGTTTCGACCGGTTGATACCCATGATGCTGGAAGGCAAGGGAGACGTTATAGCGTCGAATCTTACCATTACCGATCAACGCAAGGAGCAGGTGGCTTTTTCCGTGCCGGTGGCGGTGGCCAAGGAGCAATTGATCGTACGGTCCGATAATCCGGTAAAAGATTTGAAAGACCTCAAGGGCAAAACTGTCGCCCTGTTGAAATCCACATCTTATTGGGAAACGATGCAAAGGCATAAGTCTAATCATCCCGGCATCGATTTACAGCAGGTACCGGCAAGCAACTCCGTTATAGACCTGCTGGATGGTGTGGCCGCTGGCAAGTACGATGCAACCGTTGCCGATAGCAATCTCATTAATGCGGTACTACCTGCGCAGCCGGATCTGAAAGTGGCATTCAGTGTTTCCGGCGAACGCCCTATTGGCTGGGCGGTCAGGCCCGATGCGGAAAAACTGCAACAAGCCCTTAATAATTTTCTCAACCGTGAAAACCTGATATCGCGAAGCGGTAAAAATTACAAGGCTGATCTGGATCAAATTAAAGAACGCAACGTCCTGCGGGTCATCACCCGTAACAATGCGGCAACGTATTTTCTCTGGCGTGGCGAGTTAATGGGCTTCGAGTACGAACTTGCCAAACATTTCGCCGATCGCATGGGTGTACGGCTGGAAATGGTAGTGGCACCTACTCGGGATGTGTTATTGCGTTGGCTGGTACAGGGCAAAGGCGATATGGTGGCGGCATCGCTGACGATTCCTGAAATCAATCCGTCGCCCACCGTGCGTTATTCACGGCCCTACAACAAGGTGTATGAAATTATCGTCGGCCGCAGTGATGATGATGAAATGGATGATATCAGCCAATTGGCCGGTAGAACCATTTGTGTCCGCCGCAGCAGTTCGTACTGGCGCACGTTGCAGGATATCAGGCAGCAAGGCGTGGATATGAATATAAAAGTCGTGCCCGAAAATGAAGAAACTGAACAGATTATTGCCAAAGTCGCTTCCGGTGATTACGACTTGACGCTGGCGGACAGCAATATACTGAATATCGAGCTGACCTGGCGAGATGATATCAAGGGGTTATTAAATCTGGGCAAGGAAGTGTCACACGGCTGGGTAGTTCGCACCGACTCGCCAAAACTGTTGCAGGCCGTGAACGATTACCTAGACGAGGAATACCGGGGGCTATTCTATAACATTACTCATAAAAAATATTTTGAAAAACCCAAAACCATTGCCAAACGGCTGCAACAACGCGTCGACAGAGGGGACGGACAGCTATCGCCGTACGATGACATGGTTCGCCAATACGCGCAGGAATACAATTTCGACTGGCGCTTGGTCGTCGCGCAAATGTATCAGGAAAGCCGGTTCGATCCCCAGGCAAAATCCTGGGCCGGCGCCCGGGGTTTAATGCAGGTAATGCCGCGCACGGCAAGGGAACTGGGTATTCACAATCTCAGGGATCCCAAGCAGGGTCTGGAAGCCGGCGTCAAATACCTGGACTGGGTACGGGAACGCTTTGAACCGGAACTGCCGGTCAAGGATCGCATGTGGTTTACCCTGGCAGCGTATAATGCCGGCGTCGGTCATGTGAGGGATGCGCGCGCCCTGGCGCGGCGCCAGGGATGGGAACCGACACGTTGGTTTGGTAACGTGGAACGCGCGATGTTGTTGTTATCCAAACGCAAGTATGCGCGTAAAGCCAAACACGGTTATGTGCGCGGCAGTGAGCCGGTCAAATACGTACGGCAAATTCGCGACCGCTATCTGGCTTACACGAAATTAACGCAAAAACGTGTTGCCCGTACCGGCGAACCCTGAGGCGTGTGGTCAGGACCACCACTTGTCGTAGTGAATATGGTCACCGGTAATTTCCAGTTCTTCGAGCAATCCCTCCAGCATTTCGACCACCGCATCCACCATGGGCGGCGGGCCACACAGATAATAATTGGCGCGTGGCGGCAATTGCGTTGAGAGCAACATATCGCGATTGATGCGGCCGTAACAGGATCTGCGGTTGTTGTTACCGTTACCGTTCCTCGTAACCGTTGTGATCACGCGGAAATTTTCATGCTGATCCTGCAGCGTCCTGAGTTCAGTTTCAAACAAAAATTCATCGCGCGTCGCAATACTATACAACAACACCACAGGCTCGCGCGTTTTGTGAGCCAGCAGGTGGCGAATCATACTGTAAAGTGGCGTAATTCCGATACCGCCGGCGATAAACACAAATGGACCGGCAATATTGTTGTCCAGGTATAGGTCGCCCTGGGCCCTGGAAATAAATATCCGGTCACCGGCCTTGCTGTTTCGATGAAGATGACGGGTGATGGGAAAGTCGGGCGCCAGTTTGACGGCGATTTCAATACAACGGCGTGATGATGGAATGGACGTGATGGAATAACAGCTATTGTGACTTTCGTCGTCAATACTCAAGTGAACATCGATCCATTGTCCCGGGTAAAACCGGAAATCTTCATCCCCGTATTCCAGTACGATTGACTTGATTTGCGGCGTTTTTTGCTCGATGGACTTGATCGTGGTACAGATTTGCATTGTCGAAGATACACCTGTTTACTATTATCACGTTTCCACAGGGGTATCATCGGCGTTGCCCCATTCCGACCAGGAGCCGGGATAACCTTTAACATCGCTGTACCCCAGATTTTTTAATGCGATGTACGTGAGTGCCGACCGGTGATGGGTCTGGCAATAAACAACGACGGGATTGTCGGCAAACGATTCGGCGTTAACGCCGATATTCGCCAGTAATTGTTTTATTTCCGAGTCCGGCTTAAGGCGCATATTGTGCTGTCGGTCAATAAGATTGACCCAGTCCAGGTTCGTCGCTCCCGGTATATGGCCACCTCTGGCCGCCAGCTTTTTCTCACCGCTGTATTCAGCCGGCGTGCGGGCGTCAATCAGCGCCAATTGCGGATCACCGAGGCGTTGCAGAATAAAATCCTTAGTGGCAACCGGTTGCTGTTGCAATGTGACGGCATAGTCGGTGGTCGCCCGGGTGTTGACAGTTGTTTCCAGTGGATGGCCCTCATTGGCCCAGGCATGTATACCGCCATTCAATAGCGAATAATGATTATGTTGCATAATGTCCAGGGTATAAAGCAAACGCGCCGCTCTGCCGCCACCTTCATCATCATAAGCCACGATGTGCGTTTGTGGCGTGGCGCCGATTTGTGACATCAGTTGACCGAGGTGATCGGCATCCGGCACCAGCCCCATGACCGGTTTTTGGGCGGCAATGATTTGCTTGTAGTCGAGGTGCACGGCCCCCGGAATATGCCCCTGCGCATAGGTTTCCGGCTTGCACAGATCGACAACGAGCAAGTCGTGGTTTTCCAGTACCGGCACTAATTGATCAGGTTCCACTACCAGGGGGAGTCGAATGTCATCCATAAATTGAGTTGGCTTTGGTTATTTATGCTGCGTACTATTGCGGTGATACCACCGTGACGGTATTTTCTTCCGGCTTGGTGGATTTGGGTTTTCTCTTGTTGTTGGTGCCCTGGCCCGACAGGCGAATCTGCAACCTCATATTGCTCACCGAGTTGGCATAGGCCAGCGCGGTTTCTTCGGAGATCCGGCCATGGCAGAACAAATGATATAGAGACTGGTCCATGGTAAACATACCGGAATTGGTGTCTTTTTCCAGTACGTCGTGCAGTTCGCCAAAATTGCCTCGTGAGATCAGGTCGGCGATGCGTGGTGTCATCGTCAGCAATTCCGTAGCCACGGTGCGACCGCCGTCAATGGTGGGCACCAGAATTTGCGACACCACGGCTTTAACGTTATGAGACAGCCCGATGCAGATCTGTTCATGCTTGTCCTTGGGGAACATATGGACGATGCGGTCAAACGCCTGTGAGGCGTTGTTGGAATGCATTGTCGCCAGGCACAGGTGTCCGGTATCGGAAAATTCCAGCACGTTTTCCATCATGTCACGGTCACGAATTTCACCCACCATGATAACGTCCGGCGACTGGCGCAGCGCGTTAATCAGGGCGTTGTGATAGGAATTGGTGTCAACGCCCAGTTCGCGCTGGTTAACGATGGACTTCTTATGTTCAATAACGTATTCAATGGGGTCTTCGATGGTTATGATATGGCTGAGTTCGTGATTGTTGCGGTAATCAATCATCGCTGCCAGGGTCGTGGACTTACCCGCGCCTGAAGGGCCGACTACCAGCACCAGCCCCCGCCTCATCATCACGATATCCCGCAATACGGCGGGTATCCCCAGGGTTTCAAAGTCCGGTACCGACGATGGAACCGCGCGTATCACCATGGCGGTCTCATTGCGCTGCTTGAACATATTGAAACGGAAACGCCCGATGCCCGGGATGGTGCAGCCGATATTGGCTTCCGGATTGCGCTCGAAAGCGGCGATCTGGTCTTTGGTCATGATCAGGTTGGCCATTTTCTCTGTGCGGCCGGAACCCAAGGGGGGGATGTTGACCGGTCTGAGTTTGCCGTTAATACGGAAAACGGGAGCGGTGCCGGTGCTCAAAAACAAATCCGATGCGCCAGTGTTGATCATTTCCTTTAGCAATTTCGATAATAGGTCCATAACTACTACTCTATGTTCAAGATTTTATAAGGGCTCGGCTTTTGGGCTGTTAAACATTGCCGGCGGCGCGCTAGCGCGCCTGTCATGACGTTACATCATGGTCCGCGGTGTTGACCGTGTGTGAGAAGACCGCGGCAATGCGGGAATTTTGTGCAAAACGCCTTATCGCAGTGTACCAAAATTTCGTTGCAAAGGAACATCAACCGGCCTTTGCAAGGACGGCTACGTGCGGAGACGAACAAGACGGGGTGGAAGGTCGGTGGCGGACTGTGCCAGATATGGGCTAATTGAGTTTATAGCGACGAAAAAACAACGGCATGAAGCGCCGCAGAGCGTCGGCGGCGATGCGCCAACCCTGGGTATCGACTTTGCGGTGACTAAAGTAGCGGGTATAGGACTGCTCCTCATCAACCCGGGTCACGGATAACACGTCAAAACTGTTAAAGTCGATGTTTTCTGTCATTTGTAAACTGAATTGTTTGAGATTTGACAGACTGTCGCTCATTTTAACTTCCAGCGATTTCTTATTATCCGATAAATTTTTTCGACTTCGTGACATAATCTCACCACCAACACCGTAACGACCTATCTCTAAGGATCGGCCCGGTTGCTGATTTCTTAAGCGATACTAACTTATTGATATATCTATTATTTTGCTAAATCCGGCGTCAAATGGGGCTGGATCTTGGCAAGCATTGGTTTTAATAGACGGGGATTGGCGGCTACCAGATTGCCGGTTTGCAGGTAATTTTTTTCGCCGGCAAAATCGTTGACGAAACCGCCAGCCTCTTCAATCAATAACACCCCCGCCGCTATGTCCCAGGGCTTCAGTCCCAGCTCCCAGAAACCATCCAGCCGGCCGCAAGCCACATAGGCAAGGTCGAGGGCGGCGGCACCTGCCCGGCGAATGCCGGCCGTCATGGGAAACAGCGCCTTGAAGGTTTCGAGATAGGCATCCAGATGCTGCTGTTGTTTAAACGGGAAGCCCGTGCCGAGCAGGGCGCCGTCCAGACTGGACCGCGACGTCACGCGGATACGGCGATCATTAAGCTGTGCGCCGCGGCCACGGGAAGCGGTGAACAGCTCCTGCCGCAACGGATCGTAAACCACGGCCTGCTCCAGCACCTGTTTGTGTTGCAGGGCGATGGAAATGGCAAACTGTGGAAAACCGTGCAGATAATTGGTAGTACCATCAAGCGGATCAATAATCCACAAATAGTCATTTCCTTCCTGGGTGCCGCTTTCTTCGGCCATGATGGCGTGATCGGGATAGGCTTTGCGAATGGTGCGGATAATTTCCTGTTCCGCGGCTTTATCGACTTCGGTGACGAAATCGTTTTCGGATTTGGTTTTAATATTGAGGCGATCGATATGGTCCATGGCGCGGACTACGATATTACCCGCATTGCGGGCCGCCCTTACTGCAATGTTGAGTATGGGATGCATGGATTCGCTACTGTTTAGCTTATGAAAGATCAGGGATTCGGTTACAATGTGCGCGTGCAATGTAGCAAATTTACTGAAAAAATGCGAATAAACCCGCGCCGCAAGCAACGGGTTTCGTGTCTGGCTCCGATTTGGCTGAAATAGGGCCTGGCTTAAGTATTCATGAGTATCCATGAAACAGTATCCATGCAACGTATATCGATAAAACAAATCCATTGCGCGCCGCCATCCCGATGACGGGATATAGAGCAACTCGTCGAGTAACAATGACAACAACACTGCCAATACCCAACATCCGTTTCGTCATGGTCAATACCTCTCACCCTGGAAATATCGGGGCGGTGTCGCGAGCCATGAAAAACATGCGCCTGGATCAATTGGTACTGGTGGATCCGGTGCATTTTCCCGATTCGCAGGCCACCGCCAGGGCATCGGGCGCCGATGACGTGCTCGCCAACGCGCGGGTTTGCGACACCCTGGAGGAGGCATTGGCGGGCTGTGATCTGGTATTCGGTGCCAGCGCACGGTTGCGACGGTTGTCGTGGCCCCTGGTGGAACCGCGGGAGTTTGTGCAACAGCTCTATGCCCAGCCTTCCAATAGCCGGATTGCCGTGGTGTTTGGCCGAGAACATTCCGGTCTTACCAACGATGAGCTGGAACGTTGTCACTATCTGCTATGGATACCCAGTAACCCGGCGTATAGCTCCCTGAATATTGCCGCTGCGGCGCAGATCATTGCCTATGAAATCCACCAGTACTGGTATTTGCAGCAGGACCAACGGGATACACATACCTCAGCGCCAGCCCCGGTGGCGGAACCGGGGCTGTCCCTGGACGGTGAACCGTTCGCCGATGCCGAAGACATGGAACGTTTTTACCAGCATTTAAACGAGACACTGGCCGACATCGGATTTTTGCAGACTGAACATCCCCGAAAAATGCTACGCCGCCTGCGCCGCCTGTTTAATCGGGCCCGGCCCGATCGCGTGGAACTGAATATCCTGCGCGGCATATTGACCACTATTCAGAAACAGTATCGTGGCTGATGCCGCCGTCTCGCAGGGCGCACAAACCGCAACCGGCACAGAAAGCGAAAAACGGAATGTATTAATAGGGTTATACTGTTTGTCAGGGCTACTGCCAATGTAAACCACAGGGAAATTCATGTTTGATCATTTAAAAGAAGACGTCGAGTGTGTTTTTGACCGCGATCCCGCTGCACGGACGTTTTTTGAAGTATTAAGTACCTATCCCGGTGTGCACGCGGTACTGGTGCACCGGTTCAGTCATAAACTCTGGAATGCCGGGTTAAAATGGCTGGCGCGTTTTCTGTCCACTCTCGCTCGTTGGATTACCGGTATCGAAATTCATCCTGGTGCGGTAATCGGGCGGCGGTTTTTTATCGATCATGGCATGGGGGTAGTTATCGGTGAAACCGCCGAAATCGGTGACGACTGTACGCTTTATCATGGCGTGACGCTGGGGGGGACCAGCTGGCAAAAAGGCAAACGCCATCCCACCCTGGGTAACGACGTGGTGGTGGGTGCCGGGGCCAAGGTCCTCGGTCCCATTAAGATCGGCGATGGGGCACGCATCGGGTCCAATGCGGTTGTGGTCAAAGACGTACCGGCAGCGGCGACCGTGGTTGGTGTACCGGGGCGTGCGGTCAGTGTTCCTTCGCAATCGGAAGAACGGGAAAAACAACGCCATGCCATGGCGGAGAAAATGGGTTTCGACGCTTATGGCGTCACCCGTGATGCGCCGGACCCCGTCGCCCATGCCATCAATTGTATTCTGGACCACTCCCATGCCCTTGATGAGCGAGTGGAAAAAATGTGCGCGGCCCTTAAAAGCCTGAACGTGGAATTTAAGGAGATCGATCTGCCTGAACTTGGCCCCTGCGAGATCGGTCCCCTGGCAGAGGAGAAACTGGATGAAACTACACAACCGGATGACCGTTCGAAGCCGCCTAATACTTGACAAAAATAGTCAGGATATACATACTAGGGTTATCAATACTTGACAAAATTGGTCGGGATATCAATACTATTAACAGTATTTTGTTAAGGGATATTCTGTAAATACACAAAACGGCGGTGGATTCTGTATATCTTGCGAAATCTGCTGTTTATTTAATTTAATCAAAGGGTTATGCTATGAGACTGACAACGAAAGGCCGCTACGCGGTTACAGCAATGTTAGATCTTGCGGTTCACGCCACCAAAGGCCCTATTACACTGGCGGATATATCACAACGGCAAGGCATTTCGCTCTCCTATCTGGAACAATTGTTTTCAAAGCTTCGGAAACGCGATCTGGTCGCCAGTGCCCGCGGTCCCGGCGGTGGTTACCGCTTAAGTCGCGAGGCCACCCAAATCAACGTGGCGGAAGTTATTGCGGCGGTGGACGAAAAGGTGGACGCGACCCGTTGCGGTGGACAGGGCAACTGTCAAAACGGCGAAGAATGTTTAACGCATCAACTGTGGACGGACCTCAGCGAACAGCTTTACGACTTCCTCAATGGCATCAGCCTGGGGCAATTGGTTGAAAAGCGTAACGTTCAAAACGTCGCGGCACGTCAGGATGAGAGGCAGGAACAGGAAAGCCGTTCTTCGATCGTCGTCCAGTGACGCCGCCCGTGCCGTGCAACCCGCGGCATGAATGAAAACTTAATAAACGATTAAGTCTGCCATATTAATGTGTGGCTTTAATATTGGCGAGTTTGCCCTTATTTATAGTGCTATAGCTAGCGAATGATGGTGTGGGGCACTTGTTTGCCCCGCGATTGTGCGAGGGCAGGCGCCAGCCGGATGTGGTTCGGTAATATTAGGCACCAACTGAAAGAAAACGCACTTATTTAATTTAATGCGTATTTCAGTTGAATACGAATACAGTTAAAAACACAACAAACGAGCGGAGCATAAGCAGTAATGAGTCATCCCATTTATATGGACTATGCCGCAACCACACCGGTTGATCCGCGGGTGGCGGAAAAGATGATGCAGTTTCTAACCCCAGAGGGTGAGTTTGGTAATCCGGCATCGCGTTCCCATGCTTTTGGCTGGCATGCGGAAGAAGCCGTGGAAAATGCCCGCCAGCAAATTGCAGATCTGGTCAACGCCAATTCGAAGGAGATTATTTTTACCTCCGGGGCGACAGAATCGGACAACCTTGCGATTAAAGGCGCTGCGCATTTTTACCAGAAAAAGGGCAAGCATATTGTCACGAGCAAAACCGAGCACAAAGCGGTTTTGGATACCTGCCGTCAATTGGAACGGGAAGGTTTTGAAGTGACCTATCTGGATACGGAACCTAACGGACGGATTGATCTGAACAAACTGAAAGCGGCATTACGTGATGACACCATTGTGGTATCCATCATGCACGTGAACAATGAAATCGGTGTTATCCAGGATATTGCCGCCATTGGTGATATCACCCGGGAAAAGGGTATTATTTTTCACGTTGATGCCGCCCAAAGCGCCGGCAAGGTGCCTATCGATTTGGAGGCCATGAAAGTGGACCTGATGTCCTTTTCGGGCCATAAGATTTACGGTCCCAAGGGTATTGGTGCTTTGTATGTACGGCGCAAGCCCCGTGTGCGGCTGGAAGCGCAGATGCACGGTGGTGGCCATGAACGCGGCATGCGTTCCGGCACGCTGCCAACCCACCAGATTGTCGGCATGGGCGAAGCGTTCCGTATTGCCAAAGAGCAAATGCAGGACGACAACCGCCGTATTACACAATTGCGCGACAAGCTCTATAACAGTCTCCAGGATATCGAAGAAGTGTACCTGAATGGTGATCTTGAGCATCAGGTGCCGAATATTTTAAATATCAGTTTCAACTTTGTGGAAGGCGAATCCCTGATCATGGCATTGAAGGGAATCGCGGTATCGTCCGGTTCGGCGTGTACATCGTCCAGTCTGGAGCCTTCCTACGTTCTGCGCGCCCTGGGTCGCAACGATGAACTGGCGCACAGTTCCATTCGTTTCAGTATCGGCCGGTTTACAACAGACGAGAATATCGACTACGCCATCGATCTGGTGCACAAGGCCATTGCCAAGTTGCGCGAACTTTCTCCACTGTGGGATATGTATAAAGAAGGCGTTGATTTGTCAAAGGTACAATGGGCGGAACACTAGGATTAAAGGTTACGGTGGCGAATCAAAGCTGCGGAATCATTGTCTAATAATATATAAAAGAGTTTTCGAAAGTCAGAGAAAGATAGAATTAAAAGCTATCTCAGTGATAGCGTTAAATTAATCAAAGTTATCTCAAAGTTATCTCAAAGTTATCGAAGTTGTTATTGAAGGTATTTGAACGTTATGGCTTACAGCGACAAGGTATTGGACCACTACAATAATCCACGCAATGTGGGCACCCTGGATAAAGACGATGCGTCTGTGGGTACCGGCATGGTGGGCGCGCCGGCCTGCGGTGATGTCATGCGCCTGCAAATCAAGGTGGATGACAACGGCGTCATCGAGCAGGCGTGTTTCAAGACCTACGGTTGTGGTTCGGCGATCGCCTCCAGTTCGCTGTTGACCGAGTGGGTGAAAGGTAAAACCCTGGAGCAGGCCGCCGAGATCCGCAATTCACAAATTGCCGAAGAACTGGCATTGCCGCCGGTTAAGGTCCATTGTTCGGTACTGGCGGAGGACGCCATTAAGTCCGCCATTGAAAACTACAAGGCCAAGCAACAGGATTGATAACCGGTCGTACCAGACTGACTATGAAGTATTAGAAGTATTAATAGATTGGTGAGACAAAGAGAAGTTGTAAATCATGAGTATATCGTTAACAGAAGCCGCTGCAAAACACGTGCAGGATTTCCTGGATAACCGGGGTAAAGGCGTAGGTTTGCGTTTGGGCGTTAAGACCACAGGCTGTTCGGGGATGGCTTATGTCCTGGAATTCGCCGATGAAATCAATCCCGATGACACGGTGTTTGAAGACCGCGGCGTCAAGGTGGTTATCGATCCCAAAAGCCTGGTATATCTGGATGGGACCGAACTGGACTATACACGCGAAGGGCTGAATGAAGGCTTCAAATTCAACAATCCCAACGTCAAGGGTGAATGTGGTTGTGGTGAAAGTTTTACTGTCTGATATTTTCCACAGCGCTACACTGTAACGGCTGCAACAATTGGCGCTAATCACCAACGTTTGACACTAACATTTAACACGACCGCTTTGTACTAACGCCAACTGCTAACGGTAATGATGCCTGACCGGAACCGTTGAATGCGTTTCGTTTGATAAAATTACAACAAATTAGTGCAGGTCAATAAATTTTATTCACTCTGTCTGTCCTGACATACTGCCACTATGAGCAAACAATTGTGTTGTTACCGGACGCAGCCCTGGGGCGCTGGCGAAATAATTCGATAATGGAGTCTACTTTGGTTACGGCAGATTTAACACAGGATTATTTTAGTTTGTTCGGTTTGCAGGAATCCTATGACCTTGATCTGGCTGATTTGTCCAGCCGCTATCGCGATCTTCAAAACGCGGTGCACCCCGACAAGTTCGCCAGCGCGTCGGCCCAGGAACGCCGGTTGTCCGTCCAACAGTCGGCACTTATTAATGAGGCCTACCAGACATTAAAAAATCCCCTTGAACGCGCGACATATATGCTTAAACGCAGAGGTGTCGATTTGTCCGCGGATGCCGGTACGTCCATGGATTCGGAATTTCTGATGCAACAAATGCAGTTACGGGAAGAACTGGAACAGGTACGTACCAATAATGATACCGCCATACTGATGGATGTATCCCACGAGATCGAACGCGCGCTCGATGAATATAATGCGGCGATATCCACTCTGTTCGCCAACGAAGATGATCAGGCGCCGCAACAGGTCAGCGACTACGTGCGGCGTATGCAATTTCTGGTTAAGCTGCGCCAGGAAGTGGAATCGCTGGAAGAGCAGATCTTATAACTGCCGTGGCTGCAAACAGCAGATATATGCTATGCGGTACAGTTGAATGAAGGCCGTAAACCTTTGTTGCCGGATCCCGGGCATAGCCGTAAACCGTATAATCGTATAAAATTGCGGATACGTATAACAACACGCCCCTCCAATGAGGGTTCGGATTTAATTTTCTCGTAAATAAGTTTTTCAAAATACAAACGCATGGCTCTGTTACAAATCAGTGAACCGGGTAAATCCGCCTCACCCCATCAGCACCGCCTGGCGGCGGGTATCGATTTAGGGACTACCAATTCACTGGTGGCCACGGTACGCAGCGGCAAAGCGGTAACGCTGGAGGATGAGAACGGGGATTACCTGCTGCCATCCGTGGTTCGTTACCTGGAGCAAGGCGAGCCGATGGTTGGCCGTGCCGCCAAAACCGGCGCCAGCCAGGATCCATTTAATACCATCAGTTCTGTTAAGCGGTTTATGGGCCGCGGCGTTGATGACATTCAGGTCAGCAGCGGCGACGTGCAATATAATTTTGAAGCCACGGATTCGTCAGTGCCGCGCATCAAGACCGTTGCCGGCCCGGTAAGTGCCGTGGAAGTATCTGCCGAGATTCTCAAACAATTAAAGTCGCGCGCGCAACAGGCGCTGGGTGGGGAACTGACCGGCGTGGTAATTACGGTGCCCGCCTACTTTGATGACGCCCAACGCCAGGCCACCAAGGATGCCGCCAAACTGGCGGATCTCAACGTGCTGCGCCTGTTGAACGAACCCACCGCCGCGGCGGTTGCCTATGGCCTGGATAAAAAGGCCGAAGGTGTGCATGTGGTGTATGACCTGGGCGGTGGTACGTTCGACGTATCGGTGTTGCGCCTGAACCGGGGCGTGTTCGAGGTCATGTCCACCGCGGGTAATGCTTCCCTGGGTGGGGATGATTTTGACCTGGTGATTGCCGGCTGGATCAAGCGGCAGGCCGGTATCGACGATAACCGTAATCAGTCGCTGGCGCGCCAGCTCCTGGATAAAGCCTGTGCTGCCAAGGAAGCGTTAACACGGGCCGACAGTACCGAAATCGTCATCGACGACGGTGCCGGTTTGCAGTGGCGCGGTGAACTGAGCCGGGCAACGTTCAATGAATTGATTGATCCGCTGATCGACAAAACCCTGTTGCCCTGTAAACGGGCATTGCGTGACGCTGGCATCAGCGCGGCGGACATTGAAGACGTGGTTATGGTGGGTGGATCCACCCGGGTGCCGCGGGTGAGGGACAAAGTCCGCGATTTTTTTCAATGCGAACCCCTGGTGGATATAGACCCGGACAAAGTGGTTGCCATCGGCGCGGCCATTCAGGCTGACGTGCTGGCGGGCAACAAGGCCGAAGACGAGGTGCTGTTGCTCGATGTTATTCCCCTGTCGCTGGGTATTGAAACCATGGGCGGGCTGGCGGAAAAAGTTATTCCCCGCAATACCACCATACCGGTGGCCCGGGCCCAGGAATTTACCACCTTCAAGGACGGCCAGACCGCCATGTCTATTCACGTGGTGCAGGGGGAACGGGAATTGGTGTCGGATTGCCGTTCGTTGGCGCGTTTCGAACTTCACGGTATTCCGCCCATGGTGGCGGGAGCGGCGCGGATTCGGGTGACCTTTCAGGTTGATGCCGATGGCTTGTTGTCCGTGAGCGCGAGGGAGCAAACCACCGGCGTGGAAAGTAGTATCCAGGTTAAACCCTCCTACGGTTTGTCGGACACCGAAATTGAAACCATGCTGAAAGATTCCATGTCCCATGCGCAGCAGGATGTTGCCGCGCGGGCTTTGCGTGAACAACAAATCGAAGCCGAACGGGTGATTTTGGCGCTTGATGGCGCACTGGCAAAAGACGGTGAACGCTTGCTCTCGCAAACGGAACGGGAACAACTGCAGGAGAAATTGCAGCTGCTCAAAGATGTTGCCCAGGGTACGGACCACCTTGCCATTAAAAATGCCATCGAGGATTTGAACCAGGTCAGTACCGAGTTTGCCGCCCGGCGTATGAATGAAAGCATCCAGTCCGCCATGGCCGGCCACAAGGTCGATGACTTTAATACCTGATCTGAGATGGCTGATACCATAAACTAGTTGTTTACATAGCGGATATAGAATGACCCAATTGATTTTTTTACCTCACGAGGAAATTTGTCCGGAAGGCGCGGTGATCGAGGCACAACCCGGTACCACCATTTGTGACGCCGCGCTGCAAAATGGTATCCCCATTGAACACGCCTGCGAGAAATCCTGCGCCTGTACCACGTGTCATGTTATTGTGCGTGAAGGTTTCGATTCGCTTAATGAGGCCGAAGAAGAGGAAGAAGATCTACTGGATAAGGCATGGGGGTTGGAACCCGAATCGCGCTTGAGTTGCCAGGCCACAGTGGGTGATGTCGATCTGGTGGTTGAAATTCCCAAATACACTATCAATATGGTTTCCGAGAATCATTAACTACGGGAGAAAAGGAACGCGACCATGTCATTAAAATGGACCGATAGCCTGGAAATTGCCATTGCGCTGGATGAGGCGCATCCGGATGTGGATCCGCGCAAAGTGCGCTTCACCGATTTGATGAAATGGTGCCAGGAGCTTGATGAATTTGACGATGATCCCGAACACTGTGGCGAGAAAATCCTCGAAGCCATACAGATGGCCTGGATCGAGGAGCGTGACTGAGATTCGATGTGTTGCCATCATGGACAAACGCCCTGATCTTTTGATCTGAGGCAATAATTATTCAGCTATCCCGCTGCCGAATTCATAATAACCACCACACCATGCATCTTTGCGATACAATAGGCGCTTTTCGTAGACGGTCGCTTTTGGCGGTCTGTCATTGACATTGTGATCGACGATTGTGATTTAATCTATTTACATGCAAACCCGAGCCACTGAACAACTTGCTCATCAATTCGAAGCCGATGGAGCGGTTGTCATCCTTCGCGACGAAATCCCGTTGTCCACCGAACAATGGCGCTCTGTTGAGGCTATCGTTCGGGATATCGAATATGCCAGGATCGTCGGCGGCGATACCGGTGATGCCCATTCGGTGTGGGTGGGACGTTTCGTTAATGACGTCGACAGGCCGCAATTACTGCACGACAGCAGCGAACAACTTTTAAACGTATTGTTCAGCGATCCCATGCAGCGATTTTTTGGGCAAATTATCGGTGCCCAGCCCCTATGTGTGCGCCGCTGCCAGGCTAATCGCCTGTTTGTAGGGGACTTTATCGGGCACCACATTGACCGGGATACCACGCCGGACTACCTGGCCACCGCCATCTTCCAGCTTAGCGATGCCTTTGAAGGGGGGGAATTCGTGCTTTACCATCCGGAGCGGGGACAGTATACCGTTAACCTGCCAAAGTATTCCCTGGTGCTTAACCGCGGAGATATTCCCCATGAAGTGCTGCCGGTGCAACACGGTATGCGCCAGTCGCTGGCCTGCTTTTTCTCCACCAATTTCGGTCCAACCCACAAGCCCCGGACGGATTTTAAAATCGATCCCGGCGAGGCCCGGTAAACCCTCACCTGTTCGGATATCCCTGTCAGGCGGTATCCACCACGGGGAAGACGCCAGCGCTCCGGTGGCATTCATCGCCGCTAGTTATTTACCACCGATCCTAGTTATAATGACCTGTTTAACCCACGAAACGGTCTCATTTTCCCGTCAGATGAAGGATTTGGGCCAGGATAATATGTATTAATTCCGGAGTTCGAAAAACATGGCAACAGAACGTACCTTTTCCATTATTAAGCCCGACGCCGTCGCTAAAAACGTTATCGGCGAAATCTATTCCCGCTTTGAAAAAGCCGGCCTCACGATTATTGCCGCAAAAATGCTGCACTTGACCAAGGAACAGGCAGAAGGATTTTATGCAGTGCACAAAGATCGTCCATTTTTCAAGGATCTGGTGGAATTTATGACCTCAGGGCCCGTGATGGTACAGGTGCTGGAAGGGGACAATGCCATTGCCCAAAACCGGGCCATTATGGGGGCTACCAATCCCCAGGAAGCCGAGCCCGGTACGATACGGGCGGATTTTGCCAGTACTATTGACGAAAACGCCGTGCACGGTTCCGACGGACCGGATACCGCAAAAACCGAGATCGCGTTTTTCTTCGCGGATAATGAGCTGTGCCCCCGGACCCGCTAATGGCCGGCACGGCGGCAATTATGATCAATTCTGGCAATTGGCTGAAATGGGTTTAATAAGTTGAGTAAACCGGGGTTTTCGCCAGTCTAATCACAGCAATGCAAAAAGATATGTCATTGTCAAAACGCAATTTACTGGATTTGTCGCGCACCGATCTGGAAGCCTTTTTCGCCGATCTTGGTGAAAAACCATTTCGTGCGACCCAGGTTCTGAAGTGGATATACCAGCATGGCGTCAGTGACTTTGACACCATGACTAACTTGAGCAAGGCGCTACGCAGCAAGCTCGGCGACATTGCGGACATTCGCTTGCCGCGGGTGGTGGCCAGCCAGCGATCCAGTGACGGTACGCATAAATGGGTACTGGAAATTGATTCGGGTAACCATATCGAAACCGTGTTTATACCCGAGCAGGACCGGGGTACTTTGTGTGTTTCGTCCCAGGTAGGTTGCGCGCTGGCCTGCTCGTTTTGTTCCACGGCGCAACAGGGCTTTAACCGTAACCTGTCCACCGCGGAGATTATCGGCCAACTGTGGGTTGCCAACCGTGAGCTGGGTTTTGATCCGCAGGGACAGCGAATCATATCCAATGTCGTCATGATGGGAATGGGCGAGCCTCTGCTAAACTTTGACAATGTGGTCAGAGCGATGAATCTGATGATGGATGACTTCGCCTATGGGTTGTCGAAGCGGCGCGTTACTTTGAGCACGGCGGGTGTTATTCCGGCGCTGGACAGATTGCGTGAAGTCAGTGACGTCAGCCTGGCGCTGTCGTTGCATGCACCCAATGACGAATTGCGTAATGAACTGGTGCCTCTCAACAGGAAATATCCCATCGCGGATTTGATCGCGGCCTGTAAACGTTACGTGGGATCGGACCGGCGGCGCATTACCGTAGAATATGTCATGCTCGACGGTGTCAATGACAGTGAACAACACGCGAGGGAACTGGTGCGATTGCTAAAGGATGTACCGGCCAAAGTGAACCTTATTCCGTTTAACCCGTTTCCCGCCACCCAATACCGCCGATCGCCGGATCCGGCTATTAACCGCTTTCGAGATATATTAATGCAACACGATTTAACGACGATCACCCGTAAAACCCGTGGTGATGATATCGACGCCGCCTGCGGTCAGCTGGTGGGCAAGGTTGTCGACAAAACCAAACGCAAACACCGGCAATTACCCGTCGCCCAGGGTGCCACGTGATGAAGGGGATGCTTAACGCTGTCCGTGTGGTGGCAGGCCGACTGGTTGGCACGGCGATAATCGCGGGATTGATGATTGCTGTTACGGGTTGTTCAACTATTGTTGAGTACGAGAAGCAGCAGGAAAAGGATCAACGCGTCGCGGAAACTCACGTCAAACTGGGCGTGGGTTATTTGCGGCAAAACAAACCGGAATATGCCCTGGAAAAGCTCAAAAAGGCTATCGAGATTAAACCGGATTACGCGCCGGCGCACAGTGCTATCGCCATGACCTACGAACAGTTGCTCAAGTTTGACAAAGCTGACCAGCACTATCGCGAGGCCATCGACCTTAACCCGGAAAACGGTGGGATGTACAACAACTACGGCGTGTTTCTCTGCAAGCAGGGCAGGTTTAGAGAAGCGGAAAAGTATTTTCTTAAAGCCATCGATACGCCGCGTTATTCGACACCGGAACTGGCTTATGAAAATGCCGGTGCCTGTGTCAAACGTATCCCGGATATTGATAAAGCTGAAAAGTATCTCACCAAGGCTTTGGAGAAAAATCCGGAACTACCGGTTTCGTTGATTAATATGGCGGATATTCGCTACAAGCAGAAAAACTTCCTGTCCGCGAGGGGCTTTTTGCAACGCTTCGAAGCCGTATCGGCCCATACGCCGGAAAGCCTGTGGCTGGGTGTTAAAATCGAACGCAAGATGGGTAACCGCAAGGCGGTGGACCGTTATGCCAAACTGCTGCAGTCCAAGTTTCCAAAGTCTGAGCAGTACAAACAGATGCTTAACTCGCTGGGAGAAAATCACTCATGAATGACGTCGCAGAAGCACAAGAGTCACAACACTCGGCAGAGGCTTCAGCGCCGACGGTCCCGCCGTGGGACCAACTGCGTCAAGCCCGCGAAAAACACGATCTGACCCAGTCAGAAGTGGCCAAGGAACTTAAGCTCGATTTACGTTATGTCAAAGCCCTCGAAGAGGGCAAGCTGGACGATTTGCCGGAACCGGTTTATACCGCCGGATACGTCAGGGCATATGCCAAGCTCATGGGTTTGGCCGCCGACGATGTCGTCGCCGCTTACGCCTCGCAAGAGTCCACGAGCATGCCGGAGATTACCCAGGCGCGGGAAAAAATACCGGCTCGTTACCGGCATGTGGACAATTCGTTGCCGAAAAGTTTTTCCGTGTCTCATGGCGCCAATGCTGACAAGAAATCCCTGCGGCTGTTGATTATCGGTCTGGGAGTGGCGGTTTTTTTAGCCATCTCATGGCAGGTGGTTACCAACATGCAGGCACCCACCGAGCCGTCATTGCAGCAGGAACAGACGTCGGAGGATATACTACAACCCACCGCACCGGATAACGATACGCCGGTCACCGCCGCCGAAGGCACGGCGACCAAAGACACGAAGACAAAAACCGTTGAACTGACTTTGCCGGGTCAGACCCAGTCCACTGCGGCGGCAAAAAGCGGCGCAGGCGCGACGCAGGAAGACATCGCGGCGGCGGAATCACTGGCGCAAAACGCCAAGCAACTGGCGGAAATCACGCTGCGTTATTCCGAAGACTCCTGGGTGGATATTCGTGACGCTACGGGTAAACCACTGATTCGCAAGCTTGGACATGCCGGTAACAGTCACACTGTGGAGGGCGTGCCACCTTTTAACGTGGTATTGGGTTACACGCCGGGGGTGACACTGGAGTATAATGGCGAACCCTATGATTTGTCGCGTTTTCATCAAAGCCGAGTCGGGCGTTTTGTCCTGAGGGAGCCCGAGGAGTGAGGTTTAAAGGCGGCGATACTATGACGCTATCGCCATCTATATCTGTATGGTCAATGGCACTGACAATCAGTACCAAAACAAATTACAAGACATGGCAAGAGAACAATAAATCAGTATGACACAACCGGTTTACACAATTAAACGCCGTGCTTCTCGGCAGATCATGGTTGGTAATGTCCCCATTGGTGGTGGTGCCCCCGTGGCGGTGCAAAGCATGACCAACACGCAAACCACGGACGTCGATAGTACCGTGCGCCAGATCCGGCAACTGGAAAATGTTGGGGCTGACATCGTGCGGGTATCGGTTCCCACCATGGAGGCGGCCGAGGCGTTCGGTCAGATCAAACAACAGGTCAACATCCCGCTGGTGACCGATATTCATTTTGATTACCGGATCGCGTTACGCGTTGCGGAGCTGGGAGCGGACTGTCTGCGGATCAATCCGGGCAACATCGGACGTGAAGACCGGGTACGCGCAGTTGTCGAATCGGCCCGGGACCGTAATATTCCTATTCGGGTCGGCGTCAATGCCGGTTCACTGGAAAAAGAACTGCAAAAAAAATACGGCGAGCCGACACCACAGGCGCTGGTGGAATCAGCGAAGCGCCATATTGATATCCTGGACCGCCTGGATTTCCAGGATTTTAAAATCAGCCTCAAGGCGTCGGATGTTTTCATGACCGTACTGGCCTACAGAGAACTGGCCGGTGAGATTGACCAGCCACTGCACCTGGGTATTACCGAAGCCGGTGGTTTTCGTTCCGGATCGGTCAAGTCGGCGATTGGCTTGGGCATGCTGCTGGCGGAAGGTATCGGCGATACTATTCGCGTGTCGCTGGCGGCCGACCCGGTAGAAGAAATTAAAGTGGGTTTTGATATTCTCAAGAGCCTGCACATTCGCAGCAAGGGGATTAACTTTATTGCCTGTCCGTCGTGTTCACGGCAAAACTTCGATGTCATTGGGACAGTGAATGCCCTGGAGCAACGACTGGAAGATATACTCGTTCCCCTGGACGTTGCCATTATCGGTTGTGTTGTCAATGGCCCCGGCGAAGCCCGGGAAGCGGATATCGGACTGACCGGCGGTACTCCCAACCTGTTATACCGTGATGGCAAACCCGATCATAAAATTTCCAATGAACAGTTAGTGGATGATTTGGAAAAAGTAGTGCGCACGGAAGTGGCAAAACGCCTGGAAACCAACACCACGGATTCCTCTCCAATTAACGTGCAGGTCTCCGGCAATCAGGTGCAATCGTCGTCGCGGCAAGGCCAGCAAGGTCAACAGAAAAACCAAACCGTATCCATCGGGAAATTGACCGGATAATTACATCGTATTGAACAATCAACACGCCACCATCGTTAACGCGCTTAACACAATGATGTGTACCAGATCATAAACCGAAACTAAAAAACAAGAATTAATTCGCGAGGAACACCGTTTTGTCGAAGTCCATACAAGCCATTCGCGGCATGAATGATATTACGCCGGATAGCAGCGCCGTGTGGCAAACACTGGAAAATGCCGTTAAGCGCACCATTGGCGGTTACGGTTACCAGGAGATTCGTTTCCCCATAGTGGAAAAAACCGAGTTATTCGCCCGTTCCATCGGTGAAGTGACCGATATTGTGGAAAAGGAAATGTATACCTTTGAAGACCGCAATGGCGACAGTCTCACATTGCGCCCCGAAGGTACCGCGGGCTGTGTGCGGGCCTGCATCGAAAACGCTCTCATCAACAATCAATCCCGGCGTTTATGGTATATCGGCCCCATGTACCGGCACGAACGGCCACAAAAGGGCCGTTACCGGCAGTTTCACCAGGTGGGCGTGGAAGCCTTTGGCATGTCGGGCCCGGATATCGACGCCGAATTAATTGCCATGACCGCCCGCTTGTGGAAACAACTGGGTATAGACGGGCTGGAATTGCAAATCAATTCACTGGGCAGTAACCAGTGTCGCCGGGCATATCGCGAGATCCTGGTGGATTATTTTTCCCGGCACCAGGCATCGCTGGATGAAGACAGTCAGCGGCGTTTGCACAGTAATCCGTTGCGTATTCTCGACAGTAAAAACCCGGCGATGCAGGCGTTGATCGAAGAGGCGCCCAGGTTGCAGGATCATTTAAACACCGAGTCCAGGGAACACTTTGAAGGGGTTTTATCGATACTGGATCATATTGGCATACCTTATACAGTGAATCCCCGGTTGGTTCGCGGCCTTGATTACTACAATAAGACCGTTTTTGAATGGGTGACGACGCAATTGGGCGCGCAGGGAACCGTCTGCGCCGGCGGCCGTTATGACGGCCTGGTAGAGCAACTGGGTGGCAAGTCCGTGCCCGCCGCCGGCTTTGCCATGGGCATCGAGCGGCTGGTTGAACTGGTGCGCGAACATATCAAAACCGATGCTGAACCCCACGCCTATTGCGTGATCGCGACAGACGACGCGTTCGGCTATGGTATGCAGCTTTGCGAATCCTTGCGTGAACAGTTGCCGGACCTGCGGTTACTGATGCACTGCGGCGGTGGCAGTTTTAAAAGCCAATTCAAGCGGGCGGATAAAAGTGGTGCCCGGCTGGCATTGATCGTGGGCGATGATGAAATGAGCAGCGGTACCGTTGGTATTAAATTCCTGCGGGAGGACAAACCGCAGCGACATGTCTCAGCCGATGAACTGCATGACATGCTAAAAGCAATGATTTAACAAACTTGGTAAGTGGAGAGCGAACGTGGAAGTTTATACAACGGAAGAAGAACAAATTGCCGCTATCAAAAAATGGTGGAAAGAAAACTGGCTGTCGTTACTGGGCGGTGTGCTGATTGGTTTGGGTATTTTGTTCGGTGGCAAGTACTGGTGGGACCACCGGAACTATCATGCCGAGATGGGATCCATTGAATACGAAGCCATGGTGCAGGCGGTAACCCAGGATAAGACAGAAGAGGCGTCCAATCATGCTTTGGCGTTACTCAAAGACTATGCCGATACTCCCTATGCCGCGTTGGCGGCGCTTACCATGGCAAAAATAAAGGTCGATAGTAATGACCTGGTGGCGGCCAAATCCCATTTGCGCTGGGCAATGGACAACGCGGTGTTGCCGGAAGTGAAAACCGAAGCACAGATTCGATACGCCCGGGTGTTGCTGGCTGAGGAACGCTATGATGATGCGTTACAGCAATTGTCCAACGTAACGTTATCAGAATACGACGTTCCGGTGCAGGAGTTAAAAGGCGACATCTATGTTGCGCAGAATGACAAGGATAAAGCCAGGATTGCCTACGAACGGGCGTTGGTGCAGTTGAGCCAATCCCAGTCCAGTGCCTCGCCACGATTAAAAAATTATCTGCAAATTAAACTGGATGACCTTGGTGGTGTCGCCGAGCCCCCCGTTGCCGAACCGGCAGCCGGCGAACAACCGGCCGCTTCCGAACCCGCCGGAGAATCATCATGAGAAGGCTGTGGCTGATTGCTTTGCTGTTGGCGCTGACCGCCTGCAGCGGTACCGGTAAAAAAGTCTATCCCAAACTGGATCCGATATCTTCTCGCGTGGACGTCGTTCCACTGTGGGTGGCCAAGGTGGGGGAAAAATATCTGCGCCAGCATCGTCAATTGTCCGTGGCTGTTACCGAAGACCGTGTTTATGCTGCCAGTGAGAAAGGCGAACTGATGGCATTAAAACCCAACGGTGGCGAAATCCTGTGGAGCCGGCCGTTGCCCGTGGAAATTACCAGTGGGCCCAAAGTTGACGGTAAACAGGTGTATCTGGGTACCGGTGACGCACAGTTGATGGCATTGGATGCGGATTCCGGAGATGTTCTGTGGCAGACCG
Source organism: Gammaproteobacteria bacterium (assembly GCA_050116575.1). Classification (GTDB taxonomy): domain Bacteria; phylum Pseudomonadota; class Gammaproteobacteria; order SZUA-152; family SZUA-152; genus JAKEGK01. The sequence continues at coordinate 47,947 of JASFOJ010000001.1, read as the reverse complement.
AACTGTCCAGCGAGATATTGGCCAATCCGGCGATTGCGGGCGACCAATTATTCGTTCATACCATTGATGGAAAACTGGCAGCCTATAACAAGCACAACGGACAAAAAATCTGGATCAATTCCCGGGAAGTGCCGGCATTGACATTGCGGGGAACGTCTCCCCCTATCGTTGTGGACGACAGGGTTATTGCCGGTTTCGCCAACGGCAAGCTTGCCGCATTCGATGCCAAAACCGGTAAACGATTATGGGAGAGCGTTATTGCCGTTCCCAGCGGTCGTACTGACCTGCAACGTATGGTGGATATTGATGGATTGATCGAGGCCAACAACGGTGAAATATATGCCGTGACCTACCAGGGGCGTATGGCGGCGATAGCCGTCGACGATGGCAGCGCGATCTGGACGCGGGAAATGTCGTCGTATACGGGGTTGGCGCTGGACCAGCAGCAGTTGTATTTAACAGATGCGGAAGGCCACGTGTGGGCCGTTGACCGCCGTTCCGGCGCAACACTATGGCGTCAGGATGCGTTGAAAGGACGTGATGTGACCGCGCCTGTTATCCAGGGCGATACCGTGGTGGTCGCCGACGGCGCCGGATTCGTACACTGGCTGTCAAAAGAAGACGGTGCATTCGTTGCCCGTGAAAACCTGGCTAAAATTTACGACTGGGCATTTTACGACTGGGGTGATGAGAACCGCAAGGAATACGATTTCGGCGTCACCAGTACCCTGGAAGTGGCTGCCAACCGGCTTTACGTGAGGAACAACATGGGGGCGTTATCCGTCTTCAAGTTGTCATCGTCGTCCACGAACTGACGGTCGTCACCATTTTCTATACCTGCCATGAAACCTGTCATCGCCCTGGTGGGCCGCCCCAACGTCGGAAAATCCACGTTATTTAATTGTCTGACCCGATCCCGGGACGCGTTGGTCGCCGATCAGCCGGGCTTGACGCGTGACCGCAAGTACGGTGAAGGCCACATTGATGACAGGCATTTTATTGTCATTGATACAGGCGGTCTGAGCGGCGAGGCCGACAACCTGGACGCGTTAATGGCCGACCAGGTCTGGCAGGCGGTCAACGAAGCGGATGTGGTGCTGTTTCTGACCGATGCCCGGCAAGGGGTATTGCCTGGGGACCAGGAAATTGCCAATCGACTGCGCCGTTGTCATCAAAGTGTTCATCTGGTGGTTAACAAGATCGACGGTGTTAATGCCGATGTGGCGCTTGCTGATTTTTACAGTTTGGGGTTTGGTGAACCCCATGCGTTGAGTGCTTCGAATAATCGCGGCGTTTACTCGCTGATAAACGCGGTAATTGAGCAGGAAGTTGCCGGCGAAGTTGAAAACGAACCCCAGGGCATTCGCATCGCCGTCGTTGGCAAACCCAATGTGGGCAAGTCAACTTTGATCAACCGGATTCTGGGCGAAGAGCGGGTCCTGGTTTATGACATGCCGGGGACCACCCGTGACAGTATTTATATTCCGTTCACCCGTGAAGAGCAGCACTACGTGCTTATTGATACTGCCGGTGTCAGGCGCCGCAGCCGCGTTGATGATCAACTGGAAAAATTCAGCGTGATAAAAACCCTGCAGGCCATTGACCGCTCACACGTCGCGGTGATGGTCATCGACGCTCACCAGGGGATCAGTGACCAGGATGCCCATTTGCTGGGCTACATCCTGGATGCGGGACGGGCACTGCTGATTGTCGTCAACAAATGGGATGGCTTAAGCCAGGACCAGCGCCAGCGGGTAAAAACCGAACTGGATCGAAAACTGCAATTCTGCGAATTCGCCCGGATCCTGTTTGTGTCGGCTTTGCACGGCACCAATGTCGGCAATCTATTTCAGCCCATATTGCAGGCGTATCAATCCGCCACCATTGATGTGACGACTTCCCATTTGACCCGGATACTGGAAACCGCCGTGGAGGCGCATCAGCCGCCGCTGGTGCAGGGGCGCCGGATCAAACTGCGGTACGCGCACCAGGGTGGGCGCAATCCGCCGGTGATCGTGATCCACGGCAACCAGACGGAAAAAGTACCCACCACTTATCGCCGTTATTTGATGAATTATTTTATCGAAGCGCTGCAGCTGGAGGGTACGCCGGTCAGGCTGGAATTCGTTACCGGCAAAAACCCCTATCAGGGTAAACGCAATAAATTAACCAAGCGGCAAATTGGCAAAAAGCAACGGTTGAAACGCCACACCCGCAAATCAAAAAACTAACGCTCTTGTGGTACAAGCTTGTCGGGGGAGGTTCAGCCCGATTGTCTAATGCATCTCAGAATGTCAACAGCGGGTCAGTGCTGACGGTTACTCGAACGGGTGGAACACAATGCAATCAGCAAATCTAACCCAATTGGCCAGACATTGCGTTTACCAAAAGAAGATTCATTAACCAGGGATCTCGCAGTGTCGCGCTGTTAACTGCCGTATGATGAATTGGGTAAATTGATGACTAATATGTTTGAAATTTATACTGCATCAGTGTCGGAATATTTAACAATTCATTAACGAGAGTAATGCGTGCAACGTTTAACTTATTGAAATGCAGTTGATTATCATACGTGGTACAAATCATGAATTACCATCAATATCATGTATTACTCCTGTGAACATGATCTCGCCGAATGGAATCGGTGATGCAAGTATTGCAGTCATTGTGAAGTCGATACTAGGTCGTTTTCATATGTCTGCATAGGGAGTTTGAAGATCCATGTACTAGTCTTTTTGCCCCGCACTGCGGGGCTTTTTGTCTTTGGCGTTGTTGAAAGATTGCCGTTGGAGGTTAAACTAGAACACCGTGGCCAGTTGCAAAGTAGCCGTGGATGCCGAGTTACCACTGCCGCCGTCGGCCTGCGAATAATCCGAATCGCTGGCGTACTCAAAGGCAACGGTGGTTCCCTGGTTAATTCGGTAGGATAATCCCAGTAACGCCCGTGATTCGGGAAAGCCGTTCAAGCCGGCAAGATCCACCGTGTTTTGAAACCCCACAGCGATATTCAATCCGCTGGAGAACGTATAACCGAGTTCCACGTTGGTGGCGCTGGGTTTGCTCCTCTTGGAAGTCTGCACTTCGCCGGTATTAAATTCGCCATCTGCAGCAATAAGTTCGCCGATAATCTGGAAAGTACCCCATTGCAGGGCCAGGTAGCCCATGAACCCCGGAACATAATCAACTTCATTGCCATCTAGATTGGTGGTAATGACCTGGTCCAGGGTATCGGACTCGCCGAGGTTGTTGATGTATCCGCCACCGATATCGAGCATCCAGGCGTCGCTACGATAAACGAAACCGATGGATACGCCGAAGTTGTCGACTTTATTTTCTCCGCCGGGTTTGGTCAATGCGCCGTTAAACAGGTATCCCGACAGGATAAAGCCATTGTCGTAGGTTACCACCACGGCGGACTCGCGGGTTTCGCCAAGTGCCAGTGTCAACGGATCGGAAATCATGTGGGACTGGAATGTGCCAAACGGAACGTAAAACTGGCCGGCCTTAAAGAAAAACGCGCCCAAAAAGGAATTGCCGGACTGAATAAATCCTTCATCGACTTCGAGGTCGGTTTGGTCTTCCTCATACAGTAGCGACACATGAGCTCTATACCACTCGTTGATCTCGGAATCTATCGCCACTGCGGCGGTGGCCAATTTGATATCACCAACGTTCTGGTTTTGGAAATTTTTTCCCGCAGACATTTCGGCTTCCACCAGGCCGCTTAGTTCCGTTGTTGCTGCATAACAGATATCTGGAATGACCAATAACAGTGGGGCGCCCAGATACCGCCATACCCGGTGACGTCCGCTACCGTCAGCAAACCTCATATATAGCTCCTTGTCCCTTGCATAAAGCCGAAGCAATTCCAAACCTGCGACTATTGTTATTTAAGTATTCGACAGCGGGAATAATAGCAGTCATCAACGTTGCTTTTATGACTACATAATATACCGGCGAAATACTAAATATCGCTCACGGAGCTGTCGCAGGTGTTTATATGACCAACCTTATAACGTGAAATTGTAAAAAAACAGGCGTCTCTTTGTTGACAAAACCAGACGCTATTATAGTTTATGATGATCGCAAATTAACAATTTTTCTAACAGTCCTGACCACTGTCTGGCCGCCAATATGACTGCCGATAACACGCTGATCAACTTCATTGAATCTCAATGGCAGGCAACGCAGAGGGCGTCGCGGATTGCCGTGTTATTCGAGGTGATGTAGGTGGAGCAATACTTCGGAAAGCTCAGCGATCACCTGCTGCAGATGGCGGTTGTCACCGTCGCCTTTATAGTTATTTAACGCAATATATGAAGTCGCTGGGTGGATGACCGCGTCGATGATATTGCCGACGGTACCAAAGTGATCATCTTTGACCGTATAACCAACTTTTTTCAACTCACTGCCGTTATGCCACTTTTCCTCGATTTCAGCGAGGGTCAGTTGTTTCATGACTTCCACGTTGGAAATAACGAGATTAAGTATCTTTTGCGACTCGGGATTTGTATGCGCATATTCCTCGCATGCTTTGACGCCCAGTTGAATTAAACGCGACTGTTGCGCGATGAGCTGATCAATATCGCTGATATTGCCGGTTTGAGCTTTCCTGATGGTATCCTCTGCGAGTCGTTTATAATCCGACAAGGTTGATGCCGTGGCGGCGGTGGAAAAACACAGTAATAACAAAAAACGCAATAAAATGTTATTAACTGTCGGGCGATACATCATGGTCAATTTTTTATTATTCTGCATGAAGCGGGTTCCTCCAGTGTACCCCGATTAGTAAGATTGAGAAAGCTGCGATAATAGATGTTGCGGCCGAATCTGTAAACAGGACGCAGGGCTGCCATTTTTTGACAAAAAGAGAAATAATTGAAGTATAAACATACTGATACGTTGAGCGGCGCGGTTGCCGGCAACATTAACAAAGGATGTGTGCGGCCGCGTAGCGAATTGGACGTTTGGTAAGTTGATTAGGGGATTGGCCGGTTCCCGTTCAATTATTGCTGTCAGTTTCGCCGTTAGGGCTGAGGGAATGGCGCCAGAACTGGTCTTCGCGCACGAACAAACGTCTTGTTTCCTGCGGACCCCAGGTGCCGGCCGGGTAGGTGTGGATATAATCTCGGTCCGTGGCCCACACGCGTAATATGGGATCTACCACCCGCCAGGCCCATTCCACTTCGTCATAGCGTAAAAACAGGCTTTGATCGCCTTCGATGATATCCAGTAACAGGCTTTCATAGGCATCCAGCTTTTCATGGGGCGCTGCGTTACTGAAACTGGCATCCAGACTGATGGAGCGGGGCGCCATAGTAAGCCCGGGCTCTTTTACCTGCAGTTCAATGCGTAAACATTCTTCGGGTTGAATGCCCAGTAAGATCCAATCGGGTTTCAGCCGGTCTACAACGGTGTTGCGGAACAAATGTTGCGGCGGGTGTTTGAAGCGGATACTCACCGTCGATTGGGTTTCCGCCATGCGTTTTCCGGTGCGCAGAAAAAACGGTACATCACGCCATCGCCAGTTATCAATGTAGAATTTGTGGGCGGAATAAGTTTCCGTGGTGCTGTCGGGCGCCACACCTTTTTCTTCCAGATAGCTTTTGACTTTTTCGCCTTTAACCATGCCGCTGGCATACTGGGCGCGAAACGACATGGCGCGCACCGCGCTTTGTGAAATGGGCCGGATGGATTTAAGTACCTTCACTTTCTCGTCGCGCAGAGCTTCGGCCTCCATGGAGGCGGGTGGTTCCATGGCCACCAGTGTCAACAATTGTAATAAGTGGCTTTGCACCATGTCCCGCAATGCGCCGGCGCTGTCGTAGTAATGGGCGCGGTTTTCAATACCGTCGGTTTCCGCATGGGTGATCTGCACATGGTCGATGTAATTCCGGTTCCATAAAGGTTCCAGCATGACGTTGGCGAATCGGAATACCAGAATATTCTGCACCGTACCTTTTCCCATATAATGGTCGATGCGATAAACCTGGTCTTCGCGCAGGTAACGGTGCAGTTTTCGTTGTAGAATTTCCGCGGTTTCCAGGTCCGAGCCAAAGGGTTTTTCAATGACGACGCGGCGCCAACCCCGGGTATCGTCGATCAGGTTGGATTCCCCGAGTTTTTGAATAACAACGCCAAACTCGGCGGGTCGTAACGCCATGTAAAACGCCACGTTGCTGGAAAAGTCGTTGTCGGATGAGACGGTGGATTGAATATTTTTGTAGAGTCCGTCGTCATAAAGGTCACCTTGCATATAACGCAGGCGGCCCGCAAAGCGGTTAAAGATATCTTCGTCAATGCCGCCGCGAACTTTATCGGCAATAAAATTCCGGACTTCATCGCGCCAGCTTTCATGGTTCCAGTCGCTGCGGCCCAGGGACAGTATCAGGGAGCCTTCGGGAATCTGATGCTCCACTTCCAGGTGGTAAAGGGCGGGCATCAATTTGTTTTTGGATAAGTGACCGGTTGCACCAAAAATGACGAAGGTGCAAGGTTCAATGATATTCATATAAAGAAGGCTCCTGGCTGTAGTTTACTGTTGTGGTTTTGCCTGTAACCAATTGGTATGGAAAAATTGTCCCCGATCTTGGTCGATGCGTTCGTAGGTATGTGCGCCAAAATAATCGCGTTGTGCCTGTAACAGATTGGCGGGCAACTGGGCAGAGCGGTAGCCGTCATAAAAGGCCAACGCCGAACTAAACGCGGGTACCGGTATACCACACTCGATGGCGAACTGGATGGCCTTGCGCCAGGCCGTCTGAGACTCGGTAATCGCTTTCTTAAAGAAATCGTTGAGCAGCAGGTTTTCAAGAGATGGGTCGTCGTCATATGCCTGTTTAATATTTTTCAGAAACCGGCTGCGGATAATGCAACCGCCACGCCAGACCATGGCGATGTTGCCGTAGTTGAGCTTCCAGTCGTAACTGTCCGCCGCCTGTTGTATCAACATAAAACCCTGGGCATAGGAAATGATTTTTGATGCATACAGGGCGTCCTGGATGTAGTGGATCATTTGGGGCTCGTGCTCGACTTTCTGTCGCTCGGGCCCGGTTAGCATCTGGCTGGCGTTTTCGCGCTGTTCTTTAAGGGATGACAGGAACCGGGCGAATACCGCTTCGCCGATCAGTGTTAGCGGTATGCCGGCATTCAATGCATTAATCGCGGTCCACTTGCCGGTACCTTTTTGGCCGGCACTGTCGAGGATTTTATCCACTAGCGGCAGGCCATCATCGTCTTTGACCGCCAGGATATCTGCGGTAATGTCAATGAGGTAGGAATCCAATACTCCGTTACGCCAGTCCTGAAAGACCTGTTGCACGGCCTCGATGGGCAGGCCCAGTCCGAACCGTAACAAGTGATAGGCTTCACTTATCAACTGCATATCGCCGTATTCAATGCCGTTGTGCACCATTTTGATATAGTGGCCGGCGCCGCCACTGCCGATCCAGTCGCAACAGGGGGTGTCGTCAACGCGAGCGGCAATGGACTGCAGCATGTCCTTAATTTCCGGCCACGCTTTGTCGTGACCGCCGGGCATCAGAGAAGGGCCATGACGGGCGCCTTCTTCCCCACCGGAAACCCCCATGCCCACATAGTAGATATTCTGTTCCTGCAGCTTGTCGCAGCGTTGTTGAGTATCGCTAAACAGCGAATTGCCACCGTCGATGACAATATCGCCGGCTTCCAGGTGATCGAGGAGTGAATCGATCGTGGCATCAACGGGCTTGCCCGCTTTAACCATCAACAGGATTTTGCGGGGTTTTTTAAGACTGCTGCACAGCGCCTCAATGGAATGGCAACCGGTGACCGGTTTGTTGCTCGCCGGACCCTCGATAAAATCATCAACCTTGGACGTGGTGCGGTTATAGACCGCGACCGCGTAACCCTGGTCGACAAAGTTCAAGGCCAGGTTTTGGCCCATAACGCCCATGCCAATGAGTCCAATGTCAGCTTGTGACATAAATTATCCTTTGCGTTGGTTTGTTACTTTTCAATGGTGACAGCAGCGAACATCACTTGGTTCATGTCCTTGGCACGTATCACGCTGATCGATTGCAATGACTGTCACAATGACCGTAGCAATGACTGTTCCAAAAATGAGTGTATACATGTTAGCCGGTCTATTAAACCTATGATGACAAGTGTAGCAGTGACTTTCGTTCATGATGGCAAAAGCCGGTAAATGCCCCGTACAGCGAGGGCTGAGAGGGTGTATATAATTTAGACTGTGCAGATGCACCATTTGTGTGGAAAAGCACCATCCCGGGGCCCGCTTCAGGTGGCTGCCCCCCCTGGGGGTTTAGTAGTGCAGCGTGAGATGTGTGAGGCGTGGCGTTTTGCCAGCGCTGACTTGGAAAGACCGGTCGTTCAACCTGATGGTGGGATCAGACATACAAAATACGTTTAATTATTGAACAACCGGTCATGGTAAAACCAGGCCTTGCCGGTCCTAATCCTGCGTGATCAGGTTCTTGATCTCGGCTTCCAGTTTGGACTTGTCCTTGCTGTTGAAGCCCATGTGGGTGAGGTGGATGTTGCCATGGCGGTCAATGAGATAGGAACTGGGCATCCCCTTAACGTTGAAGGCACTGGCGGATTTGCCACTGGGATCGTGGGCAATGGTAAAACTGGTGTTCATGGTTTTCAGGAACTGGTCAATGACGGCCCGCTTGTTGTCGAGGCTGATGGCCACGACTTTGAATCCCAGGTCCTTGTAGCGCTGGTGCATTTCTTCCATCCAGGGGAATGACTTGCGACAGGGCGGGCACCAGGTTGCCCAGAAATCAACGTATACCACATCGCCTTTGTAGTCGCTGATGTGAATGCTGTTATTATCCAGGGTCTTCACCGTTATTTCCGGTGCTGGTTTGGCCGCCAGTGCGTTGCCGCCGGTAATTATCAACAGTAGCGCCGCCAGCAACGCAAACTTATTGTGTTTAGCCAGGTTACAAAATTTCTTCATGGGGATATCCTATTGATTATCGGTATAAAATAGCCAAATTTACGTGACAGAATCGTGACATTTGACTGCCACAATAATTGAGAGTTCGTGATCAGTTTAATCGGGTGATTTCCAGGCTGATATACAGTCCACGACGTTAGCCACCTACGACGCTAGCAACTCAATATTATCGTAGTCTTATCGGTTTGAAACCACTGAAAATTAAACCGATTCGAAAAATTGTGATTCAATCAACATATCGCCACAACCGGAAGCAAGCATGTTAATTAAACGACCTGAATCGATCAAACCGTCGGAAATTACCGACGAGACACTTTATTATAACCGGCGTGCGTTTTTGGCTAAAACCGGCCGCACTGCGTTGGCCGTGACCGCCGGTGTTGCGCTGCCCGGGCTGACGGGGTGGCGAGATGCTCAGGCCGCGCTCACCCTGGGGAATATTCAGCAATCCCGCTACACTGTGGATGAAGAAAAAACGCCTTATAAAGACGTGACCCGGTACAACAATTTTTACGAGTTCAGTACCGATAAGGAAGGTCCCGCCAGGGTGGCCAAAAACTTCAAAACCGATCCCTGGACCGTGCGCATTGATGGCGAGATTAACAAGCCCGCTACCTACCAGCTGGAAGATTTCGTTAAACCCTATCGGCTGGAAGAACGGGTATACCGTTTGCGCTGTGTCGAAGCATGGTCCATGGTGATTCCCTGGGTGGGATTTTCGTTTTTTGATGTGATCAAAAAAGTGGAGCCCACCTCGAAAGCCAGATACGTGGAGTTCACCACGCTTTATGACCCCGACCAGATGCCTGGCCAGCGGCGCAGCATTTTACCGTGGCCCTATGTCGAAGGCCTGCGTATCGACGAGGCGGCCCATCCGCTAACGATATTGGCAGTCGGCTTATACGGTAAAGTATTGCCTAACCAAAATGGTGCGCCGATGCGACTGGTGGTGCCGTGGAAATACGGCTTCAAGAACATTAAATCCATTGTGCGTATCCGGTTCACGGAACAACAACCGAAAAATACCTGGCACGTGGCCGGTCCCAATGAATACGGCTTTTATGCCAATGTGAATCCCAACGTGGACCATCCGCGCTGGAGCCAGGCGCGGGAACGGCGTATCGGGGACTTCTTTAAACGCAAAACCCTGATGTTCAATGGTTACGCGGACCAAGTGGCCAGTCTTTACCAGGGCATGGATCTGAAAAAATTCTTTTAGCCAACAAACCAAAGCTTTGGATCAACGTATTTTCCGTAAGGCCGAAAGCTGTCATGCCACGTTTTATTAAACCCGTTGTCTTTGTCATTTGTCTGCTGCCGCTGGCGCTGCTGATTTGGGATGCCTTTAACGACGGGCTGGGTGCCAACCCCGTCGAAGCCATTACCCACCGCACCGGCGACTGGACGTTGCGGTTTTTGTTGCTCACGTTATCGGTGACGCCGCTGCGGCTCGTTTTCGGCTGGAAAAAACTCATTCGTTTCCGGCGCATGCTGGGCCTGTTCGCGTTCTTTTACGTGTGTCTGCATTTTTTGACCTACCTGGTGTTTGACCATTTCTTTGATTTCGGTGAGATTGCCAAGGATATTGTTAAACGGCCGTATATTACCGTCGGCTTTTCGGCGTTTGTTATGCTCATTCCCCTGGCGGTGACCTCCACCAATAAAATGATGAAACGTCTGGGCAAAAACTGGAAGCGCCTGCATCAACTGGTGTATGTTGCCGCGGTTTGTGGTATTTTGCATTACCTGTGGCTGGTGAAGGCCGATATCCTGCAGCCTATGATCTATGCGGTGATATTATTATTGTTGTTCGCTGTCCGCGCCTGGTATCAACGCCAACCGGCTGCACCGGCCACCATGCAATATCAAAAACAATAACTTTCCACAGCCATGGAGCACGGCTAATGGCCACCGAAATCGAGCGAAAATTCCTTGTGATAAATGATGACTGGCGCCGGCAGGTAACGGACCACAAATCCATGGTGCAGGCCTATTTTGGTGGCGGTGAAAAAGCCTCTATTCGCGTGCGCATAAGCGGTGGCTCGGCCAATATCAATATCAAAAGCGCAACACTGGATGTGCACCGCAAGGAATATGAGTTTTCCATTCCCGTTGAAGACGCCCGCGAATTGGTGGCGGAATTGTGCGAGCAGCCGGTCATCGAAAAAACGCGCTATTACGTACCTTACGGGGATCATCTATGGGAAGTCGATGTTTTCAGCGGTGACAACGCCGGATTGGTAGTGGCGGAAATTGAGTTAAACGACCCCGATGAATCTTTTGAGCTACCGCCTTGGGCGGGGAAGGAAGTCTCCGATGACAAACGTTACTACAACGTTTGTTTGGTAAAGCACCCTTATAAAGACTGGGCAAGCGGTTAGCAGCAACGGAAGATGGTTCGGATGTGAGGTTGCCGTCGGTTTCGCGCGCAACCTCAAAAGGTTGTAACAGCCGGATGGAGTTTCAATCCCCATCGTCAGTGGCAACCACTGGCGGTTCGCGACCGAGGATGTCACGGGATTGCATAAAAACCTTTATCAAAATTTCCCGGTTTGGTTTGCTGCAATATTGGCTGTAACAACCATACTATGGCAATGACTGGAACCTATCCCTCTTTACGCCGGCGACTGGTTTTTGTGACAGTCGTCCTTTGCGTCATGGCGATGCCGGGGTGCGAATCCCATCAGAATGCCGGTGGTATCCGGTTTGGCCTTGCCGACTCACCAGTGACCCTTGATCCGCGCTTTGCCACAGATGCCATTTCCACGCGCATAAACCGGTTAATTTACCGGCGCCTGATTGACTTCGACGAACACGCCATGCCGGTCCCGTCATTGGCGAGCTGGCGCAGCCTTGCGCCGGACCGTTTTCGATTTCATTTGCTGGAAGAAGGCCGAGACTTTCATGATGGTTCAACGTTAACAGCAGAAGATGTCAAGGCGACCTTTGACTCAATTCTGGATCCGGCCAACGCTTCCCCCCATCGCGCCACATTAAGCATGATCGAATCGGTCACCGTGGTGGATAAAGACACGGTCGATTTTCAACTGAGTACGCCGGACCCTTTGTTTCCCGGTTACCTGGATATCGGTATTTTACCCGCGAAAAAAATCGCAGCGAGGTACCCGTTTAATACTCAACCTGTTGGCAGCGGTCCCTTTCAATTTGTTAGCTGGCAAAAACCTTCCCGGTTGCAATTGCGCCGCCGCCGCGATGGTCAACGTTTTGCGTTTGTTCATGTTAAAGACCAGAACACGCGTGTGCTTAAATTATTACGGGGTGAATTAGATATGCTGCAAAATGATATAGACCCCGAGTTAATAAAATTTTTGTCCAAACAGTCGCGCATAACGGTAACAACCCGTAAGGGAAGCAACTTTTCTTATCTTGGTTTTAACCTGAAGGATAAAGTGGTTGGCAGGCGGGCCATCCGGCAAGCCATTGCGTATGCCATAGACCGTGAGGTGATCATCAAATACCTTTTTGCCGGCAGAGCCCGCCCAGCCAGCGCTGTGTTGACACCGGATCATTGGGCAGGGGATCCCGCTCTACCTACGTATAAATACGAACCTGATAAGGCGCGAGAGTTGTTGTCTAATAACGGTTATAGCGTTGATCGACCGCTGCATATTGTCTATAAAACATCTAACAATGCCTTTCGTATTCGGTTGGCAACGATCATTCAAAGCCAACTGGCAGACGTCGGCATCCAGGTTGATCTGCGAACTTATGATTGGGGCACGTTTTACGGTGATATAAAAGCCGGTAACTTTCAGATGTACAGTCTGTCGTGGGTGGGTGTTAATTTGCCGGATATATTTCGTTATGTTTTTCACTCGGCCTCAGTACCGCCTAACGGGGCGAACCGTGGCCGATTTAGCGACCAACAGGTCGACAAGCTTCTGGACGAGGCCAGAACGGCGCAGGATCTGGCCTACCAGGCCGAGATATACCGGCACGTGCAGGAAATTTTGTTTAAGAAATTGCCTTACGTACCATTGTGGTACGAAGATCATGTGTTTATAGCGCAAAGGAGCATAAAAGGTTATCAGGTATCCGGCGATGGGAACTATGACGGTCTCGTTAATGTCTATCGTATTACGTCGAGTGAGACAAAAAATGCTCACCAAGCTAAAGAAATGAGGTGACTGTATACAGATGAGTCGATGGTGCAGAGGCCCAGCGGCGGTAAAAACGCGAAAACGGTAAGGTTACCGTAGGTGTCATGGCAGCGAATGTCGAGCGAGTTCAGCGGCACTGAACGGTATCTTCATGGAAAACACATATTTCCGGGACAAAGTGGCAAGGATTGTCTTGTAAGTTGAATAAAATCGCATTGCTTAAGTAGTCAGTGTGCAATCGAAAGCCGCTATGTCGCTATACGGTGCGTCGAATCGTAATCTTTCAGGGAAATTGGGGTTAAGCGGCAGACAAGTTGGAAAAAACGATGGGTAACGTCGGCGCTATGCGGCAGCGTAGTAATAAAAATGGCAATTCGGTTGCTGAAATTAACGGTCAACCGAATTTATACAGTTGCGTTAGGATGAAGAGTGCGGAGCAGAAGTTAGCAAACTGTACGAAAATTTTGAGAAGACGGTTTTTAAACTCAATCCAAATCATTAAAAGAGTGTATTTAACCGGCAAATGTTTACTCAAAGGCAGTCACAGTTTGTAAGAAACTTCTGACGTGCAATGCTAATAAAAACATTGTATAGTTGTCGGGTGCGTAATTAACACACCCTTCATCATAACAAAAACGCGGGCAACCGCGGCAATAAAAACGAACGCACGCATTCTTCGATAAATTTTACTTTATTTGCCATTTTTAAATTTAGCGACTACTTTAAGTAATATTAAACCAGCGCGGAATCAGTTTTGAGTATTGGTCCTGGAAGGATTTGCTCATTGGTGAAGTACTGGTTGTTAATGCTGTGTAGTAAAGAATTGCTATGATTGCAGCGATCCTGTCAAGTATCTGTGTTGCGGGTTGTTGGCAATGTTTTGGCAAATGGCTATGCGCAATTGCACTAGCAGGTTAACAGTCGGTTCGTGTAGCCAGGAAGTGAAACGTGACGAGAGTTGAGAGTTATAAGAGTTAAGAGTTATTGTTTTTAAGCAAGAGTAAATGTTCTGACAGCGGTTTCGTTATTTTGGGTTAAAACGTTAACTAACTGATAGAGAGGCAAAGACATTGGCTAAATACGAAAACATCACTGAACCTGATGGTATGGGATACCAGGTTAGAGTTGTTCGTAAGGGCAAGGAACGCAGTCGCTACTTTTCTCACAAGCGTTATGGTGGGAAACGAAAGTCGTTGAAAGCGGCGTTGGAGTGGCGTGACGAGATTCGGGCGAAATATCCCGAAAAAGCTAAACGGCCTGTACAAAGCAATACTGGTATTCGCGGTATCTCCCGTACTGTTAAATATGACAAACGCAGAGGTATCACTTACTTGAGTTATAGCGTCCATTTCAAGAATGACGATGGTACGCCCAATAACAAGACGTTTTTTGTTGGTGATATCGATACGGTCTCTGACAAAGAGGAACAGAAGGCGCTGCGGGCGGCGAGAAAATTCAGACGGGAATTTGAACGCTCCGAAGCAGCACATATGCATTAACCGGACGACTTTAAGTGTGCCTGCCGAAGGCAGCAGCTGGACGATGTTTGTGTTGTTTGTGATGTCATGTGCAGCGGTTATGAGGACGGCCTCGAAGTGACGGGTACGCCGAATAGAACGTTAATATCCTATCCATCATTGCTATAGCAGTAAGGTATTCAACCGGCAACGCCGCGTTGAATACCTTACTGCGGCCCAACAAAATATCACAACACCTGCGGCATTAGCCGCTGCCTCGATGGGGCTACCTCGTTTCCCACGCTAATCAGAAAAAACACCGCGGTGCCAATGAGTACGGTATCATTGAGTCTGGCTGCGGCGACTTGAACTAACTCTCCGGCGTCAATGGTGTTTGTCAATGGTGCTTATAATTAACTCCATCGCTGAGATACCGACCGCCAGCCCCGCTAATATCACTACAATCACCGAAGCGACAGCCTGGCGCAACGCGAAATTGGATTTGCGGTAACTTTGGAAAACGTCCCTCGATGTGCTGTTTTAATATGACGATGGTCTCGACGTATTTTTCCAGATAGAGGTCCAAGTGCATGGCCAGTTGTTTTGTGTATACGGACCAGTGCTGTTTTCGGTTGAACCGTGTGATGCACCATGTAAATCAGTTTGCCGGAATAGTTCGCCCATCTGCCCATTGTCTTATCTCCCGGAGTTTTTCCGCCATGACGATGGACAGGGGTTGGGTATTATTGATTTCCTGGATAATGTCCTGCGTTGATAACGTTGTTCCACAGGCGTGGGCCGAATAAAGTGCCGCGATAACCGCCTGTTCAATTTCGGAACCGGAAAATCCCTCGCTATGGTTTGCCAGCAACGCGCTGTCGATAGCGCCGGAATCGGCGCCGCGTTTTTTAATGTGGATATCAAATATCGATTGGCGAGTTGCATAATCCGGCAGGTCGACAAAGAAGATTTCATCCATGCGGCCTTTGCGTACCAGTTCCGGAGGCAATGATTGAATATCATTGGCCGTGGCGACGATAAACACTTTGTTTTCGTTTTCAGCCATCCACGTCAACAGCGAGGCCAATACGCGGCGTGAGGTACCGCTATCATAATCGCCGGCGGCAATACCTTTCTCGATTTCGTCCATCCATAAGACGCAAGGCGCCATGACTTCCGCGGTTTTTAGTGACTCACGGATATTTTTTTCGGTTTCACCAAAATACTTGTTATAGAGCGAACCAAAATCCAGTCGCAACAGCGGGATACTCCAGGCGCCTGCCACGGCTTTGGCGGCCAGGCTTTTACCACAGCCTTGGATTCCCAGAAGCAGGATACCTTTGGGGGCGTCGATGGTCGCGGGGCCGGTGCTTAAAAAAATGTCTTTACGTTTGGCCAGCCAACCCATCAATGTTTTAAATCCACCGATGTCTGAGAACTTCGCGGTGTCGTATTCAAAAGACAGTACGCCGTCCTGGCCGATGAGTTCATATTTAGCCTTCATGATGTCGGGAATGTCATGATGAGTAATGGCGCCGTCGTTATAGATAGCATTGCGCACCAGTCGCCGGGCGTCACTCAATGTCAGTCCCTGTAGGTTTCTCACCAGTAAGTCGACAGACTTTGGGTCGGCTTTTACCCGGTTGTGTTTTTGAAGGGCCCAGATTTTCGCCTCTTCGCTAATCAGGTCTTCCAGTTGCTGTGAAGTGGGTAGCGCCAATTCAAAGCTGGCGCACAGTCGCTGAATTTCCCCGGGCACATCCAGTTCGTGGCTGATGAGAATGATTTTATTGCGGTTGACGTTATGTTCCAGCGCGATTTCCTTGAGCAGGCGAATCACGGTGGCATCATCCAGATAGGGATGGAAATCCAGCAATACCAACACGGTATTGGAGACAGATTGTTTGACGTGTTTGAGCATATCCAGCGGTGTATTGCCGGATGATGGGTACTGAACGTAGCCATTGTTTCCAACAGGATTTAATTCCAGCGGCTGGTTAGCGCCGCCATGTTTTTGAATGCCCTCGGTAACGGACCAGATGGCCAGATCCCTGGGACGGTTGTGGAGAACTTTCTGCAATAGCGTCAGGGCGCGTTTTTCTTCGTGCGTTTCGATGGTGATGACCGGGAAGTGGGAGTCCAGCATCAACGCTAAATCGTGTTGGTCGTTCATTGGTATTGGTAACTCGGTTGTTGGCAACTGGGTAAAATGAATAGTACTTCATACTTTACTTTATCGGCTGCGAAAATTTCACTAATTAATCCCGCGGTTGGTGTAAAATAGCCCGTTTTTGCGGAAGCTGGGACGGTTTTAACATGCGTATGGCGCTGGGCGTCGAATATGACGGTACCAATTACGTCGGTTGGCAAATGCAGGACAATGGCCCGAGTGTGCAGGCTGTCGTTGAGAGTGCACTGGCCAGGGTTGCCGACCATCCCCTGCGCACGATATGTGCGGGGCGTACCGATACCGGGGTGCATGCCCTTGCCCAGGTCGTGCATTTCGATACACAGGCCGAGCGCAGTGAACGGGCGTGGGTGTTCGGCGCCAACACGCACCTGCCCAAGGATGTTGCGGTCATCTGGGCGAAACCGGTGGACGGAGAATTTCATGCCCGGTTTTCGGCCCGGCGCCGCCGTTACCGTTACGTGATATTCAATCGCCCGGTCCGGCCCACTTTTCTGGCTTATCGGGTGGCGTGGGAATACCGTCCGCTTGAGGTGGACCGCATGGCGGCGGCGGCGCAGTTTTTGCTGGGAGAACATGACTTTAGCGCTTATCGGGCGGCGGGTTGCCAGTCCAGAACACCCATGCGGCGGGTGGAACAGATCGCGGTTACCCGCACGGATGATATCGTTATAATCGATATAGTCGCCAATGCGTTTTTGCACCACATGGTCCGCAATATTGCCGGGGTGCTCATGGCGATCGGCGCGGGCGAACAGTCGGTGGACTGGACGCGCCAGGTGCTCGAGGCGCGAGACCGGAGCCAGGGCGGTATCACCGCGCCCCCCCATGGCTTATATTTGGTGGATGTCGATTACTCGCCTGAATACGAACTACCCAGGGTACTCCATACCCGCATGATCTGGTAATCTACCGCGTTTCTTTGAGTTTTTAGGAATTTCCAGCATAGAGAATGCACAAATATGCGAACACGCGTTAAAATATGCGGCATTACCCGCGCCCGTGACGCGCTTAAAGCCGTCGAATTCGGTGCTGACGCCATCGGTTTAGTGTTTTACGAAAAAAGCCCCCGCGCAGTCACCATAGAAGATGCGCGCGCGATCATTCAGAAATTGCCTCCCTTTGTGTCGGTTGTCGGCCTGTTTGTCGATCCATCGCCCAAGGATGTTGCGGCGGTGTTACATCGCGTTACGCTGGACCTGTTGCAGTTTCACGGGGACGAATCACCCGTCGATTGCAGCGCTTACAACCGGCCGTATATCAAGGCAATCAGAATGCGGGAGGGTATTGATGTTGCCGCGGAGGTAAAACGGTATACCACGGCACGGGGCATTTTACTGGACACCCATGACCCCAGGGTGCCCGGCGGCACCGGGCGGGTCTTTGATTGGTCAACTATCCCCCGGGGACTGGAAAAGCCCGTGATTCTGGCCGGTGGTCTGACACCGGATAACGTCTGGCAGGCTATTACCAAAGTGCGGCCGTTTGCCGTCGATGTCAGTGGCGGGGTAGAGGCCGAAAAAGGGATCAAGGATATGGAAAAAATGGCGGCATTTATGAGAGGTGTACAAAGTGTCTAAACAATCAGCATCGTCACAACCGGCTACGTTTGCCGGCAGTGTGCCGGACCAAGGTGGTCATTTTGGCCGTTATGGCGGTCAATTTGTATCCGAGACGCTGATGGTGCCACTGGAAGAATTGCGTGCCGCCTATGAATACTATATCAAGGATCCGGCGTTTCAGGAGGAACTGGACGACGACCTGCGCCAATACGTGGGACGTCCCACGCCGCTGTATTTTGCGCAACGCTGGACGGCAAAACTGGGCGGCGCCCGCATCTATTTAAAACGGGAAGACCTGAACCACACCGGTGCCCACAAGGTAAACAATACGGTGGGCCAGGCGTTGCTGGCCAAGCACATGGGCAAAACCCGGATTATTGCCGAAACCGGCGCTGGCCAGCACGGCGTGGCCACTGCGACAGTGGCGGCACGGCTGGGATTGCAGTGCGTTATTTATATGGGCGCCGAAGACATCAAGCGTCAGGCCATCAACGTTTACCGGATGCGGTTGCTGGGCGCGGAAGTGCGCGCCGTGGAATCGGGATCCAGAACCTTGAAGGACGCCCTTAACGAAGCCATGCGCGACTGGGTCACCAACGTGGATGACACTTTCTATATCATCGGCACCGTGGCCGGTCCCCATCCGTATCCCGCCATGGTCAGGGACTTTCAGGCCGTAATCGGCCGCGAGGCTAAACAACAATGCCAGCAACAAACGGGTAAATTGCCCAACCTGTTAGTGGCGTGTGTTGGTGGCGGTTCCAACGCTATAGGCCTGTTTCACCCGTTTTTGGATGACAAAGACGTGGCCATCGTGGGCGTGGAAGCGGCGGGTGAGGGCCTGGACACCGGCAAGCATGCAGCGCCGCTGTGCGCGGGCAGCCCCGGTGTGTTGCATGGCAACCGCACTTATCTAATGGAAGATGCCGACGGCCAGATTATTGAAACTCATTCCATCTCCGCCGGACTGGATTATCCCGGCGTGGGACCGGAACACGCCTGGCTGAAAGACGTCGGCCGCGCAAAATACGAAGCGGTGACCGACAAGGAAGCCCTGCAGGCATTTCATGATTTGACGCGTATCGAAGGTATTATACCGGCGTTGGAGTCCAGTCATGCATTGGCCTATGTCACCAAGGTGGCGCCGGGTATGTCGACCGACGATGTGATTATTGTGAATTTATCGGGCCGTGGCGACAAGGATATTCACACCGTCGCTGCGCTGGAAGGTATCGAAGTTTAAAAGCCGTATTCAGGCTTTATGTATTAACCACAGTCTTTGGTATCGCCAAAGGCAGCATAACAGGACATTGAATGAGCCGTATCAGCCGTTGCTTTGAAGCCTTAAAAGCACAAAACAAAAAAGCGCTTATACCGTATATTACGGCGGGCGATCCTGATCCCGGTGACACCGTGGCGTTGGCGCATGCGCTGGTGGCGGCGGGTGCCAATATTATCGAGCTGGGGGTGCCTTTCTCAGATCCCATGGCGGATGGGCCGGTGATCCAGCGCGCCAGTGAACGGGCATTGGCGCATCACGTGAGTTTGCACCAGGTACTGGACATGGTGCGCGAGTTTCGCCAACGGGACAATGAAACGCCCGTTGTGCTGATGGGCTACCTCAATCCGGTGGAAGTCATGGGTTATACCGAATTTGCCAAGGCCGCCGCCGACGCCGGTGTTGACGGCGTGTTAACCGTGGACCTGCCGCCGGAAGAAGCGGCGGACTTCATTGAAGCGCTGTCGGTATATGGCGTTGATCCCATCTTTTTGTTGGCGCCCACCACCAATGAACAGCGTATTGGCACGATTTGCAGTGTTGCCCGTGGCTACGTTTATTACGTTTCATTAAAAGGTGTCACCGGTGCAGCCAGTTTAGATGTGGAATCGGTGGCGGAAAAAGTCGCTCAGATTCGCCAGCAAACGCAGCTGCCCATCGGGGTGGGGTTCGGCATCAAGGATGCATCATCCGCGGCAGCGGTTGCCGACGTGGCCGATGCCGTGGTTGTGGGCAGCGCGCTGATTCAAATCATCGAAAAGAATATTGCCTATCGCACCCAGATGATCGAACAAGTGTCGGCGTTGATAGCCTCGATGCGCCAGGCGATGGACAAGCATTAACAATGGAATCGGGCAGCAGGCATGCTGCCCGAAAAAACGAACTATGGGTCGGTTATAAAAATGAGTTGGCTACAAAAACTAATTCCATCCAAGATCCGCACCGAAAGCAGCACTAAAAAGGTGCCGGAAGGACTGTGGTCCAAGTGCACCCAGTGTAACGCGGTACTATACCGTGCCGAGCTGGAACGTAATCTCGACGTTTGTCCCAAGTGTGATTATCACATGCGTCTTCCCGCGCGTCGCCGTCTGGAAGGGTTTCTCGACCCGGAGCCGCGTGTGGAAATTTCTCCGAACCTCGAACCCGTCGATGTTCTTAAATTTCGCGACCAGAAAAAATATAAAGACCGGATCAGCACGGCCCAAAAGAGCACAAGTGAAAACGACGCGTTGATCAGTATGATGGGACAGGTTAAAAGTGTCCCGGTAGTGGCCGCCGCCTTTGAATTCAAGTTTATGGGTGGTTCCATGGGATCGGTGGTGGGTGAAAAGTTTGTGCGCTCGGTCAATACCGCCATTGAACACAATATTCCCCTGATTTGCTTTTCCGCCAGTGGCGGTGCGCGTATGCAGGAAGCACTGTTTTCTCTGATGCAAATGGCCAAAACCAGCGCGGCATTGACCAAACTGCAAAAACGCGGTTTGCCGTTTATTTCGGTGATGACCGATCCAACCATGGGCGGCGTATCCGCCAGTTTGGCCATGTTGGGCGACATCAATATCGCCGAACCCGGCGCGCTGATTGGTTTTGCCGGCCCGCGCGTTATTGAACAAACGGTGCGTCAAACATTACCGGAAGGATTTCAGCGCAGTGAGTTTTTACTGGAGCACGGTGCCGTTGATATGATTATCGACCGCCGCCAGATGCGCGACCGTATTGCCAGTGTGCTGGCGATGCTGACTCATCAACCCACACCCTAGTATTCATACGCGCGGTTATGCGCTTTACTACCTTAGAACAATGGCTGCGTTGGCAGGAGTCATTGCATCCCCGGGAAATCGATCTGGGCCTGGACCGCGTTCGCGAGGTTTTTCAACGCCTGCAATTGGGCGAACCACCTTTTAAAATTATCAGTGTTGCCGGCACTAACGGCAAAGGATCCTGCGTTGCCATGCTGGATGCCATTTACCGGGCCGCCGGTTACAACGTAGGCGCCTATACCTCACCTCATATCAAGCGCTATAACGAGCGCGTCGTTGTTAACGGCCAGCCGGTTAGCGACAACGCCTTGTGTGATATGTTCGAGCGCGTGGACCAAAGCCGCCAGGACGTTTCACTCACCTATTTTGAATTCGGTACCCTGGCGGCTATCGGGCTGTTTTATCAGGCGCAGGTTGATGTGGTTATTCTGGAAGTGGGGCTGGGCGGCAGGCTGGATGCGGTTAATATTATGGACGCCGACGTGGCGCTAATCAGCAGTATCGGCCTGGATCATGAGGCGTGGCTCGGTAACAGTCGCGAGGCTGTTGCCCTGGAAAAAGCCGGCATTGCGCGGGCGCATCACCCCGTGGTGTGCGGTGACCCCGACCCGCCGGCCAGGCTGATGGATCACCTTGCCAGTCTTCAAGCACCGCTATTTCTCATTAACCGGGATTTTCATTTTCAACCGCATACTGGTCGTTGGGATTGGCAAAGCGGTAATCACCGGCGATCGGGATTGCCCATGCCGGCATTACCAGGTGACATTCAAATATTAAATGCCGCTTCGGTATTAATGACCGTGGATTTACTGGCGGAACAATTACCGGTCAGTGACGCCGGCATCCACTCGGGTTTGCAGTCGGTGACTTTGCCCGGCCGGTTACAACTGATCCCCGGTGAGGTAACCCTGTTCGTGGATGTGGCACACAATCCGCAAAGTGCCCAGGCGCTGGCATTGGCGTTAACCCGCCAACCTTGCCAGGGTAAAACCCGGGCCGTATTCGCAGTTCTCAAGGATAAAGATGTTACCGGCATCCTGCGGACCATGGCCGGTGTAGTGGATGCGTGGTATATTGCGCAGCTCGACGTGGAACGGGCGATGGCGGTTGGCGATATTCTTGAACAACTGCGCCGATTGGATGCGACCGTTCCCGCGGCGTGCTACGACAGTGTTGAGTTGGCTAAAAATGCAGCAACTGAGGCCTGCGTGCCGGGGGACCGGGTAGTCGTATTCGGTTCTTTCTATGTGGTGTCCGAGGTTCTTTAACCCAGGATTCGCAAAACGATCAACCGCAGTACTCTGTACGGTACGGATATAACCATAGCTCACGCAGCAGGATAGCAAGCACTATAAAATAACTAGCCACCCGGCGTATAATGCGGAAGTTTTCATCACCAGCCAGTTGATCGGGTTGAATGAGTTGATCGTGATATCTGGTAAAGGATAGTTGTGGCGAGTTTCATGAAACAGCGCCTGATTGGCGCCATTGTATTAATTTCATTGGGTATTATTTTTATTCCCATGTTGCTCACCGGCCGTGGTAACGTCACCACCGGTGAGTCTGCCTCTAACGTGCCGCCCAAACCCACTTACGAAATCAAAGCGCCTGCGGTGTTGCCGCTGGAAGAACAAGACGACCAGGGTCCCGCAATGGCCCCGGTACACGATGACGAAGGGCAAGCTGAAGAGCAGGCCACAATGGCCAGCACCCAGTCGGTGGATCAAGGGGCGGCTGCGGGTGAGCAGCAAGACGATGACCAGCGCAAGCAAACCGGCGGCACGGATACCTCCGATAAGGGCGCCAACGCCGATATCGCCACCGCATCGTCCACGCCTCAACAAACCCAAACCAGCGCAAGTGCCGAAAAGTCGTCGCCGCCTGTCAGTGGTGCCAAGGCCAGCGGTACCAAGGCCGGAGATGCCAAGGCCGGAGATACCAAAGATCAATCCACTAAGGCCGTCACCGCAAAGACCACTACCACAACAAAAGCGCAACAACCGGAGAAAACCGCGTCCAGCAAGCCGGCCACCACAACCAAGAAACCTGTACCTGTTGAAGAAACCACAAAAGCTACAACCAAACCGGTGGTATCCGGCTGGGTTGTGCAACTGGGCAGCTTCTCGGTGGAAAAAAACGCCCTTATATTGCGGGATAAATTGCGCAGCAACGGTCACGCCAGTTTTGTTGAACGATACAAGCACGACGGTAAAACCAGCTATCGGGTCAGGGTGGGGCCGGAGCAGACCCGGGAACTGGCCGAACAACTGAAAAGCCGATTAAAAAAAGAAACACAGCTTAACGGCCTGGTTATGTCGTTTCCCAAATAGCGGATTGAGGGGCAAAAATGGTAAAATTGGCCCAGCTTAGCGGTATATCGGTCGGTTTGGTGGGAATGACGAACGGGGACAGCGCCGCCGGCAAGCAATCAAGTGATACCTTAACAAAAAACCTGTAGTCTTTGATTTTTAAGCTATAATATGTATATTTCCCACGGCGTAACCAGTGGGACCAGTTACCAGCAATCAGACACAACTCGTTGTTATTGTGAGAGTGTTTTAACCGGCTATTTACGGTTGTAGACGGGTGTTAATACATCGGTGCAGCGATTGAGAGGCAAGCGTAGTTATGGTCTGGGTTGATTACGTCATTCCTGGCATTATTGTGTTATCCGCATTTTTCAGCGTCATGCGGGGCTTTGTCCGCGAGGCGTTGTCGTTAATCGGCTGGGTTGCGGCATTCTGGCTGGCCCTGCGCTATGCCAATCCGTTGGCCGAGTTGTTCCTGTCGAGCATCACCATCCCGTCACTGCGAATTATTACCGCTTTCACGATACTTTTTGTACTTACCCTGATGCTGGCTGCACTTATCAACCACCTGGCGGGGCACCTGGTCAAGCGCACCGGATTAACCGGTACCGATCGCGCCGTGGGCGTGGTATTTGGGGTTGCCCGGGGGACAGTCGTGGTTTCCATGCTGGTGTTACTGGCAGGATTGACCTCTTTGCCGCAGGATCCCTGGTGGGGCGAATCCATGATGATCGGCCATTTTCAACACTTTGCCCTGTGGCTGCAAAACAATGTCGCCCCGGAAATCAGCAATGCGTTTTTATATAATTGAACTATAAAAAATCATTATCAAACGTTGTCTAAAAAGTTGTATCAGTACTCCCGTCTATTGAATACACTTACGATAGTCAGTCCTTAAATTTAAATTCAGGACCTTAGCAGAGGAACCGGATATGTGCGGTATTATTGGTATTGTTGCAAAAAGCGGTGTTAACCAGATGCTTTACGACGGGTTAACCGTGCTGCAGCACCGGGGGCAGGACGCAGCGGGAATCGTAACCTGCGATGATGGCCGGTTATATCTGCGCAAACACAACGGCCTGGTACGCGACGTGTTTCGCACCACTCACATGCTGCGCCTTAAAGGCACTATGGGTATTGGCCACGTGCGTTATCCCACTGCTGGTTGTTCTTCGTCGGCGGAAGCGCAGCCGTTTTATGTTAATTCACCTTTCGGTATTACCCTGGCGCACAACGGCAACCTCACCAATGCCACCCAGCTGAAAAACGATTTGTTTCGCGCCGACCGGCGTCATATCAATACCGACTCTGACTCGGAAATTCTGCTTAACGTGTTTGCACACGAACTGCAACAATCCAACAAACTGACCATCGATGCCGATGACATATTCGCCGCCATCCGTGAAGTCCACAAGCGTTGCAAGGGCGCCTATGCCGTAGTGGCGATGATTACCGGCTTTGGTATTGTGGGCTTTCGTGATCCCCAGGGTATTCGTCCCATCGTATTCGGTAAGCGCAGCACGGAAAACGGTGAAGAGTACGTTATGGCATCGGAAAGTGTCGCGGTCCATTCCCTTGGATTTGATATTATCCGGGACGTGGAACCCGGCGAAGCCGTGTGTATCGACATTGAGGGCAAACTGTATGCCGAGCAGTGTGCCGAACAGCACTCGTTGACACCGTGTATCTTCGAGCACGTGTATTTCGCCCGTCCCGACTCCATTATCGACAAGATTTCGGTTTACAAGGCCCGCTTGCGCATGGGCGAATACCTGGCGGACAAAATTCTGCGGGTATTTCCCGATCATGACATCGACGTGGTTATTCCCATCCCGGATACCAGCCGCACGTCGGCGTTACCGTTGGCCAACAAACTGGGTGTGGTCTACCGCGAAGGATTCGTGAAAAACCGTTACATTGGCCGCACATTTATCATGCCGGGTCAGAAGCAACGCAAAAAATCCGTGCGGCAAAAACTCAACGCCATCGATCTGGAATTTAAGAATAAAAACGTTCTGCTGGTGGACGATTCCATCGTGCGGGGTACCACCTCGAAACAAATTATTCAAATGGCGCGCGAAGCCGGTGCCCGCAAAGTTTATTTTGCCTCGGCAGCACCGCCGGTGCGTTATCCCAATGTTTATGGTATCGATATGCCGTCCGCCACGGAACTGGTGGGACACGATCGTGATGAGCACGAAATTGCCAAGGTGATTGGGGCCGACTGGCTGGTATACCAGGATCTGAAAGACCTGATCCGGGCTGCCCGCAAGGGCAATCCCGCCGTTAAGGATTTTGATACCTCGGTATTCGACGGACGTTACGTCACCGGCGATGTAACCCAAAGTTACCTTGATGACATTGACAAGTTGCGTAACGATTCCCAGCAGGAAAAACGCCGGGCCGCGGACAACGCCGTTATCGAACTGCACAATTCCGCGTAACAAAAACCGCGTAACAAAAGACCGCGTAAAAACTTACCTGAAAAAGCGACTTTCGTTACGCAACAACCGAACCTTGTTGACAAGGAACCGGTAAGTCTTTACCCTTGGTTTATCGGCGCCGATTTGAATATTCAGCTTGCGGGCGTCAACAGCAAAAATACGGCTAAAGCGAAAAAGCGAACTGAACCTAGTAAGTTGGAAGTTGACGGTTTACAGTTTGTACCGCAACAATTGACATTGACTGCTGTCACTTTTATTAGATCCGGCAACTGTTAGCACGTCAACACCGCAAACCTGCTTTAGCTTGGTTACCGATCCGGTGACAAGAGTCTATAAAGCGGGTTTTTTTGTGCCCGCCTGTTACGTAGTTTGATAAAGGGAAAAGTCATGTCTGATAACCATCGCGAAAATGAGCAATATGGGCTGGAAACGCTGGCTGTGAGGGCGGGACAGCAACGCACTAATGAAGGCGAGAACAGCGAACCCATCTTTGCCACTTCAAGTTATGTGTTCGAAAGCGCCGCCCAGGCCGCGGCACGGTTTGCCGGCGATGAACCCGGTAACATTTATTCCCGTTTCACCAATCCCACCGTGCGGGTATTTGAACAACGGCTGGCGGCGATGGAAGGCGGTGAAAGTTGTGTGGGCACAGCCTCGGGGATGAGCGCCATCCTGGCAACCTGCCTGGGGCTGTTAAAAGCCGGTGATCATATCGTTTCATCGCGCTCTGTATTTGGTACCACGGTGATGATGTTTAATAATTATCTTGCCAAGTTCGGCGTGGACACCACGTTTGTGGATCTCGCCGACCTGAACCAATGGCAGGATGCCATTCAATCCAACACCCGGTTATTGTTCCTTGAAACGCCATCCAACCCGCTGACGGTATTGGCCGACATCAAGGCGTTGGCGACGCTGGCTCACGACAATCATTGCCTGCTGGTGGTGGATAATTGCTTTTGCACGCCAGCATTACAACAACCGTTGCTGCTGGGGGCGGACCTGGTTATACATTCCGCCACCAAATATTTGGACGGGCAGGGGCGTTGTATAGGCGGCGCTGTTGTGGGCGACACCGAAAAAGTGGGTAAAGATGTGTTTGGGGTTGTTCGCACCTGCGGCCCCAGCATGAGTCCGTTCAATGCCTGGGTGTTTTTAAAAGGGCTGGAAACCCTGCGCATTCGTATGCAGGCGCACAGCGCCAATGCCCTGGCACTGGCACAATGGCTGGCAGCTCATCCCAAGGTGCAAACCGTTCATCATCCGGGACTGGAAATCCATCCGCAGCACGGGCTGGCCAAACAGCAACAGACGGATTTCGGGGGCGTTTTATCGTTTGAGGTAAAGGGCGGACAAAAGCAAGCGTGGCAGGTCGTCGATAATACGCGGTTGTTGTCTATCACGGCGAATTTGGGTGACACCAAAACCACCATTACGCATCCTGCGACCACTACCCATGGTCGGTTAACACCGCAAGCCAGAGCCGAAGCCGGGATCGGGGATAACCTGTTGCGTATCGCCGTGGGCCTGGAAACGCTTGATGACATCAAGGCGGATATCGATCGGGGACTCGCAAAAATTTAATCACAGCGGTGCGAGCAGGTATTATCGAAAAATTATCCGATAAAAAAAGGCAGGATAATAATCCTGCCTGCAATACGTGTTACGAGGGGAAGTGCTTTATTGAATCTGGTTAAGACGCGCCTGCATTTGCTGGGCTTTGTTTAATTCGCCGACGCTTTTGTACAATAGCGCAAGTTCCGTCAGCATGGCCGTCATTGCCGGGTGACCACTTCCCAGTGTGTTGTCCAGGATTTTCAGGGCCCGCTCATACAGCGGCAGTGCCTTGGAGAAATAAGCCTGTGACGAGCGGTGCAAATTCTTGATTTGGGATTTGACGGCATTGGCGTTGCTGTTGTCTCCGGCCTGTGAATAGCTCACTTTCTGAACCATTAATTCCTTTTCCTCGTTACGGTCCATGCGTCCCTGGATGTGGTAAATGTTGGCCAGGCTGTACAGCAACATAGCCACCTGGGGATGGGACGGGCCAAACAGCTTTTCTGCCACTGCCACAGCTTCCTTGTAGACCGGTTTGGCTTTTTCGTAGGCGTCTTCTTTAACGTAGAGGGCGCCAAGGTTAATCAGCGAACGGGCCACTTCCGCGTGGACATTGCCGTAGATCAGTTTGCGGATGGCCAGTGAATGTTTATGGAGTTTTTCGGCAGTATCGAGCTTGCCTTCCGCCATATAGACATTGGCCAGGTTATTCAGGGCATTGGCTACATAGGGATGTGTCGGGCCCAACGTCTGGTTCCAGATACGGATGGCTTCTTCATAGTTATTGATGGCTTTTTCGTTTTCCGTCAAATCATCGTAGAGCACGGCCAGGTTATACAAAGACTGGGCAACGGAGGCGTCGGATTCGCCGAGTGATTGTTTGCGGATAGAAAGCGCGCGTAAATGATATTGCTCGGATAATTTCGGTTCGTTCTGTTCGAAATAAACGTTTGCCAGGTTGGTCAGTACTACCGCGACATCCTCGTGGGTTGGACCCAACTGGACTTCAAGAATACGCAAGGCGCTCAACATTTCGTCTCTGGCGGTATCCAGGTCGCCCAATGTTTCGGCTACGATTCCAAGCTTGAGCATGGAATCGGCGGTATTAATATGACGGGGGCCGAAAGTGGTATTGGCCAGTTCATAGGCCTTGCGCGCCGTGGCTGCTGCGCTTGCGTAATTGCCGTTTTCGTATTGATCAATGAATTCAGAGGTCAGCTGGTCCCAGATTTTCTCCGCAATAGCCCTTGTTTCATTAAGGTTTTGATCCTGCTGCATCGAAATCGAATGCAGACTGTTTTGGGGCGGTTTAACGGTGGCCTGGGCATTGCCTGCGGCGAAGGCGAGGCTTGCGACACAAAGGGCTGTTACTATCAGTTTGTTACTCATAATAAAATCCTTGGTTGATACAAAACTGCAATGGTGGCGGGGTATCGTACTTTGATGAGGCGACAGCCCAGTTCCATTTACCGTTTCAACGCCGCTCAAAATCTACAACCTGCTGTAAAATTCCGTTCGTTTTTGGCGTATGTTTTTAGCACGGTGTTAGTCAGGTATTCGGCCACTGGTTAAGGTTTCTTTAACCTGGCGCACAGGCAAAAACCGTTCAAATTATCCAGAAAGTCCCTATTCCGTCGATAGCAATCCGGTAACCCCATGAATTTTCGCGATAAATTTTGCGTGCATGGGTCACACTTTTAACGTGACGGGCTTAATGCCGGGGTGTACCGACCGATATACTAATTACATAAAAGCAAGCAACGGGCCAATTGCGGGGAAGGGTCGTTGGCATAGGCAGCCCCGGTTATTGCCGGATCATGGAAGTCTTCATTTGTTTCAATGGTATTAACAGTTAGCATTGAAACTTAAACAACTTAATTATTTGTATTTGTGAAAAAATGACGGTTTCTACAAGTAGCAGTCGCGGTCACTGTAAAACACATTCTCCGGAAGATATTGTTAATGGCGTGGTTGGTTTAATATCCTTGCCCGACGTGTGTGTGCGCGTAAGGGAAATGGTAGATGATCCCAACAGCTCCGCCGCTGATATTGGCAAGGTCATTAGTAATGATGCTGCGCTGACAGCACGTCTGTTGAGGATTGTAAACAGCGCGTTTTACGGCTTTCCAGCCCGCATCGAGACAGTGTCGCGGGCGATTACTATCGTCGGCAACGAAGAATTACGCGATCTGGTATTTGCATCCACCGTTGCGAGTATTTTTGAGGAATTGCCCAGCGATCTTGTTGATATTGAATCCTTTTGGCGCCACTCGGTGTACTGCGGCATCGTTTCGCGCATTATCGCCAAAAAGCGACGTGTGTTGCACAATGAGCGGCTATTTGTCGCAGGATTGTTGCACGACATCGGCAGGCTGGTGATTGCGTATAAATTACCTGAACAATACCGGCGCGTTCAGCAATTTGTACAGGAACATGATGTACCCCTTCATGAAGCGGAAATACAAGTGCTCGGATTTGACCATACCCGTGTAGGGGCGGAATTAATGAAAGCATGGTCACTACCGTATAGCCACCAAATGGCCACGGCCAATCATCATACGCCCAGTCATGCCGATGGTTATACTCTCGAAGCCTCGATTGTTTATCTGGCCAATATGATCACTGAACTGGCGGAAGCCGGTGCCCATGAGGGGAATTACCTCAATGATGTACCGGAGCAAATCTGGGAAGTAACCCATGTATCGCCAGCGGATGTGGAGGATATCCTGGTAGAGGCCCGGGATCAGTTTATTGATGCGTTGTGGTTGATTCGCAAATCCGCCAATCGTGCCGCATCGGCTTAGGCGTGGAAATATAGAATCGTTATCGCACTGGACTTTCTTCGCTTTAGATCGGCGGTATCTTCGCTTTAAACCAGCGGTAAATTCAATTTCCGCCATTAAATGACCTTCGAAGGCGATTGTCGTTGCGGTTTCAGCAAGACCGGTTCGTGGGTATCCGCTGTTAATTCCTGTAACAATGTTTCCGCCTGCCGGTAGTCGCGGCTGTTTTTTCCTTCATTGAATTTTGCCATAGTATCGGCTAACTGTTGCCGAGCTTTGTCTATTTGGTTTTGACGGCGCAAGTGGCGACAATAATCGATGACGGTACGTAATTCCAGTGCCAGTGCATTTTGCTGGCTGGCGGTTTGCAGTGCTTCGACAAATGACACCTCCGGATCCCCGGCGCCTGATTCCAGTTGCATTTCAATTAACGCTTTCAAGCGAAAAATTTCCGACTGGAAGAAGTGCTCCTGGTGTTTGGATAAATCCTCAATGGAGCTGTCTACGATAGCGCTGGCCTGGTCAAGCCATCCGGCCTTGATCATCATTCGGGCGAGCAATGATCTCAAGTATGATAACGCAAGACGGCTGCCGACCTTGATATAATGGTCCAGCCTGGCCTTAAATGCTTCAATAAGTTTGCTGTCACCGGTGAGCTCAAACTGTGCCCACAGGTT
This sequence comes from Gammaproteobacteria bacterium, assembly GCA_050116575.1. GTDB lineage: Bacteria > Pseudomonadota > Gammaproteobacteria > SZUA-152 > SZUA-152 > JAKEGK01. The sequence continues at coordinate 16,845 of JASFOJ010000001.1, read as the reverse complement.
CACCATACAGGTGATTTCCAACCAGAAGGTAAATTCATATTGCCGCGACAATTCCATGGTTTGTTCAGTGAGTTGCCGCGTTTCTTCGACGTCGCCGCGTAACTGACGAATAATGGATGAAAAGTAAGTGGCATAGACGATGCTGAACGGATGATTAATGTCGTTGGCGCGGGACAGCGCCTGGGCTATCTGATCGAGAGCGCGATCGGCATGACCGGTAAGCCAGGATACACAGGCAGCACTGGCCAGTGTCGCCACCCGGCTGTCCTGACCGTAGACCGGCATGGACTGGGTCGTTTGGTCAGCAACTTCGGTGGCAAGTCCGCGTTGCAGGTACTGTTCAGCACTTGCCAAATCACCTCGCCAGAACGCGGTAGCACCCAGTGTGCGATATGCCTCCACAAAGCAGCCGTTGTTGGAAGCCATGTTTTGCAGCTGAATGGCGAGATCCTGTGCCGTCTCCAGGTCGGCACGAACCAGATAAAATTCCCACAAGCCACAAAGTATCGGGAATAACGCGGATGATTTACCGGTATGGCGGCTGAGTTCATAGGCGCGGCCGTAGGCGGATTGTACTTCATCGGCGGAATAACCTTTTAACAGCATATTGGCCAGACCCAACGCCGCTTGCACCTGCAATTCCGTTTCCGCCTTTTTCTCCGAATCCGGCAGATTTTCCAGTGCAGTCAGGGCACTGGTTAGATGGACTGTCGCATCGGCATTGGCCGAGCGTTGAATCGCCAGCCGGCCGGCACGGGACCAGTATTGCGCAGCACTTTCGTAATCTCCGGCCTCGTTGCAATGGTGCGCCATGATTTCCGGGTTTTCCTGAATCTTTTCCGGAAACTGGGTAGCCAGTACTTCCGCGATTTTGCGATGGTATTTTTGTCGTGTTTTCTTCAGCAGCGATTGATATGCGACCTCGTGCACCAGTGCATGCCTGAACGTGTAAGAGGCTCCTGGCGGTAATCCCCGTTGATAGAGCAGTTCATGGAAGACCAGTGACGATAACTGGGGTTCCATGTCGCTATAAACACCTTCGGTTACCGCTTTGAGAATATTGTGTGCGAATTCGCGGCCCAGGGTCGCGCTCAGTTGCGCCAGTTCCTTTGCGGCGCCCAGCCGGTCCAGTCTTGCCATCAACGAATCCTGTAGCGTGGAGGGAATCGCCAGGCTGGACACTGGTCCTTTCAATTCATAATGGTCACCGCTCTCCCGCAACATATCCGATTCCAGGACCATTTTCGTCAGTTCTTCCACGAAAAACGGCGTGCCGTCCGTCTTATTGATGATCTCGTCAAATACCGTCGACGGCAATTCCTTGTTGTTGCAGATCCAACGGACCATATGGCCGGCCTGTTTGCGGGTCAGTCGGTTAACGGATATGTGTGTAATATGGGAGCGCGGTGACCACGGTGGTGTAAAATCCAGACGATAACTTAACACCAGAAAGATATTCATCGTGGGCACGTGATCGATCAGCATTTCCAGCAGTTCGACGGTGGTGGGGTCCACCCAGTGCAGGTCTTCAACAATAATGACCACCGTGCGGTCCGTTGCCAGCCCCAGTACCAGTCCCAGCAGTGATTCCAGAATTTTTTGTTTGCGCTGCTGCGGTGTAAATTGCGGCTCAGAGTAGCGACCCTGCGGTATCGTTATGGAAAGTAGTTCCGCCAGTAACGGTACACTTTCGGTGAGCGGCACGCCTGAATTTGCCAGGGGTGTTTCCAGTTGCTGGATTTTTTCCTCGTCGCTGGTGCATTGGTCAAGCTCAAGTACATCGTGAAATACGGTCATGACACAATGCAAAAAACTGTTTTTGTGATAGGGCGATCCCCAGCATTCGAAAAGACGAACATCGTCCCCAACCACCACTTCGCGTAGCAACTGTACAAGGCGCGATTTGCCGATACCGGCTTCCCCGCTCAATAACACGACCTGTCCCTGGCCGGCGCGTGCCTGTTCCAGGCGGTCCAGAATCAACGCCGATTCCTGTTCCCGGCCAATAAGCGGCACCTGGTTATACGCCGATTCGGAAACCGCCGGAAACGGTTGTTGACCGCTGTCTTCGACCTTGTATAGCGTAAACGGGACGCGAAAACCCTTTAGCGTATTTTCGCCGATGCAAGTGCAACGAAAGTGTCCTTGCGCAAGCCGGTACGTGGCATCGCTGATTAATACGGAGTTGGGTTCGGCCAGGTTCTGTAACCGCGCGGCCACATTGGGAGTGGTGCCCAATGCCAATGACCGCTTGTCATCACTGCCGATCTCACCGATGACCACTAGGCCGGTATGAACGCCCACGCGAATTGACAGTTGTATGCCGCGTTCGGCAAAAAGGCGTTCGTTGAGGAGCTGGACACCGCTCACCATAGCCAGCCCGGCTTCGACAGCACGGCTGGCGTCGTCTTCATTGGCCTGGGGAAAGCCGAAATAGGTTAATATGCCGTCCCCCAGGTATTGCGCTATATGCCCCTGAAACCGCTCAACAACGTCCTGGCAGGTATCCCGGTATTCACCCATAATATCGCGCAGGTCTTCAGGGTCGATGACCTCAGACAGCGCGGCAGATCCCACGAGATCGCAAAACAAAACGGTCAACTGTCGGCGCTCGGCTTCATGGTAACCGGAACCGCTCTGGGAAGAAGCCATAGCCACGGCCCCATGGCCGGCGGTTTGGGAATTATCCGATCTCGCCGTATTGCCGATCTTATCCCCCTGTGACTTTCCCCCTTGTAAAGGGTGACCACATTGGCCACAAAATTTGAAACCCGGGGGGTTTTCAAATTGGCATTGGCCACAAACGGGCGCCAGCGGTGTTGCGCACTGGCCACAATATTTCATACCCTCAGGATTATCGAAACCGCAATTTATACAATGCATAGCACAACCATTGAACCGTATATTTATCGAAATGTTACTGCTGTACCGGGATTACCGCGTTTCAGATTATTGTTGTTATTATGATGCCACTGGCGCGACATCTGTACTAATTATAATCAGTTTACATAAACGATTTTACGCAAATACACAGTTATCGCAATGGTTATGAGCCGAACGTTTATTTGCCAATGCCGCGGCCTAAAATATCCATGAATATCAATGGCTCACGCAATGGCGCACTAAAAAGTGACCTGCGGCGGGTGTTTACCGAAGCCGTGCAATCGGTAGAAGGGTGCCGCTGCGTTGAACGTTATTTGCAGCAACACCCGCTTGGCGGCGATGTATGTGTCATTGCTGTGGGCAAGGCCGCCTGTCAAATGGCCGCGGGCGCCCAGCGTGTGCTGGACGAAAAAATGCAGGAAGGGCTGGTTATTACCAAACGTGGATATTACGGCGGCAGCCTTTCCGGGTTTCGGGTGGTGGAAGCGGGTCATCCATTGCCCGATCAAAACAGCCTGCAGGCAGGTGAACTGTTGCTGGCACTAATAGCAGACATACCGGTCACGACCCGATTGTTGTTTTTGGTTTCCGGGGGCACCTCGGCGCTGGTCGACGTGTTGCCACCGTCTCTGACCATCGAGCACCTGCAACAGTTAAATCAGTGGTTGCTGCACAGCGGCTTGCCCATCGATAAAATGAACGCCATTCGCAAACAGGTATCCGCCATTAAAGGAGGTCGCTTGGCGCGGTATCTCGAAGGCCGGGATACCATGGTACTGATAATCTCCGATGTTCAGAGCGATGATCCTGCCATTATTGGATCGGGTTTACTGTTCCCGTCAGGGGCTTCGTTATCGCCGGCCGACAGGCAATCACTGCCCGCCGAGATCCAGCGCATGCTTACACTGGCGCCGCCCATGCCTGCCCCCGGCGATCAATGTTTTCATGGAATTCACTGGCAAATCATTGCCAATATTCAACAAGCCGTCGCTGCGGCCGCGGCGGCTGCCAGGGACCTGGGATATGCGGCAGAAGTTCACGACGAGTATTTGCAGGGAGATGCGGTTGAAACCGGCGAAAAAGTGGCGGCAATTATGCAATCACGACCCGGTCGGCTTCATATTTGGGGTGGCGAAACCACGGTTACCCTGCCCGAGAACCCGGGAACCGGTGGTCGTTGCCAAACTCTGGCGTTGAGTGCCGCGATTGCGTTACACCATGAAAGACATAAACGATGGGCGCTGTTGTCGGCCGGGACCGACGGCGATGACGGCAATTCCGGGGTTGCCGGTGTATGTGCGGATGCAACGTCGATAGATAGGGCATGTAGCACATCCGGCGTTCATTTCGACCCGGGCATTTATCTGCAACGGGCGGATGCCTCGACATTATTTACCGCCAGTGGCGATCTACTGCAAACAGGTCCGACGGGCACGAATGTGACGGATATAATATTGGGGTATTACAGTGACGATTATTGTAATGTCGAGGTCAAAAATTCCAAGATATAACAATATTGAGTAAATTTTGCTTACAACTTTTGGCCGACTCAGACCAACAGCCGTATTTAGTGACAATGTCATAGGGAGTCAGACGCCAGGGCCGTCTAATTTGATGCGATAGTCAAAAGGATAAAAACCGGTGATTAAGGCTGTATCTTGCATTAACCCGGCAGTCCGGGTTTCATTACAATTCTTTCGCGCTATATTTGATATACATACGGCTACTAATAGTGGTTCAGAATGGACTATAGTGTGAATTAATGAACATTCGCGCCAAACTTAGTATTACTTACCTCACTGTGTCTTTACTGGCACTGGTGTTCATCAGTGTATTTATTTATTTTTATGTAAAACAAATTCTGACTTCTGAAGTCCTGGGGCATCTTGAATCCGTATCATCCATCCAAAGCCATCGTGTGCGCAGCATCATAGAGCAAAACCTGGAACGCCTCCGCCTGGTGACAAGCCGTACACAATTGCGTATCAGTCTCAGTGAATACCTGAAAACAGGCAATCCAGAACTCCTTGTAAAAATAAGGCGCATTATCGGTGACGCATTGGCATCCATTGGCAGTTTCACGGCCATTTCCGTATTGAACAAGAACGGTCGTGTTATTGTTTCGACCGAACCCGGGCAGGCGAAGCTGAATTACCGCCAATATGATTTTTATGCCCAAGCGCGAAAGGAGAATAATGCGGAACATTTTTTTCAAGATGAAAATGGTAATCTGAACGTTTATTTATCCGGTCCACTAACCATTAATGGCGAATTTGTCGGGATTTTGCTGATCGAATCCAACGCCCATAATATCGTATCACTGATCCGCGATTATTCAGGCCTGCGGCAAACCGGAGAGACCCTGCTGGGAAGGATAAGCGCCGATGGAAAAGCTGTTCAATATTTAACACCGCTGAGATTTAACGCCGAAGCGGCGTTAACGCTGAAGGAGCCCATTGACAATGATGCCAACCCGCTGGTGAAAGCGTTAGCGGCAAAAAAAGCATTGCTCACTACGGCAACGGATTACCGGGGAAAAGAAGTACTGGCTGCGACCAACTATATTAGTGAAACCGGCTGGGGAGTGGTTGTCAAAATTGACACCGCGGAAGCGTTCAAGCCCATTAACAGCCTGGTCAAATATATTTTCGTTATTACCCTCGGCATCATGTTTGTAGTGATCGGGGTATCGTACACATTTGCCAGAATGATCAGTAAACCCATTGTTCAGCTGACCAAAACGGCGCACGCTATTAATGAGGGCGATCTTTCCCAGCGCGCCGTGGTCAGAGGGAACGATGAAGCCGCTGAACTGGCTGGCACTTTTAATAACATGGCGAATAACCTCATTCTCACGCAATATGATCTGGAAAATATGAACAAAGAGCTGCAAAGCCACCGTGAGCATCTTGAAGAGAAAGTATCACGACGGACCCGTGAACTGGAGGAGAAAAACAAGGAACTGGAATCATTCGCCTATACGGTATCGCACGATCTTCGTAGTCCTCTAAGGGCGATAGACGGTTATAGCAAGATACTGCAGGAAGACTATGAGGCAGTTCTGGGTGATGAAGGCCGGATCAACCTGGCTCGTATACGCAATGCCGCCCAGCGAATGGGCGATCTGATCGATGATTTACTGGAACTTTCCCGTATTAACCGCAGCGAAATCACCAAAAAGAAGATTGATCTGAGTTCCAAGGTGCATTCGGTTCTTGCTCGTCTGGGGCATGGCGTCAATGGTCGGAAAGTTGATGTCGTCGTGCAACCGGGTGTATATGTTACCGGTGATGATTTGCTGATGGATATTGTTGTTACCAATTTGGTAAGCAATGCTCTGAAATATACCGGCAAGGAACAAACTGCCAGGATAGAGTTTGGAGAAGTCGCCAAGGACGGGGAGCAAGTGTATTATTTTCGCGACAACGGGATTGGTTTTGATATGAAATATTCACATAAATTGTTTGGCGCTTTTCAAAGACTGGTCGCTTACGATGAATATCCGGGTACCGGTATCGGGTTAGCGACGGTATATCGTGTGATAACGCGCCATGGCGGTCGCGTCTGGGCGGAAGGAGAGGTTGGCAAAGGGGCAACGTTTTATTTTACCGTGCCGTCCGAAAACAGTTGATCCAAAATGCAATCCACATAACCCGGCTAAAACAAGCTATTATTCAGCAGTACATACAGATTGATAGACAGCGAAGTGTATCGTCTGACACGATGATTGTTCCATTCACAAAATCTCCTCGAAATATTTACCCGCAAATTTGGCAGGTATCCGGTTGGTTCGCGGCTAAAATAGCCTGTGTATGACCGGTGTCCATCATGGTAGTTAAGTGTGAGGTTCGTCACATTTTAGCGGGCGTCAGCGGTACGGGTGTGTGGTTTTTTGACGTTCATCAAAAGAACAAGTTGTTGCCGGGCTTCTTCTTTACGGTATTTTTCCGATACTAAAAGTTGTGGTGAGCGGTTCATTGGAAAATTGATATGCGTGGGAGATTATTATGCCTTTAATAGCCTGGTCTGAAGAATTTGATGTTCACGTGGTGGAAATGAACGAGCAACATAAAACATTAATCAATATGATGAATGAACTTTATCAGTTGAACAAGAATGGCGAACCAAAACCACAGATCTTGGGCCGGATGAACAGCTTTTTTGACTTCGCCCGTTGGCATTTTGCGGCGGAAGAAAGTTACATGGAGTCCATTGGGTATGATGGCCTGCGCAATCATGCAGTAATACATCGAGCACTATTGACCACGCTCTCCCAGCTTATCGACGAATATAAGACCTGTTGCGCAAACGTTCCCGACAAGTTTTTTGTGTTTCTTAACAAATGGCTCGTGTCACATATAAAAGGCATGGACAAAAAGTATGGTGAATATGCCAGCGAGTATCCCCACGCTGTAAGCGCATAATAATGGAAATTTCCTCGGTTTCGTGCTTGATACCCGATAATCCGTACAAAAAATAGTGTTTATAATCATCGGGTGGTGTAACCGTGGTTGGCAAGTCGGGTCAATGTTGCGCCGTCCTTACTAAGCCCATTTCGGAAAAATATCCCCTGGCTTCCTGCTCGTATCGACAATCCTCCAGCGTCGGTATCTTTTTATTTCGTGTTTAACGCCAAAGCTGTGTAATAACAACTCTGAAATGACCGAGGTCAATTCGATGCCTGGCTATAAAGTCCCGCGACGTTGACCTGTGTGTTACACACAGGTTTATAATCACAATAGCGTTCAAAAGGGATACGTTAACCATGCTAACTGTACACGAACTTGCCAAAGACACCGGTGTCACATCCGATACCATCCGACATTATACCCGTATCGGTTTGCTGAAACCGGAGCGCGATAAAAACAACGGTTATAAACTTTTCAGGCGTGCGGACCGGCAACGGGTTCAATTTATCCGCCAGGCGAAGCATCTGGGTTTTACGCTAAATGAAATTCAGGACATCCTTGGCGACGCCAACCGCGGAAATTCTCCCTGTCCCAGGGTAAGGGAGATTATTCAACAGCGCATCCACGAGAACCGTAAAAAACTGCAGCAACTGATGGTACTGCAACATCGTATGGAAGAGGCGCTGGCGCGCTGGGAACAAATGCCTGACGGTGTACCGGACGGTGAATCCGTGTGTCATTTGATCGAAGCTATCGATAAAAAAGTATAAAAGGGTAATAGCTCTTTCTGCATAAAAGCAGGGGATACCGGTTATGGATACAGCACGAAAACACACTACCCAACATATAGATCCGGTTTGTGGTATGACGGTGGCTGAAGACAGTGACTTTCACTATCAGTATAAATCGCGGAAATATTATTTTTGCAGCAACCGCTGTCTGCACAAATTTCAGGAATCACCGGGTCAATATACCGAGCCGCAGCCCGAACCCGACGATCAACATGAAACGCACCTTCATGCTCGGCAACAACCTCAGCTTTCAAGTGGCGGGCAGGCGGCTGCTTACACCTGTCCCATGCACCCGGAGGTAGAGCAGGAGGCCCCCGGGCAATGTCCGTCTTGCGGCATGGCGTTGGAACCAACCCAATCGGTAGCGCCGGCAAGTAAAACAGAATATTACTGTCCCATGCATCCGGAAGTGGTGCAGGACCATCCCGGCAGTTGTCCCAAATGCGGCATGGCGCTGGAACCCCGTACCGTGGCCGCGGAACAAGATAATGCCGAATTGCGGGACATGTCAAAACGGTTCTGGATCAGCCTGGCGCTATCCGTACCGGTGTTTGTTCTGGCCATGAGCCATGATCTTGCGCCCGCCGTTGCTGAACAGTTTATTGCGATTAAGCCGTTACAGTGGTTGTTGTTTGTGCTGGCTACACCGGTGGTGCTGTGGGGCGGTCTGCCGTTTTTTCAGCGCGGCTGGCAATCACTGGTGAACCGCAGCCTGAACATGTTTACCTTGATCGCTCTGGGTGTGGGGGTGGCTTGGGTCTACAGCGTTGTGGCGCTGTTGCTTCCCGGTTTGTTTCCTGCGTCCATGGTCAGCGATGCGGGTACCGTGGCAGTATATTTTGAAGCATCCGCCATGATTACTACCCTGGTATTGCTGGGTCAGGTACTGGAACTGCGCGCCCGCAGCCGCACCAATGCCGCGATAAAAATGCTGCTGGAATTGGCGCCGAAAACCGCCCGGCTGGTGAAGCCCGACGGCACGGAAGAGGATGTGCCATTGGACAAAGTGAAGACCGGCGACCAAATGCGGGTACGCCCGGGTGAAAAAATACCTGTGGACGGCGTGGTCGTGTCCGGGTCCAGTTCCGTGGATGAATCCATGGTTACCGGTGAATCCATTCCAGTGGATAAGTCAGAAGGAGCGCGTGTCATTGGTGCCACTATCAATAGCACAGGCAGTTTATTGATGCGCGCCGAACGCGTCGGTAGTGATACCATGCTTGCGCAAATTGTGCAGATGGTTAGCGAAGCGCAACGTAGCCGCGCACCGATACAAAAGCTGGCCGATGCCGTAGCCGGTTATTTTGTTCCCGCTGTTGTTATTGCCGCCGTCGTTACGCTGATTGCGTGGTTTATTTGGGGGCCGGAACCTAAACTGGCGCATGCGATCGTGAATGCTGTCGCGGTATTAATCATCGCCTGTCCCTGTGCATTGGGCCTGGCGACACCGATGTCTATTATGGTGGGTACTGGCCGTGGCGCGACACTTGGCGTACTGATTAAAAACGCCGAAGCGTTGGAAACCATGGAAAAAGTCAATACCGTTGTGGTCGACAAGACCGGTACTCTGACGGAAGGCAGGCCGAAGTTGGTAAATATCGAAGTGATCAATGATGCCAATGAGAGGGAAGTGTTGGGTTTGGCCGCCAGTCTGGAAAACAATAGTGAACACTCATTAGCTGCGGCGATTGTACAAAGCGCCAAAGGCAAAAATATTACATTATCCAGAGTGGAAGAATTCCAATCCGTTACCGGACAAGGCGTCACGGGCAAAGTGCAAAACAAAGCTATTGCGTTGGGCAACGTTAAGCTGCTGGAAAGTCAGGGCATCGATAGCGGAGATCTGGAACAACAAGCCGTTGATCTGCGCAAGCAAGGACAAACGGTTATGTTTGTTGCCATCGATAAGCAGCCCGCCGCGCTGTTGGGGATTGCAGATCCCATCAAGCAATCTACCCATCAAGCGCTTAAAATACTGCAAGATGACGGGATACAGGTAGTGATGCTCACAGGTGACAGCCAGGCGACGGCCAACGCCGTGGCACAACAACTGGGTATCAGGGAGGTCAAGGCGGAAGTGCTGCCCGAACAAAAAACCAGTGTTGTTAAAGAACTTCAGCGTCAGGGCAGAATTGTCGCCATGGCGGGAGATGGCATCAACGACGCACCGGCGCTGGCGCAAGCCCACGTAGGTGTCGCCATGGGTACCGGCACCGACGTGGCCATGGAAAGTGCGGGCATTACCCTGGTGAAAGGCGATTTGCAGGGCATTGCGCGTGCCCGGAATCTTAGTCGTGCCACCATGCGCAATATCCGGCAAAACCTGTTTTTCGCATTTATTTACAATTCACTGGGTGTACCCATAGCGGCAGGTGTTCTTTATCCGTTTTTTGGTGTGTTGCTGTCACCTATCATTGCAGCTGCGGCCATGAGTTTCAGTTCGGTATCTGTAATCAGCAATGCATTGCGTTTAAGAGCGCAATCTTTATAACACGCCAACCTCAATGGGATATTATCCGACGCAATTGCTTTTTCATGTTGGTGTTTTATTGGTGCGGTTCTCCATCATAACCTCCTGAATCAGATACTATCAGTCTGGAGGACGGTGGTTGAGGATGGTTGCCGACGTCTACTGATACGAATCAATGTAGTTCTTTTTTATGGAGGCCTGTAGTGACGCTAGTGTAATTTTCCTGTGTTGGATTTTGGGGGCTTAGTGTTTCATAGGTATCATGGGGGTGTTCTTCGGCTATTTCTTTCATTACTGTATTAAAGTCACTTGTATTCACTGTGTGTTTGGCTTCTACATAACTATGCAGTAACAACCGATTACAAATTTGATTAATTCGCTTCGGAATGCCTTCACTTTCTTCGTGAATCAAAGGATATATATTCTTGTCGAACTCGGGATCATGTCGCCAGCCGGCCACTGTTAGCCGGCGCTGAATATAGGCCTCGACTTCGTCGGCGGAGAGCGGTCGCAGGGTGGCGGTTACGGTAATGTGCTGGCGTAGCTGATCCATGGAGCCAGAGCTGAGTACATCGTATAGTTGTGGTTGTCCTGCCAGAAAAATCTGCAACAATGGACGGTTATTCAGTTTCAGATTAGCCAACAAGCGAAGTTCTTCCAGCGCGGTTTCCGACAATTCCTGGGCCTCGTCCACGACCAATACCGTATGTTTTCTTTGCTGACGGCGATCAATCAAATATCGCCGTACGTATTGAATAACCGTGGCTTTGTTGGTTTTATCAACGGGCAGTTTATAGGAAGCGGCCAATTTTCGCAGCAGGTCATCGGTTTTTATTTGTGTCGCTGCCAATGTCGTGATCTGAAAACGGCTCTGTTTTATCTCGTTGAGCACTTCCTGGATCAGGGTGCTTTTGCCAGTGCCCGGTTTGCCCGTAACGAGTAAAAAGCCTTCTCCCCGGTTAAGTGCAAAAAGAATGTAGGTTTTTGCTTTGCGGTAGCTGGAATGCAAAACATTGAACCGCGGGTCCGGGTTCAGGCAAAACGGATCAGCGTTTAAGTGATAGTACTGTTCGTACATGGTCGACACAATAAAATACCACGCTTGGCTTTGGGTAAAATAAGGTTTGTGAAAAATTATATCGTTTTAAAGGAAAAAGACATTGAGCGGAATCAATTGTGGTGACAAATTGCATCCGGAGATATGGTTATACCGATTGGTAACGTGGTACGACTATGTTTTTTTGCATCGCTGCAAATAGCAATTTAATATTCATGGGACGCAGAGCTCGATTTGGCTGTTACCGGAAAAACCACTTTCGACCTGTCCATTGCTACGGAAAATCCACATGAGCAGTATGTTTAAAGATCACATTTCCCAGGTACCGCGACAGTACAACCAGTATCGGCCACAATATCCCGAGACCTTGTTTCAATATCTGGCAACGCTATCTCAACAGCATATGGCACCTGGGATTGTGCCACCGGTAACGGTCAGGCAGCCGCATCTCTCGCCAGATATTATTCACAGGTTTTAGCGACGGATGCCGGCGATGCCCGGATCAATAATGCTTCATTGCAGGATGGGGTTATGTATAAGACGACACTTGCAACAATTGCGTTTAGCGAATACAAATTATGGGGTTGTTATGGGAAAACAATACGCGGCACTCACTGATGACATCACGGCATTCATTCAGCAACAAAAAATATTTTTCGTTGCGACGGCAGCCGCCACCGGCCGAATTAATATCTCGCCAAAAGGGCTGGATACTTTGCGTGTTTTAAGCCCAAACCGGATCGTCTGGCTCAACGTTACGGGCAGTGGCAACGAAACCGCGGCTCACATTCAGCAACAGGATCGAATGACACTCATGTTTTGTGCTTTTGAAGGCAAGCCAATGATATTGAGAGTCTACGGTCAAGCCCAAGCGGTCCACCAAACTGATTCCGATTGGCCGGAACTATCGGCTTTGTTCGATCCCCTGCCGGGGGCACGGCAAATTTTTGATTTGAGCATTAATCTGGTGCAAACTTCCTGTGGCATGGGTGTCCCGTATTTTGAATTTGCCGGCGAAAGAGGTCAGTTGGAGCAATGGGCCGTCAAAAAAGGCGTGGACGGTATTACGCAATATTGGCGGCAAAAAAACCAATATAGCCTGGATGGTGAACCCACCCATATTGTGAGGAAAAATCTCGGGTCTCCTGATGGAGACAGTTGATCGGTAAAGCATAGTGCCTGCCGCGAACACACAGGAACAGCTACTGAAAAGGTTTAAATAGAATAGCTAATAACAAAATTGGGTAAAAATATTGGAGCATCGTTTTACACGACTTTACACCCTACCAGGGGGTAGTGAATGAATGATAATCCTTAACGATCAATTTGCTTGGTTATCGATGATAGAAATACCGTATTTTGACTTGATAATGGGGCAAATTGAATATATATTTAACCAAACGATAGGTAGGTGATGGCCCATGGCAGTTCAGAAAGTGACAACTGAGGAAATTGCGGAAAACACTATTCGTCTAATCGTAAAGCGCGGTTATGCAGGCACATCCATGTCGGAAATCGGCAAATCCTGCGGAATATTGAAAGGCAGTTTATATCACCATTTCGACAGCAAGGAAGAAATTTTACTGTATATTCTAAACCGCCTCCATAGTGAATTGAAAACTCATGTATTTTGCGTCGCTGATAACCAGGAAATTAGCGAGCAACAACGGCTCAAACAAATAAACAAAATGTTAAAAGCCTATTTTCTCGACAATAAGGGTTGTCTTATTGGGGTGATGGGCATGGAAAGTGATCTGATTGGCGACGAAGCCAAGCAAATTATGAACCAGATTTTTCAGGACTGGAAACAAACCTATATCAAAATATTTAAAAGCCATCATACACCCTATATGGCGGGTGTCCTTGCGACCAACGCGATTATATTCATCGAAGGGGCTATTGTCTGGTTGCGGATAACCGGTGAAGAAGCACCGTTAAAACGCGTATTCAAGGATATCGATGGGTATCTAATCGAAGCTGCATAGAATTCTCCTCAAAACAAAAATTTAGAAATCGAAACAACAAGTCAAGTCGCTGACAAGCATCTGTTTATACCCGACGACAGGGTGAAACACGTAACCTATTTGCCAACTAACAATAATAACTTCGATGTACCACTACAAACAGTTACATGCCGGTTTGACGGCAGATAACCGTTTGTCCCGTCTAGCAGTAATTGCGCAGTAATAGCGTCACCAATCGCACGGGGGCATTTTGCCGGGCGAAAGCTTCACCACCAGTTGTAAGCTTGTTAACACGCATATCAACCTACAGTGTAAATCGCGAGGAGACACGTTATGCAGCCCACATCGGAAATGCAAAATGAGAATAAGTTATATTCACCCGGCAATATCGCTGTCGAAGATATTGAAAAAAACGAGATACTTGAGAAGGCATACCAATACGTGGCCGAACAGTTCGATTTTGCCAAACATCCTTATTTCGTCTGGATGCAAACTACGGACAAGGATTCTTTTGCCAGATCGCAAATAGCTTTTCGTTATGCCGTGGAAGGCTTTTCATGCGCCCTGGCTGCAACAGTGGCGAAAATTCCCGAATTGGAGCGGCGTGTCAAGGTAGTCGAAAACGTTGCCGAAGAGCACGGGCTTATCGGTGACAAAAAGCCTCACAAATACACGATTACCCAGTTTCTTAAACTTCTGGGCGTTACGGACCGGGAAATCGCAATAAATTGTCCTCCAGGCGTTCATGCCTTTAATCAGTCGCTACGCAATTATTGTTTGAGCAATTCGCCGGAAGCTGGCGCAGCTCTGTTGGGTATGATCGAATACGTATTTATCACTATCAGCAATATTGTCGCTGGCCATATTGTCGACAAAGGCTGGATAGAACCAGGTGTCCAACGTCATTACGAGGTCCACGAAACACTGGACTTGGAACACTCAAAGGTATTGTTCGATGTTTGTAGTGACTACTGGCCCATGGATTACAAACGCCGCGAGATATGTCAGGGACTCATATTGGGCGCGTATTATTTTTGGGATTTGTACAATGAACTGCATCCGGAACGACGTGTCCAGTTAGCTGGTTAATGCAGCCAAATAGCAGTAGCATTGTTAATTCTGACTAAAACTCACATATATTACTGTAAAACCGGCTTGGCCACCCGCTTCCGGGTGTCCAGGCCGGTGGCATTAACGGCTGCGTTACTTGACCAATCAGCGCGTATTTCTCTTCCGTACAGTTTGTTTATATTGACCTTTTTATAACCGTAAGATGGTCATTTGCAAACAAAATACGGTAAAATGCCGGTTCCAACATGAGACACATTCATATGTAATTATGGCTATATTGTGTATGTGGCTTCGGCTGCCTTCATGTCATATCAAATTTATGTGGATTTTTTGATAAATATTGCGGATCTATGAAATTTTGCCCGAACTGCGGAAATGAATTGTCCCTTAAAATTATCGATGGCGAAAACAAAATCGCATGTGATAACGAGTACTGCAATTTTATCCATTGGGACAATCCGGTTCCCGTGGTAGCGGCACTGGTTAAAAACAAGAACAACTATATCATAGCCAGAAATGTTCAGTGGCCGAAGGGCGTGTTTTCAGTAATAACGGGTTACCTTGAAAGTGGCGAACACCCTGAAGACTGTGTGTTACGTGAAGTTAAGGAAGAGCTGGGATTAACAGGTAAAATTTCAGGCTTTTTGGGTTATCATTTATTCAAGGAAAAAAACCAATTAATTCTCGCGTTTGAGGTGCTGGCAAGTGGCGATTTACAGACAAATCATGAATTAGCAGAGGTAAAATACCTTACACCTGTTGAATTATCCCGGTATGACTTCAGGCCATTAACTATTACCGAACAAATAATAAGAGAATGGAAAAAGCAACAACCGCCGGAATATGTTTGAAAAATTACGGCATATCTCTCCAGAAAAACACAGGTTCCTTTTATGAATACAACACCGGTTGTCACCGTATCACATTTCTCCGATGTGCTTTGTATTTGGGCTTACATTGCACAAATAAGAGTTGATGAATTAAAAAACCAATTCGGCAAACAAATCGATATCCAATATCATTTTTTGCCGGTATTCGGCGCGGTCGATTCGATGATGGAGACAAACTGGAAGAGCAAGGGCGGGCTTTCTGCTTACAATAAACATGTTGTTGGTGTAGCGTCCGGGTTCGATCATGTTGAAGTTCATAAAGATGTGTGGCTTTCCAATAAGCCAACCACGTCTATAAGCAGTCATTTGTTCCTGAAGGCAATCCAGTTGGCCGAGTCGCAAAATGAATTGACCAGACTCGAAACCGGCAAGACCGTGTTGGAGACTTTTGCGTGGGAACTTAGATTGGCGTTTTTCAGAGATCTTAAGAATATATCAAACGGCGATGTGCAAATAGAAATTGCGGAGCAGCTCAACTTACCGATAGACAAAATACTTAATAAAATTCAGAGCGGTGAGGCTCATGCAGCAATGGATATTGATTCTCAGTTGAAGGAAGAATATCAGATATCCGGCAGCCCAACTTTTATATTCAATGAAGGCCGCCAAAAGATATATGGTAACGTCGGTTATAGGGTCATAGAAGCCAACGTGAGAGAGTTAATCAATCAACCGGGGAGCCAGGCGAGTTGGTGTTGAAAAATAGCAAACGCGGACATTGTGTGCCGCTATTTGCGGCATGATATGGTTTTTTTACATAATAGTAATTTTACATAATGGCCGCAAGCCGGCTGATGGTTTTAAAAAAGTCCACACTCCAAAGGTGAAACAATGAAAAAAGCGATTTTTACGCTAATACTGGGCGTTTTGTTTTTTCCTTGCATGGTATTTGGTAAAGATATTGAAGGTGTATCTGTTCCGGAAAATATAACTTTGGACAACGGTGCGGTATTGTCGCTCAATGGCGCCGGGCTGCGAACGAAATTCTTTTTTGATATATACGTCGGTGCATTGTACTTACCGGCAGCAATGCATGATGTTCAACAAATTATTGATGATCCGGGCCCGAAGCGGGTGGGGATGTATATCCTGTATGACGCACTGTCCAAAGAAAAGATTACTTCTGGGTGGACGGAAGGATTTGAGGATAATAATAGCGGCGAGCAGCTTTCATCGTTGCGCCAGCGGCTGGATAAATTTAACCGTTTATTTAAAGACTTAAAAGAGGGTGACGTGGTGTTTATGGACTACGTTCCCGATATGGGAACGCGGCTTGTCATCAATGGCCAGAAGATGGGCACCGTCAAAGG